>PMHU01000316.1:25359-76188 GCA_003156795.1 Acidimicrobiaceae bacterium
GTCGTGGTGTGTGCAGCCACCTTCATGTTGCGCTTGGACATCACCTATCCGGCCACGCTGCGGCGGACGCCTTTGAGAGCTCTAGGCCTGCGGTGGTGATTTCTGGCTGACGTCGTCGAGGTACACCGGGGTCCGACCTTCTCGGCGGGCGCGGATCATCTCTTCGAAGTTTCCAGTCAGGTTTCGCACGTACAGCTGGGCGACGCCCTCGTGGCGCATGTGGGCCTCGAGGCTGGAAGCGTCCAGGCTGGACCACAACAGTCGCTTGGCCATCTCGACGCCCACCCGACTCCAGCCGATGATCCTCTCGGCCACTTCGAAGCAGGCGTCGAGGAGCCGGGGTCCGGGAGTAACTTGCGATACCAGCCCGATGCGCTCCGCTTCGGCGGCGTCGACGTCGCGACCGGTCAGCATTATCTCGAACGCCCGGGCGGTCCCGATGGCGCGGGGCAACAGGTAGCTCAGGCCGAGCTCGGTCGAGGACAGGCCATTGTTGATGCCGGCGGCCCGGAAGTAGGCCGCTTCCGACGCGATACGAATATCGAACGCAAGCGACAGGCAGAAGCCGCCGCCGATGGCTGCTCCGTTGATGGCGCCGATAACCGGCTGGTGAAGCTTGCGGATCGTGAGGATCACGTCGTCGAGCAGCTCCATGGCGCGCATCGACACGGTCGGCAACGTCAGGCCTTCGATATTCGGGACGCGGCCGGAGTCGGTCAGATCGGCACCCGAACAAAACCCGTGCCCGGCGCCGGTGACCACCACGACACGCGTGTCACTGTCGTGGTTGATCTCCTCGAGCGCCTGGCGGAAGGGGATCATGACGTCGAAGGCCATGGCGTTCATGCGCTCAGGGCGATTGAGCGTGACCAGGGTGACGTGGGGCCGCGGCTTTTCTACCACCAGAAAGGACATGAGGCCATCCTTGCTGCATTCCTTCGCGCCCGTCGACCCGGGCCGCGGTCAGGCCCTACCCGACCGGCTCTCGAATCCGGACCAGGCGCGTGCGGCGGGTCGCACTAAGAAGCTGGCGCTGAGTCTCGGGTGGTGGCTCCCGGCCGCCGTAGGCGCTCGCTTCCACATAGGACGCGATGCGCGCCCATGCGTCGCCGCCTCCTGAGATGCTGTCGAGCGCGCCGGCGTACTCTGCGAAGGTTTCAGAGGGACGGCGAGGCCGCCCGGCCCGGTGGCCGGCTCGCTCGACGTCTCGGGCCACGCGCTCGGCCCACGTCGCCGGACGGCGGCGACGCCAGCGAACGAGGACGGCGACCGAGACCGCCCCGAAGAGGACCGACGAAACCGGTACGACCGGTACTCGTCCCAGAGCCTTCCCGATATCACTGAGCGCGGTGGCTCCTGGTGAGGGGTTGGCCAGGGGTACGGCCGCGGTGGGATCGAAGCTCTGCCAGCCGTAGCCCGGAAACCACACCTGCACCCACGCGTGAGCGTCGTCTGCTTGAACTTCGTATAGATCGGTCAGCGGGTTGTAAGGGCCAGGCACATAGCCGACGGTCTCGCGGACCGGTATGCCGAGCGTTCGCAGCATCACGGCCAGCGAAGTGGAGATCTGCTCGCAGAAGCCGACCCGGTTACCGAAAAGGAACTCGTCGACGGTGTCGGCTCCAGGTGGAAGGGGCGGGATGTCGGTCGAGTAGTGGGTATGGGCTCCCATCCACGAGATGAGCGACTCGACGCGGTCATAGTTGTTGGTGTCGCCCGCGGTGATGGATTGGGCCAGGGCTTGCACTTGGGGGTAGGGGTCTGGTAGTTGGGTATAGACCTGCTGCATTTCCGGGGTCAGTCCCGTCCCACCGGAAAACTCCCGCAGCTGGTTCGGGGTAGGGGCGCTCACATCGGAGTCGACGGTGTAGATGGCTCCTTTCCCGACTCCGATCGGCGACACGATCGTCCCGTCGTCGGAGTAGTAGACGGTCGAGCTCGGAAACCACAGCTCGTACGCGCTTTCGGCGTGAAAGACAAGATCGGCAACCGCGGTGTTGACGAAGAAGGTCTGCAGGTCGGCTTGGTCGGTCGTGCTGGTGGCTTCCGGTATCGGAAGGATGAATGGCGCCCCGTCGCCGATCGGGTGCGACGTGTTCTTGGTCGAGCTCCAGTTGACGCCGTCCCAGGAATCGAAGGTCTCTCCGACCCAGTACGACGGACGCTGAGCGCGCACCCACATGACCACCTGGTGACTCAGGCTCCCGCGTAGAGCGGTGTCGAGGCTGTTGGCGAAGCCGAGGTATCCGCCGACGCGCGTCGGGCCCGATGACGTCCCGGAGCGGGAGAGCTCGGCCGGCTTGCCGGCATCCCCGGCGAGGGCCCCCGGAACCGAGACGGAACCTCCGCTTCCTTGCCGGGAGAGGAAGTTGATCCTGATCCCGACGCTCGGTGCTGGAAGGACGAGAAAGACGGCCGCGGCCATGCATGTCACGCCGCCCAGCGACGCGCTGAGACCGGCCACCGAGACGCGGCCGCCTCCGCTCGCCGAGCTCCACAACTCCAGCAAAGCCCAGAGACCGAAGGCCACCCAAGCCAGCGCGTACGGGCCGAAGCCGAGGTCGATGGCCTGAGCGGCGCCGACGGCCATGAGACCGGCCGAGGCCCCGATCGAGAACATCAGGTCCCGGCGGGCCGGCACGTGGAATGAATGGACTGCCAAGATCGACATGAAGAGAACGGTCAACGGGTCCTCTACCGCAGTGATATCCGAAGGAGGTCGAGAGGCGACCTGATGGAAGAACCACGTCAGCGACGCGATCGCTCCGATCGCGACCAAGACCTTGATCAATCCGGGCGGCCGGACCCGAGTGACGTAGGAGAACACCATCCCGACAGAGACGAGCAGCATGGCAATCCAGGCGACAGGTCGCGCTACCTCTCCTAGAGAGGCGCAAGCCGCGATGGCTACGAGGACCGAGCCGGTGCAAGCGACCCGGAAGCGAACGGAGTGCTCAGGGGCCCTGGGCTCGTTGGCTCGACGGATCGCTTCGATCGCCCTCATGAGTGGATGCGCACGCCGGCCGCCTCAGGTGCGGCGTCCTGGGCGGCGACGGCGCGCGCCAGTCGCCGGCCCGCTTGGCGGCGGTCTTCGACCGGTGCCAAGGCCGCGCCGGATTCTTCAATGGTCCCAAGCACGACCGCTGTGCCTCGATCGAGGAGCAGTACCACTGACGCCAGAGCCCGCTCGGCGACGCGCTCTGCCTCGTGCGGGTCGCTCGGCAACGAGACCTGCACCGTGATGGGTTCTGCCGACGGCCGCTCCATTTCGCGCACCATCAGCTCGCGTGCGTGCGCCGTCGCCGGCCAGTGGACGTACCGGCGGTTGTCACCGGCCCGGTAGGCGCGCACTCCTCGCGGCTCGCCCACGTCGCCAGGCTTGCGCATGACGCTCTCGCCCGTGTGCTCGCGCTCGCGAACGGGCAGTGGAATCGGCTGTCCACGTCGAGGTGCGACGTGCAGGGTGGATGGAAGGGGAAGCAACAGTCGGCGGGTCCACCACTGCAGACCGAACGGGGCGCCCGTGGCGACATCCACGGTCAGCCAGTCGTAGACGCCTCGATTCTGCGGAATGAAGGTGTAGCTGTCGTCGTTGGACCGCCGCCGTCGTATCGGTCCGACGAAAGCTTGGGGTCCGTGCGGGTGAACACCGCTGACCCGCACTCGCGTCGATGCATCTATTTTCACCTCCAAGGGCAGTCCGGCCGTGCCGTCGACGGGGGCGCTGCTCACCCGGACACGGGCTCGGGCGAGGACCACAGACGGGCCGACGATTCCCACGAGAAGCGTTCCGAAGACGGCGTCGCCGATGGCCTGGACCCATCCGGCGCCGCTGTTGTGCGCCACCAGCCACCAAGTGCCGATCACGGCTACCGCCACCACCATCGGCGACCGTGGTCGGGCCGGTCGAACCCAGCGGGTCACGGTCTGGGGGCGGCGGTCGCCTCGAGCAGAGCCTCCATGATGTGAACCCCCTGCCGCACGCTCTCCTCGCCCTCGTCGGTGACGAGGCGATGAGCCAGGCAACCGATGGCGACGGCCTTGACGTCATCCGGTGCGACATAGGCGCGACGGGAAAGAACGGCGTGGGCTTGCGCCGACCGGATCAGCCATATGGCGGCCCTCGGGCTGGCCCCGAGTCTTACGCCGGGCGCGCTGCGGCTGGCCCGGCACAGGTCGACGGCGTATTCGGCGACGGCCGGGCTGACGGGAACCGATTCGGTGGCCCGTTGCGCTTCCAGCCACGAGGCGGTGTCACAGATCGGGCGCAACTCTCCGAGCGCGAACTTGCCTCCACGGTGGAGCACCAGTTGCGCCTCAGTAGCGGCGTCGGGGTAGCCCATCTCCGTGGCGATGGCGAAACGGTCCAGCTGGCTCTCGACCAAGGGGAACGTGCCCCTCTGCGAGTGCGGGTTCTGAGTGGCTATCACCATGTGCGGGCGAGGTAGCGGCCACGACTCGCCGTCCACGCTTACTTGCTGTTCTTCCATCGTCTCGAGGAGGGCCGACTGGGTGCGGGGCGGGGTTCGGTTGAGTTCGTCGACGAGCACCAAGTGGGCGAAGACGGGTCCGGGCCGGAACTCCCAGCTGGTCGAATCGGGTGAGAAGACCGACACGCCGGTGACGTCGGAGGGCAAGAGGTCGGGGTGGCCTTGGACTCGCGACAGGTCGGCCCCGAGCGAGATCGCCAGAGAGCGGGCCAGAACGGTCTTGCCCACGCCGGGCACGTCCTCGATGAGCAGGTGGCCGCCCGAAAGAACGGCAACGGCGGCGGCGGTGAGGGCCCCGCTGGTCCCAAGCAGCACGTGGCCCAGGTTGTCTACGAGGGCCTCGCCCAGCGCGATCGCGGCGTCGAGATCGACCGGACCCGACGCGGCCACTTCGTGGCCGTCTCTCGCCCCGCCGGCCCCCGTCAGCGGACGGATTCCCTGCGGCGCCCGCGGCGTTTGCCCGATTTGGGTAGGTTCCATCGTGGCCATGTTATTCAGGAGGCCTCAGGTCTTGATCGCCACGTATTTGACATCGAGGTACTCATCGATGCCTTCGCGTCCGCCCTCGCGGCCGAACCCGGAAGACTTGACGCCGCCAAAGGGGGCGGCGGGGTTCGACACGACTCCTTGATTGAGGCCGACCATGCCGGCTTTTATGCCCTCGGCCGAGCGCAGCGCCCGGTCCAGGTCGCGCGTGTAGACATAGGCGACCAGCCCGTATTCGGTGGCGTTGGCGGCACGCACCGCGTCGTCCTCGTGATCGAAAGCGACCACGGGAGCCACCGGTCCGAAGATCTCCTCCTTCAAGAGGTCGGCTTCGGCGGGAACGGATAAAAGGACGGTCGGTTGGTAGAAATGGCCTGGTCCTTCCAACGCAGCGCCGCCGCACAAGGCCCGGGCCCCCTTGGCTACAGCGTCGTCGACGAGATGGACAACTTTGGCCCGCTGGCGGTCATTGATGAGGGGGCCCACCAATACCCCCTCGTCAGTTCCGCGTCCAACCTTGAGGGCTCCCATGCGCTCCGCCAGCCGGCTGGCGAACTCCTCGGCGATGTCGCGCTGCACATAGAAGCGGTTGGCGGACGTGCACGCTTGGCCGCCATTGCGCATTTTGGCCAGCATGGCGCCGTCCAGCGCGGCGTCGAGGTCGGCGTCGGCGAAGACCAAGAACGGGGCGTTGCCGCCCAACTCCATGGAGACCCGCAGGACCTGATCGGACGCGGCCCGGATCAGGCTCTTTCCGACCGCCGTGGATCCGGTAAAGGACAGCTTCCGCAAGCGCGGGTCGGCGATCACCGGACCGGTCGTCCCGCCGGCGTCGGTCGTGTTGACCACGTTGAGAACCCCGGGCGGCAGCCCGGCGTCGATCAAGACCTGAGCCAGAGCCAACGAGGACAGGGGAGTGAGCTCCGAAGGTTTCAGCACCATGGTGCACCCGGCCGCGATGGCCGGTCCGATCTTGCGGGTCCCCATGGCCATCGGGAAGTTCCACGGCGTGATCAACAGAGCGGGCCCGACGGCTTGGCGGGTGACGATGATGCGGCTTCCACCCGCGGGCGCCACGTTGTAGCCGCCCGCGATGCGCACGGTCTCCTCGGAGAACCAGCGAAAAAACTCGGCGCCATAGGAAATCTCGGCTTTCGATTCCGATACCGGCTTGCCCATCTCGAGGGTCATGAGCAGAGCCAGGTCGTCGGCGCTGGCCGTGAGTGCTTCGAAGGCCCGCCTCAGGATCTCGCCCCGCTCCCGAGGCGGGGTGGCGGCCCAGGCCGGTTGGGCCGTGTGGGCCGCGTCGAGCGCCGCCAGGGCGTCGTCGGCGCCGCCGTCTGCCACTTCCACGAGCGTCTGGCCCGTGGCCGGGTCTTCGACGGCCAGAGTTCGTCCGGAAGCGGCAGGTCTCCACTTACCTCCGATCAGCAGTTCGGTCGGAACGCCGCCAAGCACCCGGCGCTCGTCTGAAGGGCTGACCGGGGTCACTGTTGGTAGTGCTCCACGACCTCCGGCGCTCGGACTTCTGCGCTGGCAGCGTCCTGTCCGGCGTCGCGCCGGGCTCGGCGCTGGCGCAGCAGGTCCCAGCACTGGTCGAGCTGGACCTCTATAGAACGGAGGCGCTCTCGGTCCTCATCGGCCAGCCCATTGGCGGTGTGCTCGCGCTCCAGGTGGTGCTCCTGGGCCACCAGCTGGTCAATCTGCTTGACGATCTCGGCGTCGTTCACCAAGTCCTCCTCGGAGACCTATTAGGGGCATACGTCCGTGTTCAGCGGCCGGGTCGCCACATTTACGACCCTCGTATGCCATTTGTCACACCGGT
The DNA here is from genome assembly GCA_003156795.1 of Acidimicrobiaceae bacterium. GTDB lineage: Bacteria > Actinomycetota > Acidimicrobiia > Acidimicrobiales > Palsa-688 > PALSA-688. The sequence goes on from PMHU01000316.1 coordinate 32,161, forward strand.
AACTCGGGGTTCTCCGGCATAATGCGGCAGCTTACGGCGTTACTTCTCATTGCAATGAACCAGAACGTGTCGCACTCCCCCGATCTGTTGGGCCTCTATCTCGACGAGGCGGGTAGCTTCCCGCTCCTGACCAAGGCCGACGAGATGCGCCTCGGGCAGATCATTCAACAAGGTCAGGCGGCCCAGGAGGCCTTGGATCGTGGCGAGAAGCTCACCGCCAAGCAGCGGCGTGACTTGCGCAAGCAGGTGTCAGAAGCCGCCAGTGCCACCACCGAGTTCATCAACTCCAACCTACGCCTGGTGGTATCCGTGGCGCGCAAGTACCAGTGGTCGGGACTGCCTCTCAGCGACCTGATCCAGGAAGGCAACCTCGGTCTGATCCACGCCGTCGAGAAGTTCGACTGGCGCAAAGGCTTCAAGTTCTCCACCTACGCGACCTGGTGGATCCGCCAGGCCATCGGTCGGGCCGTCGAGAACACCGCCCACACCGTCCGGGTTCCGGCTCACGTCGGCGACGAGATCCGCCGGGCCCGACGCCTTCAGGGCGAGATGGAGCTGCGGCTGGGCCGGCCCCCGACCCTCGCCGAGCTGGCTGAGGGCTTGGGTTCGACCGAGATGGCCGTGTCCGAGTTGTTCCGTTACGACACCGACCCCATGAGCCTCGACGTTGCGGTCGGGGAGGACGGCGACACCAGCCTCGGGGATCTGGTGGTCAATCGGGCCGCCGAATCTCCGTTCGAAGCCGTCGCCAGCAGCATGCTGCCCGACGAGGTCGCCCGCTTCCTGGCCCGCCTGTCCGAAGAGGAGCGCCAGGTGCTCGAGCTTCGCTACGGGCTGGATCGGGGCGAGCCTCGGACGCAAGGTGAAGTAGGTCAGGCCATGCAGCTCACCGCCGAGCGGGTCCGCCGCATCGAGCGCGACGCCATTGGGAAGCTGCGCCGCCAGCTCGCCGGCGGCGACGCTCACGACCTTCTCGCCAGCTGATCGGCTCCGCTGCCCGAGGGGGCGTCGCCCCCTCGGTAGCCTGATCGGCTGTGAGCCACGGCCCTCGAGTGCGGATTGCCCCATCGCCGACCGGCTACTTTCACGTCGGTACCGGTCGGACGGCCTTGTTCAACTGGCTCTACGCCCGCCAGAACGCCGGCACATTTGTCCTGCGCATCGAGGACACCGACACACTGCGGAACCGTCCCGAGCACACCGAAGGCATCATGCGGGCCATGCGGTGGCTCGGCCTCGACTGGGACGAAGGTCCGTACTTCCAGTCTCAGCGCGGGGACCTGTATGCGGCTGCCACCGACAGGCTGCTGGCGTCGGGCTCCGTCTATGCATGCGACTGCACGGCCGAACAGATCAAGGAGCGGGCCGGACAGAAGCCCGGCTACGACGGCTTCTGCCGGGACCGAGGATTAGAGCCGTCGGCTGGGCGCATGTTGCGGTTCCGTACCCCCGATGTCGGCCAGACCACCTTTGACGACCTCGTCAGGGGGACGATAAGTGTGGATAACGCGCAGATCGAAGACTTCGGCGTGCGCAAGTCCAACGGCGATCCTCTTTTCATCCTGGCCAACGTCGTAGACGACGCCGACATGGCGATAACCCACGTGATCCGCGGCGAGGACCACATCTCCAACACATCCAAGTACCTGCTGCTGTGGGAGGCCCTGGGTTACGGGCCGGTGCCGGTCTTCGCCCACCTGCCGCTGCTCTTCAACGACGCCCGCAAGAAGCTCTCCAAGCGCCGGGACAAGGTGGCGGTAGAGGACTACCGGGACGAGGGATATCTGCCCGAGGCGATGCTCAACTATCTGGGCCTGCTCGGGTGGTCTCCGGGCGGTGACCGAGAGATCGTGAGCCTCGACGAGATGATCGCCGAGTTCCGCCTCGAGGACGTGAGGAGTGCCGGCGCCATATTTGACGAGCGCAAGCTGCAGTCGGTCAACGCGGAGTACTTGCGTGCGCTGCCGGCGCGCCAGCTGGTCGAGCGGGCACAGGCTTGGATCCAGGCTCGATGGGAGCCGATCGCTCCCCTCGTACAGGAGCGGGCTCGGACCCTCTCAGAGGTGTTCACCATGACCGATTTCCTGTTCCGGCCCGAGCCGGTCATCGATTCCGGTGACTGGGAGAAGGGCGTGCGCAAGACGCCGCAGTTTGCGGCTCTGCTGGACGCCGCCTCGGCTCACTACTCCGATATCGATTGGACCTCCGAGGCTTTACACGAAGCCACCGTGGCGGCCGGGGAGGAGGTAGGGGTGCCTCAACTCGGCAAGGCCCAGGTGCCCATCCGTCTAGCGGTGACGGGTCGGTCGGTAGGGCCCCCGTTATTCGAATCTCTCGAGCTGCTCGGCCGCGACCGCACCCTCGCCCGTCTCTCCGCCGCGCTCGCGCGGGTGCAGCGGGAGTCCGGCTCCGGCTAGAGTTCTCCGGCGCCCTTCGGGGGTGGTGTAATCGGCAACACAACAGGTTCTGGCCCTGTCATTGGGGGTTCGAGTCCTCCCCCCCGAGCGTACGTCCGGCAGCGTTCCCGCAGGTCACCGGCTTGCGGGGACTGTCGGAGACGGCAGGAAATGAGGGTTTGCGGTCGTATGCTCTAGAGGAGCACGCTCGACGGCTCCGACGCCTGCGAGTACTACTCAGCTTCAGTCTCAGCGCGGTTCAGACAGTATGTCCGTCGCGGCTGCTGTTGTGGACTGCGCCCGGGTGGAGGCAGCTCGCGACGGGGGGCCAGAGGTCGAGCGGGCGGGATCAGCTCTACTTGCCCGACACACCGGGGTCGTGGTGGTCGCATCAGGCCATGAACGGGGTCGGTCACCCGCTTACCCCAGGTTTGATTATATGAACATCGATCTTCATATGAACACTAGTTGAAATGGAGTGGATTGCTATACGGCTCAAGATGACATATTGGACGCCCGGTGTACCACCTGCATTGGACGTGATACGGGGCACAAAGCACCAAAGTTCAGGGGATTCTTAACCAACAGTCAGGCGATTTTTAGTTGTAAATACGGTGCACCATCGGTAGCGTTTCTGGCGTGTATCGGGGGTGACCGTCGCTTTCGACCACAAGGGGGAGGACCCTATGAAGTACCTCAGCCGAGCCAGACTCGGAAGTTTTGTCTGCGCTTCTGTAGTCATTGGTGGAGCGGTTGCCGCCGTTGCGCCGCAGGCTGCGTACGCGGCCACGGTGACCACAACAGAGAAGGGCACCGTGAGCTGCACCGTTCTCGGTACCGCTTACACTCTCCCTCTCAAGACCAAGACCACCTACAACAACAAGATAGCGTCTGGTGCTTCAGAGACGGCGAGCAACAAAACAAACGTCACCGTTATCGGTGCCTTGAACTACGCCGAATATTCGGCCGGCTTCAGGTCCTATGACGGCAACATCAACGCTTCGGGAGATTACGCCTACATCGACAGCACCGACGGGTCGCCCTCGCCGTACAATGCCTCGTCGAATAATACGATAACGATNNGCGACCGTCAACCTTTATACCCAGGTCAACGAGGGAGGGTCCCCGACCACAATCTCGGTCCCCTGTGGAGTTCCCACAGCCACCGGAGGCGGTCAGTTCATCGCTGCCACGATCAAAGTCACGTAGCAAGCGGAAACCTTCACAGGTTGTCGGCTCCGCGCCGACGCGATATGGCGGTGGCGCCCTACCCGTGGGGCGCCACCGCTCGCGCTCGGCCTTGATCCGGCGAGCCAAGACACCCTGCCGCCGCGGAAGGGGCCCGGCCAGGCGATGCCGGCACCTCACAGATCTACTGTCATGCGCTCCGTGGGAGTTTGTTCCTCAACCGCCTCGGTTGGGCGAGGTGTTCTCTCTAGGTGGGTGTGGTGGTCGGGTGACGGCGCCGGCTGTGGTCGCGGGCTTTGGCGAGCGCGGTGATTGATTCACCGCCGAATAGCTCGGGGTGGAGGTAGCGGCCTCGGTCGTCGGCTGGCTTGTTGACTTCGACGGCGATGCGGTTGGCGTTGGCCCAGGCGTCCTGGCGAATTCCCGTGACCTGCCACGACACCTCCTGAGCTGACCGGCCACCGGCAATAGAGAACTTGCCGTCCGCCACCCGCTTCGAAATGTGCAAGTCAGGCGCGGGCTGGTCCAACCCGGTGAGGGTGTAGCGGTAGTCGCGGCTGAGCGCTTCGAACCAGTCCGGCAAGGTGACGGTCGCCCGTCCGTCGCGGTCGAGGACCACGGTGCCGTCGTAGATGCTCTTCATGTCGGGCGATTCCACGAAGGAGTGGTACAGGTACTTGCCAGCGGGGTCGAGGGGGTGGTCGATCTTGAACGACCCGCCCCCTTTGGACAACGACCCCGACACCTCGGCCTTCCCGTCCACGTAAAGCGCGTCGGAGCTTGCCGACTTGGCGTACACGCCGTAGTTATCGGTCGAGGTGCCGTAGACGCCGATGCTGTCGTTGGTCGCGGTGCCGTAGACACCGAAGCCGCCGCTGGTTGCGCTGCCGTACACGCCGTAGGGGCCGGATGAGCTGCCGTAGACGCCGGTGCCGAAGATCGAGCTTCAGAGTCGGCAGTCTCAAAGAGGTTCATCGGACAACGCCTTAGGTCAGTCGACTCCCAGGGTGACACGCAACGGCGGGCCGACGATGACGGTGCCATGCCGTTTTGTGGCTGCCTCGATGCCGTCAGGCTGCGCGGGTCCGGGCGGGACCCGCGCCATGTCCTCGATCATGGGGAATAGCCCTCCCGGCGTCATGACGTTGACTGCCCGGACCAGCTCGTCGCCGTTGTGCACGTTGTCGAAGGTGTGCGGCATCCGGGGTGGGATGCTGATGAACTCGCCGGGCCCGAGGTCGAGGATCTCTTCGCCGGCCTGGAGCGTCAGCACTCCTTCGAGGACATAGAAGGTGTCGTCTTGTTCTTCGTGGTAGTGCAACGGTGGACCGGTTCTGGGCGCGAACGTGGCGACCATGAAATCGAAGCGTCCCGCGGTGTCGTGCGCGGCCGCCTTGAACAAGTGCGGGCTCCCGAACGCGAGCTGACCCTCATCCGCTTTTGCCAGGAGATACCTCGGGGTGTTCGCCGGCGTCGTGGTGTTCGTCGTGACCCTGGTCATTTGTCCTCCCCGGCTGTGGATGGGTTCTGGTGCGACAGTCACAGTTTACGGAGGCGGCACCGTTGAGACGGCGCGGCCGGTGACCGCCGCCGTCGTCGGTAGCGGGCTCTACTGGCTTCCCTCAACCGCCCCTGCTGATGAGGTGTGGCGGTTTCGCGTTGGAAGCCTGGTCAGGTGTGTAGAGCCCGATGGCGTCCTGGTAGCCGTCGGGTCGTTCGACCCCCTAGACGACGCATAACAAATCCATCTCGCGTGCCCGGCGGCGATGGTAAGTCCGACGAGACCAGCGCGGAATCGTCGTACCGCGACAGAACGCCTCTATCTCTTCTGCTTAGCAGTCTTCTCACGTACTTCTAACGTTCATCGTCGAGTCTGTTGGGCGTGACAGAGGATAGGCCCGGTTGCGGGCACCGCCGACGGGTCGGCGCGGGTCGTCACGGACTGACATGAAGGGCACTCTCCGACGGTTCACGCTTCGTGCTCGCCTTTCAGCGCTCGCCGCTATCGCCGTCGGCATCACCGTCGCAGCGACCGCGGCGGTCGCGTACTTCTTTGTCAGCAGTCAGCTCAACAACCAAGTCGACACCCAGATCCAGACCGATATTCGCATCGCCACATCCTTAGGCCAGAACGGCCTTTTCGATGTCCGGAGCGCATCGAGTGTGGTGGCACGTTTTCGTGGCGACCTACTACAAGTAGTCGGGCCCGACGGTCTGTACTACCGCCCCCCGGGAGCGTTCCCCTCGCAGGCACGCCTACCCGTGACTCGCACCGACGAGGAGGTCGCCAGCGTCACTCTGGGTCGACAAACGGTGTCGAGAACGGTGAGCATAAGCGGTACTACCTATCGGGTGGAGACGGTGGGCGGTCTGCTCCAGGCGCAGGATGGTACCCCCCTGGCGTTACAGGTGGCGCACCCGATCAACGACATGATCCACACCCTCAAGGAGCTGCGCTTCGCTCTGTTTATGCTGGCGCTGGGTGGTATCGCGGTGGCGGTTGGCCTCGGCTACGGGGTGGCTCTGGCCACCATCCGGCCGGTGGAACGACTCACCGCCGCCGCCGAGCACGTAGCCGCCACCGAGGACCTCGACGCCGCCATCGACGACGAAGGCAACGACGAGGTGAGCCGGCTCGCTCAAGCATTCAACGCCATGCTCGCCGCCCTACGGTCCTCCCGACAACAGCAGGCCCAACTAGTCTCCGACGCCGGTCACGAACTGCGCACACCGCTGACCAGCCTGCGGACCAACATAGAGGTGCTGGTCAAGGTCCCCGACCTACCCAGCGACGACCGCAGCGGGCTACTGGCCGACGTCCAATCACAGGTCGAGGAACTCACCACCCTGGTGGGAGATCTCGTGGAACTCGGACGCCACGACGAAAACGAATCCGAACGTACCGAAGTAGGGCTCCATCTGATCGTCGAACGCGCCCTGGACCGGGCCCGCCGCCGCGATATAGGCATGCGCTTCATCGTCGAACTCGAAGCAGGGTCCGTCCTGGCCCAACCAGTGTTACTTGAACGGGCCGTTCTCAACGTGCTGGACAACGCCGTGAAGTTCTCCCCGCCCGGCGGTCCGATCGAGGTAACCCTGAGGCGGTCAGATCACTGGGTCCTCGACATCGGCGACCATGGCAGAGGAATATCCCCCGAGGATCTTCCCAAAGTGTTCGACCGCTTCTACCGCGCAGCGGCCGCACGAAGCCTGCCAGGATCAGGACTAGGCCTCGCCATCGTCGCCCAGGTGATAACCGACATCGGAGGCCGGCTATCCGCCCTCCGCCGCTCCGAAGGTGGAACCCTCATACGCATCGAGCTTCCCATCGTCGCTGAGATCGAACCTGGCAAGAGCGAGTAACAGAGGGATCCGGCACGCGCTTCCGACCTACCAGTCGAGGGCGGGAACGACAGCTCCATAGTCGGCCCGTTTCGCCAGGCCCGTCGTTTGACGAAAACCGCTTTGCGAGGCCGGATCCGGTCCCTACACTTTTTGATCTCCCGAGGAGGTGCCCGAAATGGCTAAGTGTTACGAAGACGGCGGAGACAGCTTTTAGCTCCATGAGCAAACGCCGATCGGGTTACCCAAGCGAGACTCACGTCAAGCGAGGTGACCGATTCGTCCACGGCGACAAGGAGTTGATTCGAGAAGCTCGGCCGACAAGATCTGTGTCCCTGCGACTCGGGCCGACGCTTTCAAGAACTGTTGCCTGAAGACAGGTAACTTCGACGGGAGCGCCCGCGGCTACTACCGCCGCGACTGACATTCTGGCCGACCTGCCGGTAAGGCGGGAATCCGGAGCCGCAATCCCGACGGGGATCGAAGGCTGAAGGCAGGTAGTAGACCCGGTCCCGCGCCAGTTCGTTCTTTCTGGCGCTCCGACGAGCGCCGGGATTGCTCTCCGGAAGGAGCGCTTCTTCCGGAACGGCGCTATGGCTCGGCTTCGAGCTGCACGAGCAACGAGGGCAAGATGTCTTCGCGAGCGGCATCGGGACCACTGACTGTAAGCAGTAGGTCGTGACGCCGATAGAACTCGTATCGGCAGCCATCGGTCGCAACCAAGACTTGGACGTGGGCACGCCACGGAATGCCGCTCTTGGGCGTAAATACGACACCCTCGTTCGTCACCCGGACAAGCACCCGACCGTGCCAATCCTCTTCGATGTTTACCAGCACGGCCGCCAGGGCCTTATTGACATGGTCCGGGCCGGATGAACGGAGACGCTCCAATGCGGCCGTCCAGGGGTCCTTATGGGGAATCACACACAAAGTATGACGGGACCACTACAGAACATCCAGCGGCCAGGCTGCCTCCTGTGTCGGAAAGCTCAGCCGCGCCCGACCCTGGCCTGGGGCTCAGCTTTCGGTCTCTCCCAGCGTGGATCCGAAACCGGTCACGGTATAGGAGCCGCCCACCGCAGTGCACGCTGTTGCGGCCGTGCATGACACGCCGCTGAGGGTGCTTGCGACGGCCCCTGCCGGATTGGGGGTGGTCTGGACGGTCCACGAGGTGCCGTTCCAGCTATCGGCCAAGGTGGCCTGGGTGCCGAGCGAGTCCTCGTAGAAGCCGACGGCCGTGCATGCGTCAGCGGCGGTGCAAGAGATGCCGAACGGCAGGGTGTAGACCGAGGTCGTCGGGTTGGGCATGCTCTCGATCTTCCATGCGGTGCCGTCCCATATCTCGTCGAGGGACCGCGAGGATTGTTCGGAGTTCAAGTGCCCACCTGTCGCGTTGCAAGCGCCGGCGGCGCTGCAGGACACCCCGAGCAGAATTGTGGCGAGGGCGCCGCCCGGGTTCGGGGTGGGCTGAACCTTCCAAGTGGTGCCGTCCCATCCCTCCGCCAGGGTCACCTGGGTCCCGTCCGCGTCGATGTCGTTCCCTACCGCCTCACATGTGTCGGCGGCCGCGCAAGAAACTCCGGCCAGGATGCCCTCGGATGATCCGGCCGGGTTCGGCGTCGTCTGGATGGTCCAGGAGGTGCCGTTCCACGCCTCCGCCAGCGGTGCCTCGCTAGTCGAGCCGAAAGAGGTGCCGACAGCAGTGCAGGCATCGGCGGCCACGCAAGACACCGCAGTCAGGGCGCTACTGACCGACCCGGCTGGGTTGGGTGTCGTCTGGATGGTCCAGGAGGTGCCGTTCCACGCTTCCGCCAACGGCGCCTGGCCGGTCGAGTTTAGGTATGAGCCCACAGCCGTGCACACATCGACGGACACGCACGACACTCCGGCCAGGACGGCTTGGAATGACCCGGCCGGAGTGACCGTCGGCTGAATCGACCAGGAGGTGCCGTTCCACGCCTCCGCCAGCGTCCCCGACGATGTGTAGCCCACGGCTACGCAGGCGTCGGCGGTGCTGCACGACACTGCTGCGAGAATGCTGGAGAGAGATCCTTTGCGGTTCGGGGTCGCCTCGATGGCCCAGGAACCGCCGTGCGACGCCTCGGCCAGGGTTACAGGGATGCCATACGAGTCGAGGTCCGAGCCGACAGCCGCGCACGCCTGGGCCGCAGAGCACGACACGCCACTCAGCAGACTTGTGTCATTCCCGTTGGGACTGCCAGGAGACTGGAGCTTCCACCTGCTGCCGTTCCAGGTTTCCGCCAACGCACCGTCGACGGAGGACCCGACGGCTGTACAAGCGTCAGTGGCGCTACACGACACGGCCGCCAGCAGATCCGAGGCGGAGCCTTTGGGGTTGGGGGTGCTTTGGACCGCCCAGGTGGTGCCGTTCCACGCCTCCGCCAAGGCCAGCTGTGTTCCCAAGGAGTTGTAATAGGAGCCGACGGCGATGCAGGCGTCGGCGGCAGGGCAAGATACCCCGGACAAGGAGCTGTCGGCCGGGTTGGGGGTGAGCCGGATTTTCCAGGAGGTTCCGTTCCACGTCTCCGCCAGCGTTCCGTACGCGGAGGAGCCGACCGCGACACACGCTGCCTTCGAAGCGCAAGACACCGACGACAGCGAACTAAAAGGTGAACCCGATGGGTTGGGCGTCGTGGGTATCTGCCAGGTCTTGCCGTTCCAGGTTTCGGCCAACGTTTCTGTACCGCTGGGGCCTAGATTCGTGCCGACCGCGGTGCATGTCGTTGCCCCCAGGCAAGACACCCCCGACAGGTAGCTTCCGAGGGACCCCTGCGGTTTGGGCGCCTTCTGCGCGCTCCATGCCGTGCCATTCCAGTTCTCGGCCAACGGCAGCTGCTTTCCAGAGGAGCTGACATAGGTTCCCACTGCGATGCAGGCGTCAACGGCGCTGCACGACACCCCACCCAGAGCGCTCTCAACAAAGCCAGCCGGATTGGCCGCGGCCCCCAGCTTCCAAGACACGCCGTCCCAGGTCTCGACCAGGCTCACCTGGCTACCCGACAAGTTCGTGTAGTAGCCGACCGCCATGCAGGCGTCGGGGGCGCTACAGGATCCGGCCAGAATGGCCCCGTTGGCCACTGACAGGTTTGCAGTCGACTGCAGCGACCAGTCGGAGGCCCCGGCCGCCACGTCCTGGCCGCTTGCCGCCCGTTCGGGCGGCCAAGCCACGATGCCACGACGCGAACCGATACCGCGAACCCCGAACTGAGACGAGATCGCAGCAGTGGAAGTCGCCAGCCTCACCCCCGGTGATGATGCGCTAGCGGCCCGCGCCGGCGAGGTTTGCGCGATCCCAGTCGCAATCGTCGCCACTGCGACTCCACAGCAGATCCTCAATGCCCTTCCGGCACAACCGCGATGCCACATGGCTCCCCTTCCCCAACCCCTCCGTTGAGGATATCACCCGGCCACCAATGAACCGCTTCCGTTCCGCTCGTCATTGTCGGATTGGCTCTTGCGCCCGACCCCACCAGCCCTCAAGCGACGACCTGACCCGCGAGGTGATCGTGTCGGTAGCCACGGACCCATTAGCCGCCTACAGAGACAGCGGGAGGCCCATACGGAGCACCTCTCCCGCCCGCAGTACCGACACCGGGCCGTCCTCGCTCACCACGATGACTGTGGCCGTCGGATCGTCGTGGCTGTAGCGGACCCCCGAGGTGTGGCGGGTTCCGCCCAGGGCGTCGACGTCGGTTTCCGCGTTGGGGCTGGGCACCAGGCGGGCGCCAAGCTGGCGCAGCACACCCTCGGCGTCGAACACGGCGGCCCCGTCGGTCTGTGCCAGGGCGTGGCGCAGCGGGGCGAGATGGGCCGCTTTGCGGACGCGCAGTGGAGGGGGGACCGGGAGCCGCTCCTCCACTGAAGGGCCGGGGGAGTCGTCGGGGCGATAGACCAGCAGAGCCCCGATGCCCAGGGAACCCAGGTCGTGCACGGCCATTTGCAGCAGGGCTTCGAGCACCTTGCGATCGCCGGCGTACGGTCCGGCCGACACGTTGTCAATCCAGGCCCGGACGGGCGGCTCGTGATGCCAGCTGAGTCCCTTCCAGCGCAGCACCCCGAATCGGCCGACGATGCGGACGACGTCGGAGGGGTGGCGCTGGACGATGGTGGCGTCCATCACGTCGGCCAGAATGGCCAAGTCCCGCTCCGAGCCGGCCGGGCGGTCGAAGAGCACCCACTCGTTTTCGGCCGCGTCCTGCCGGCGGAGCAGCCAGCTGGAAAGCCCGTTGATGAATCGCCGGGACGCGGCCAAGGTGGGCTGGCGCAGAGGTGTGCGTGAGATTTGCAGCTCGGTTCCCTGCGTCCAGGTCGCCGGGTCCGACTTGGGCTCGAGGATGGTGCCGCTGCTGACTACCCGTCGCTCGTGGACGGTCGGCCTCAGGGCGTGGTCGACCTCTTCCAGCAGCATGGACCGGAAGGCCGCGCTGCCGTCGGCGGGCAGACCGCTCTCCTCCAGCTCTTCGGCCAGTCGCTGAAGGCGGCGGGACTCGGTTTGGACCATCACGCCACCAACACTAGGTCTGGGAGGGCTCCTTCGATATGTGGCATGGCCGATTACTTCGAGCGATGGAGTTGTTCCTGATCACACAGAGTTGTCTCGGCGGTCAGGCCCGGTCGCTGATGATGTCGACCTGAGTCCAGCCGTCAGCGAGCCACATGACAAGGCGAACCCGAGAGTGCCTTGCAATAGCCTCCTCTGCAAGCAGGGTGATTCACGCGATCAAGCAACAGGGGTTCTCATGCAATTGAACAGATCCACTCGGCGGCGCGTGTTCGGGCTCATGGCAACGACCGGGTTAGCGGTAGCGGTAGTGCTCTGCGCGGCAACGGCCGGTTTCGCCACCCGGGTTGGTGCCTCAACGTTGGGCCACCTCCCCAAGCGGTCACCCTCGAGGGTCGGGTACTCGGTCGGGTCGATCGTCGACGTCAGCGTCGGTTGCCCCGGTACCGGAGACATCTCAGAGGCGGTGGACCGGACGCGCGACTACGTGTATCAGGAGTTCGAGGGGTGCGACCACCACAACGGCATCGGCTTTGCTCGCTCCACCAACGGCGGCGACAGCTACACCCAACCTGTGGCGCTCGCTGGTTCGCACGGCGGCTGGGATCCCTGGCTAGCGGTCGCTCCTGACGGCACCTTGTACGCCGGTTTCATGAACACGATCGACCACCGCACTTATCCGGTCATCGATGTCTCCCACGACTACGGCCGCGCTTTCCATGTGGAGCAGTCGCTGAGGCCCGACCAGATCCACAACTGGGGCGATGCCGATTACCTCGCGGTCGGGGCCAACGGCACTCTGTACGTCGCGTGGGACTACGGTCCGTCCAACTCGGCGGTCAAGTCGAAGTGCAGCCGAACCGGGAGTTGCTGGGCCACCAACGGCGACCTCAACGTGGTGGTCCAGAGCTCGACCGACGATGCGGAGACGTTCACGCCGATGTCGGTCGTCAACCCGGGCTACCCCGACGGCGGCGCCGACGAAGGCGACGTTACTGTCGCACCCGACGGCGCGGTCGATGTCGTCTACCAGGGCTACGCGGTCGTGAACACGCGTACCCTGAAGCTCGCCCACGGACACGAGTACTTCACCACCTCGACCGACGGGGGCCAAACGTGGTCGGCGCCAGTCGAGATCGGCGCTCGCGCCGGCAAGATCACGATCAACGAGTGGTGGAACGACGGGTCGATCGCCACCGACTCCTCCGGAGATCTCTATGCGACGTGGGATACCCAGGAGAAGGTCCGCAGCCAGAAGACGGACATCGGCTGGGTGTCGTTCTCCCACGACGGTGGCAAGGTGTGGTCCGCGCCGGTCCAGACCACACCGGGTCAGAAGGACGCACCCCACATCACGCAGGTCGCCGGAGCCGGGCCAGGCGAAGCCTACGTAGCTTGGCTGAGCAGCAGCAACCGGCGCGGCTACGCGCTCTTCCTACGGACGTTCTCGGTCAGTGTCGACCGCGGCGCCGGTGGATGGCTGTCACATCCGGCGCGGATCTCGCAGCAGTTCGGTAACCCGAACGTTTTCCCCGGCGACACCTTCGGGATCGTGACCTTCTCACCGTCCTCACTGGTGATCAGCTGGGGCAGCGCGGTCTCGGGCTCGCCCGGCAGTGCCTCGGTGTTCGCGGCGCCCGTCAGAGTGCTGACCAGATGACGATTCGTCCTAGGTGCCGTTGCTGGCCTGGTCGAAGGCCATGGCAGCGCAGGACGGATTGTTATGGGTGAAGGCCCCACCTCGCTCGCGCAGTCTCAGGACAGACACCCCGCACCCGCGAACAGTCTTCGGCTGGCCCGAGAGGAGAACCCATGTCGGCCGCGCCAGCAGCACCCGGTTCAGGTCAGTCTGGGTTCGATCCAGCAGCATCCTCGAGGAACGACAACACCTCTTGGACCACTCGGGGGTTCGCCGCCCGCATGTGTCCTTTCCCCCGGCAGAGCACGACACGGCTACGGGGAAGCAGCGACGCGGTCTCCTCGAACACCCCGCCGGTGTAGAAGGCGTCCCGTTGCCCTCCGATGACCAGGACCGGAATACTGATCGAGTCGAGCCGTTGGGTCAGGTCGAAGGCGTCCTCGGCATTGATGGTGGCTAGCAGATCGGGATCGCCGTTTCCCATGACCGCCGCCCCGAGGATCCATCCGATGCACTCCATCGCCAGTCGGGATGCCGTCCCGGCGGCCAGCATTGACATCACTACAGCTCCCGCTCGCCGGGGCCGGTCGCGACGCAACAGTCGGGCGATCTGCAGTTGTGCCTCCCGGCCGCCCGGGCTCAGCCGGCACCCCGAGCTGACGAGGACCAACCGCCTAACTGCAAGCGGATGGTCGGCTGCCAGTTGTAGCGCCACGCTTCCCCCTGTCGAGTGGCCGAGAACGTCCACCGGGCCGTCGAACTGCTCGGCCAGCGCGTCGGCATAGTTGGTGGCCAGGTCGGACATCGTGGCATCGGGGTCGAGTCCGACCGGGCGCTGAAGCCACCACGTCTCGTGCCGGCGAGTGAACGGCTCGATCTCTTTGACCTGCACCCAGTGGTCCAGACCCTGGGGCGGGCGGTGGTGGGCGGATAAGCCGGGTAGGAAGACCAGCGGAGGTCCATCGCCGAGGCGGATAAAGGCCATGCCTCTCCCGATCGTCCCCCTAGCTGCCTGGCTGGCCACCGACGATGTCTCCCTATCACTCGAGCCCCAGCCTCCCCTGCGCTAAGACCGCCAAGGGCTGAGCTGACAGCATCGACAGCCTGCTGCACGCCTAGACGCACCAGCAATATCCAGCGACGTGCCGCCGCTGACGGCGGACATCTGAACGCTGATCTCAAGCATCCCCTGTCGATGGGCGATACTGGTGGGATGAGCGATACGGGCGCGGCGGCACCTGCGGGCTGGCACCCGGATCCGGACAATCCGGATGGCGCCCTCCGTTGGTGGGACGGTTCGCGCTGGACCGACCACGTGCACCCGGTGGCTCCGCCGCCATTCCCGCCGGCGGGACCGGCGCCGTACGGCGCGGCCGGTAGCTACTCGCCCCAGCCCCCATGGTCTGGCCGGAGGACACGGCGCGGCCTCGGCTCCGGGGGCCCCAACCAGGCGTCGTTCACGGCGATCGGGGTGGCGGCCCTGTACGTCGTCATCGCGGTGGCCACGCACTTCGTTCTCATCGGCATCCTGCCCCTCATGGCCTCGATCCGGGCCGTCCGCCGCCGGGAGCCGCTCGCCCCGCTGGCCGTGATGGCCGCGGTCGTGGCCCTCGTGATCGGGATCAGCGCCTTCGCCCACTGATCATTAGTCGATCGAGGCCCTCAGCTTCTTGATGGGGTGGGCCAGACGGCCACCCTCGTCAGTGACGGTCCTGATTCGGGCGGTGGCGCTTGTCGTTTCGGCGGGCGTCCATGGTCCGCTGCTTCCAGGCCCGCTTGGCGTCTCGCCGCTCGAGGGGGTCGGTGCGCCGTCGCTCGGCCGCGGCCTCCCGTGCGAGCTTGTTGTAGCTGGCCAATCGCTGGCTTGGCAGCTCGCCGGAAGCCACGGCGGCGGTGACAGCGCAGCCCGGCTCGATGCCGTGGGCGCAGTCGGCGAATCGGCAGTCGGCGGCCAGCGCGTCGATGTCGGGGAAAACCTGGTCGAGTCGCTCCGCCGAGAGCAAACCAAGGCTGCGCAGCCCGGGGGTGTCGATGATCACGCCGCCGCCGGGCAGGGGCAGCAGTTGCCTTGAGGTGGTGGTGTGGCGGCCCCGCCGGTCGTCGGCGCGGACATCGCCGGTGGCTTGGCGTTGCTCGCCGAGCAGGGCGTTGGTAAGTCTCGACTTGCCAGCGCCGGAAGGGCCGAGCAGCACGCCGGTCCGGTCGCGGGTGATAAGGGCGGCCAGCTCTGCGATCCCGGCCCCCGTTTCTGCGCTGGTCGCGATTACCTCGACGCCGGCGAGCCGAGCGGTCATCTTGTCGACCAGACCGCTGGTGGCCAGGTCCGCCTTGGTCAGTACGACCACCCCCCGGGCCCCGCTCTCCCAGGCGATGACTAGCTCGCGCTCGGCCCGGGCGGAGTTGGGACGGTCGCCGGGGACCGTGACGAGAACGAGGTCGACGTTGGCGGCGAGGACTTGCGCACGACCGGTGTCGGGGTCCCTGCGGTCCAAGGACGACCAGCGGGGTAGAACCGCAGCCAGCCGCTGGCCATCGACGACGACCCAGTCGCCTACGGCGGGGACGCCGGCGGGTGCGCAGAGTTGTTCAGTGCCGCTGCCGTCGATCACAGCGACGGCACCGCGCTCGACGCGGATGACTCGCCCGGGCCGTCCTGAGCTGGCGGCGGGATCGGAATGGAACAGGGTGGCGACGCGATCGGACCAGCCATACGCGACCAAGGCGTCGGGGGATGGTGCAGACATGTGCGGGTGGAGCTCCTTTGAAAGGGCCCGTTCCCGAGAGACGACCTACGAGTCGGGGGCGGGAAGGAAGGATGCGGCCGCATGCGGCCGCCAGGGCGCACAACTCGTCATCGCAGGCTCCTCCCTTCTCCTCGCGGACTCTGTGAGCACGGTAGTAGAACGCCCAGTCGACCAAAAACGATTTCCGGCCAAACAGCCGCGGGCGACAAGCAGGACCCCGGCCACGAGAGACCGAGCGCCGACTATAGGGCCAGCTACGAGATGAACACCTGGGTCGCGCGTGCAACTGACCGGCCGGTGGTGACCGGCGATTAGTGTCGGGGTCTACGGGTGGGACTGTCAGCCCCCCGAGGGAGGAGGGGTCCGTGATCGGTGCAAAGGTCACCTTCAACTACGACGGCGACTTCGATCGTGCTCGGGTCGTCGGCGTCGCTCACAACGCGCGTGGAATGTTCGAGGGCATGGCCGGTCTGCGCTTCAAGTTCTTCACGTTTGACGAGAAGCAGCAGCGAGCGACCAACTTCTACGTGTGGGACTCGCAGGAGGCCGCGGCGCGCTTCTTCTCGGACGAACTACGAGAGCGAGTGACGGAACTCTATGGTGTAGCACCGGCGATTGAGTTCGTCGAAATCGCCGAGATCGTGGACAACTCAGCCTTGTAGGGGGCCGGTGCTTCGACAACCGGAGAGCCAGGCACCTTCCGACAGCCATGGACCATATAATCCGCCTGGTGCTCCGACCCTCGTGGAACCGTGCGTGACCTGATACGACGGGCCCCACGGGATTCGACTTTCTTCGCTGCTCTCGGGTTATTCGCACTTCTGCTGGCCTGGATTCTCAGCTCCCCGGTCATGTCATCACCCGACGAGGCTGCTCATCTGATCCGCGGGATCTCGGCCGCTGAGGGTGAATGGCGCGGCTCGGCGGTGGCCGAGACCACCACAGTCAATATCGCCACAGCTAACACACGGTCCTTCACCTTACCGGGCCGCCTAGCTGTCATAGACAGAGCTCCGTGTTATGCCTTCAGGCCGGATGTCCCAGCGTCGTGTGCTCCCACTTATTCTCTGGGAGCCGCGACGGAGTCGAGTCACGTCGGAACCTACTACCCCTTGCTCTACATTCCGCTTGGCTCGGCAGAACGGATGGCTGGGAATGTTTCCGACGCCATTTACGCCGGACGCGTTGCCTCCGCCCTAATCTGTCTCTTCTTTCTCCTGATATCGTTCCGGCTGAGCGCTCGACACTCGTGGTCCAGGGTGGCCTGGTACCTGGCAGTCGGTCCATTGACAGTCTATTTATCAAGCTCAGCAGCCACCAACGGGATCGAGGTCGCCTCATCGATTTGCTTTGTCTGTGTGAGCATCGCACTCACCGAGCGTCCGCCGACCCGCACGCTCTGGGCCATCTGGGCTATCGCGGGGGTGGCGCTGGCCAGCGCCAAAACGATGGGACCGCTCTTCGTCGTATTCGACCTGGCCCTAGTCCTCTCGTTCACGCGCAGCGCCCGGTGGTGGGTTCGTGAGGCACGGAAAAGGCCGATTGCCTTTGGGTCAGTAGCAGCGTCAGCGCTCGCGAGTGGCGCTTGGACCGTGTCTTATCAAAGGTCGCCTCAGGCGTCAGGTGCCATCTCGTACTCGCATTATGCGTCTCAGGCCCTGCGAGGAATGGCGAGCGGTGTGCAGGGCGTATTCAGCCAGTTTGGATGGCTGGACGCCAAGACGCCGGGCGATCTTTGGATCGCCGGAGACCTGGTCGTGGTTGTTCTAATGGCGGTGGCTTGGCGGCGGATCGACATAGTCGCGCGATCCACTCTCTTGACAGGTACTGTGCTGGCCGGGGTCATTACCTTTGGAGTTACCTTTGTAGAAGCACGCGGTGGATACGGGTTCCAGAGCCGATACACCCTTGCAATACTGGCACCAATTCCTCTTCTCGCCGTCAGTGGATGGTCGGCTGACTTTGTGGACCGAGTCGGTCCGAGGGTGTGCCTTACTCTGATGATCGCCTTGGATGCCGCGGCCCTATACGGAAATGGAAGGCGTTATGCCGTCGGCTCTCACGGATCATTGTTCTTTCTCGGCGATGCCAAATGGATACCACCGGGCGGCTGGCTTCTCGTTACCCTGCTCGCGGTCATCGGGCTGTCTAGCCTGGCCCTAGCCGGAGCTATGGGAAGCGAATCCTCATCAAAGAAGCGGGAGGTCATTTCTACCCACTAGGGTGGCGCCCGAGAGTCGAGCGCGTAGACTTCGACCGGCGCCCTACCCGTAGGGACCTCGCGTGAGCGTCGCCATGGACGCTCGATGCTCGCTCAAAATGTTGATGATCTGGTGCTCCGGTTCGGTCATCATGTCAGCCATGGAGCTGCGCGAAGTCAGGTTGAGTGACGGACTGGTCGGTCCGCTGCTGGCTGGCCTCGAAGCGGAGTATCACCACCGCTACGGCCTCAACGACGAGTTGAGTCGCGCTCACGTCGAGGAGTTCGATCCCCCTAGCGGGCTATTCCTTGTACTGGTTGACGGAGAGGCGACGGCGGCCGGCGGCGGCTTCCGTTCGCACCGCGAAGGAGTGTGTGAAGTGAAGCGCATGTGGACGAGCCCGGAGTATCGCCGGCAAGGACTCGCTCGACGAATCCTCAGAGCGCTTGAGTACGCGGCCGCCTCCGCCGGCTACGTCCGCCTCGTTCTCGAGACCGGGCCCCGACAGCCAGAGGCGGCCACCCTGTACGAGCGTCGCGGCTATACCCGCATTCCAACGTATGGCCACTACCCCGAAGCTCTCGCCTTCTCGACGGACCTGAAGCTCGGCGCTGAGGCCTAGCCGCGCCAGGTTCCAGGGGTGGGTCGTTCGCGGGCCGTTCCGTACTTCGTCGTCAGGATTCTGGCCCTTGGTGGTATCGGACGGGTATGGTCTCGGTGGGCTGGCCTGGTTCGGGGGTGGCGGGGGAGGGGACGGGATGCCTCGATCGACGATTGGTGTAGCGCAGAGCGGCGGGCGCTGGTGGGGTCGGTGGGCGTTGGGCTCCTCTGTGTCGGTGGTCGCGGCGGTGAGCGCGTTGGTGGCCGGAGTGGTGCTGTGGGGCGGGCCTGCAGCCGTGGCGTCGGAGAATACGAGCCCCTTTACGACGCTCTCCGTCGCGGTTGGCACCGCCCCCGTCGGGGTGGCGGTCGATGAGGCCACCGGTACCGTCTATGTCACCAACGAAGGATCGAACACGGTGTCGGTGATCGACGAGGCGACCAATACCGTGACCGCCACCATCGCTGTCGGCTCCGAGCCTTATGGAGTGGCCGTCGACGAGACCACCGATACCATCTATGCCACCAACTTTGGATCGAACACGGTGTCGGTCATCGACGGGCCGTCCAACGCGGTGACCACCACTGTCGCGGTCGGCTCCGAGCCTTATGGAGTGGCCGTCGACGAGACCACCGACACCATCTATGCCACCAACTTTGGAGCAGGATCGAACAGCGTGTCGGTGATCGACGGGCCCACCAACACCGTGACCGCGACCGTGTCTGTAGGCAGCGAGCCCATCGCGGTGGCTGTCGACGAGACCAGCGACACCATCTATGCGGCCAACTATCTATCGAACACGGTGTCGGTGATCGACGGACCCACCAACGCGGTGACCGCTACCGTGTCTGTCGGCTCGCCCCCCGACGGTGTCGCCGTCGACGAGACCACCGACACCATCTATGCCGCCAACTATTCAACGGGACCAGCCACGGTGTCGGTGATCGACGGGGCCACCAATGCCGTGAAGACCACCGTCCCGGTCGGCTCCGAGACCAGCGCGGTGGCGGTCGACGAGGCCACCGACATCGTCTATGCCACCAACGAAGGATCGAACACGGTGTCGGTGATCGACGGGGCCACCAATGCCGTGAAGGCCACCGTCCCGGTCGGCTCCGAGCCTGCTGGAGTGGCCGTCGACGAGATCACCGACAACATCTATGCCGCCAACTTTGGATCGAACACGGTGTCGGTGATCATCCCGGCGACCGCGAACGTGTCACCAAGTTCGGGCCCCCCCAAAACTTCGGTGACCGTCTCAGGCCAAGGGTTCACGCCGGGCGAGACGATCAAGGTCAGCTACAAGACCGGCCTCGCATCACCGAAATCGGTCACGGTCTGCACCACCACAGCCCTCCCCGACGGCTCCTACAGCTGCTCGGGCACGATCCCTCCCAAAGCCACAGCGGGTGCCCACACCGCTCACAAAATGCTGGTCAAAGGAGCGACCTCGCTCATCAAGGTCAAGACCACCTTCACCCTCACGTAACGACCAGCCAGGCGACGGTCAAGACTCGTACGGGTCCATAGATACCCATCCGTGACGATCGCCACCTCGGCGTCGTCACCGGGGAGCGGGCCTGGCTGGTTCGGGCGTCTTGGGAGTGACGCTGGGCCAACCCGGGTCGCTCGGTATGATCTCGACCTTGGCCTTCAGACCTGGATTGGCGAAGTGGTCGGCCGCGCTGGCGGTGTCCACTGGGGTCCTGCTGGTCGGCGGTTGCGGTTCCGGAAAGACTACGTCTGCCCCGACGACCTCCGAGTCGACATCGACCAGCTCGACGACCGCGGCGTCCACTTCGACGGCGGTCAACTCGACATCCAGTTCCGTAGTAGTGACTACCACGGCCCCGGCTCAGACCACCGGCGGCTGCCAGAACCTGGTGGCCACGGTCACAGTGAAAGCAGCAGTCACCTCGACGTACGGCCAGGTGGCTACCGGCGGTGCCCTTCGACTCGTCCACATCGCCCCGGCGCCGGGCGTCTTCTTCTATGGCGAGTGCGCCACGAGGTTCTACGCCGCGACCCGATTCGTTCCAACCGCCGGTGCCACGGTCAACGAAGACGTCGCTTTGCAGGACGATGGCGCCACCATGAAGTACTTCAGCCAGCCGCAGGGCGGCACCTGGTCTCTGATTGCGAGCCAGGGCTTCCCGGGCACCCAGGGTTGTGGCACCATCACGCAATTGCCGACCGCCCTGGCCAACCTTTGGAACGAGTGTCCGTCTGGCCTTTAGGTACGGGTGCGGGCGGCGGCCCCAGAGGCTGCGCCATCGCGCCTTGGCAGCCGGTCACGGTGTGTCTCCGAGGATCAGTCGCCCCGAAGTCGGCTGTAGAGGACGAGGTCCCGCCATTCGCCCACCCGGAACTGCGCATGACGCAACACTCCTTCCCGGGAGAACCCGGCGGCTTCGAGGGCGCGCTGCTCTGCGATGTTGTCGACGTCGGTGGCGGCCTCGACTCGCTCGATGAGCTGGCTGGAGAACACATAGTCAGCGAGCTGACGCTGCGCCGCCGTTCCGTACCCTCGTCCTCGATGCTCGGCAAACAGCGAGATTCCGATGTTTAGCGCTCGGCAGGCAGCTGATGGTCCGTGCTGAACGGTGAACCAACTCACGGACCCCACGAGCGTCCCGTCGGTCGTTTCGACCACGAGCATCCCAGAGCCTTCACCGATTCCACCGTTGTTGGCGAAGCGGCGGTGAAATCGATTGCTCGCACCGATTTCGAAGTTGTTCCAAGGGTCTGATTCGGGCGTTTCGTTCGCGGTGAGCGTGTCGAGATCCGTTTCGCGCACCGCTCGTAGCCGTACCTTGTCCATAGACACATGTTGCTCCATCAGCCGTGACCGGTCGGCTGCGTCACCCGACGCGCATCTGTTACATGCGGCTGATTCGCAGGTACCGCTTGATGTCGGGTAGCGAAGCCAGCGTGAAGCTGGCCGCAGCCGCACCGAGCCCTACTAGACAGACCGTAGTCAAAACTCCTATTGCCTTCATCGTTTCTCCCTGCTCGGGCGGGCGTGCCGATCGGCCACTGCCACGTCGAGTTCTACCCACACCCTAGGTCGGGAATCGCTTCAAGTCGGACAATGGCCGGGCTCGCTAGGAATGTCCGGGTCTCGACCAGTGGAACGGGCTCAACCGGTGCGGTGGAACAGGGACCGGTGTCGTGGGCTGGTTTCACGCCTCATCCCTGGTCCACGTGGGCGAGCCGTTGCCGGGCTACGGCTTTGGCGGCAGACTGCCCCTGTACGCCAACGGGAGCAGTTCGAGCAGCTGGCCGTCGGGGTCTCGGACGAGGATGGCGGCGCCCACGTCACTCTCCTCGATGATCTGACCGCCGAACTCGGCGACCCGCTCGGCGGTGGCCCGAACGTCGTCGACCGATATCGACAGGTGGGTGAGCCCGGGCTCGTTCATCGTGCGCGGACGGAAGGGCGCGGTCGCACCCGGCGCGCCATAGTGCATCAGCTCGAGCACGAAGTGATCGAGGGTCAGATAAGAGGCGGTGACCCGCAGCGGTGGCGCGAGGCAGGTGAGCTTGGCGGTCGGATCGTCAGGGGGGGTGATCTCATACCAGGACTTGAAGCCGAAGACCTCCTGGTAGAAGCGCTTCGATCGTTCCAGGTCGTTGACGACCAACCCGGTGTGGTTGTACATGCCCATCGGTCCAACGTTAGTTCCGTGTCTCGATACCCAGCATTGGGAGTACTCGCCGACGGAGACTTTCTGATCACATGCGCCGTCGCTCGCCTCTAGCGTGGCGGCATGAGTGACCGAGCCGGGCCAGATCGCACCCACCACATCGTCGTTTACGGCGCGACAGGATTCGTCGGACGCTTGGTGGCTCGATATCTGTCGGAGCAGGCTCCAGCGGGGACCCGGATTGCGTTGGGAGGCCGGAGCCAGGGGCGGCTGGCGGCGGTGCGAGACGGCCTTGGCGCCGGGGCGGCTTCCTGGCCGTTGGTGGTCGCTGACTCGCAGGATCACGACGCTATGCGAGCAATGGCATCCGGTGCAGAAGTGGTGTGCACGACCGTTGGGCCGTACGCCAAGTACGGGATGACGCTGGCCGAGGCGTGCGCCCGGGAGGGAACCCACTACGCCGACCTGACCGGCGAGGTCCTGTTCGTCCGCAGCAGCATCGACCGCTACCACGCCGCCGCTGAAGCCAGTGGAGCGCGGATCGTACACTCCTGCGGATACGACTCGATCCCGTCGGACCTCGGGGTGCTGATGGTATACGAGGCGGCGCGGGCTGCGGGCGCTGGGCCGTTGACCGACGCGCTGCTGGTGGCCAAAGGAAAAGGCGGAGTGAGCGGTGGGACCATCGACTCGCTGCGTACGCAGGTTGACGCGGTACGCGCCGATCCCACCCGCCAGCAGATCATCGATGACCCGTACGCCCTGAGCCCGGACCGGGCTGGCGAGGCGGATATGGGGCCGCAGTCCGACAACTTCCGGCCCCGGCGGGACCCGATGGCGGGCGAATGGATCGGACCGTTCGTCATGGGTGCGTTCAACACCCGCATCGTCCGGCGCAGCAACGCCCTGCAGGCCTGGGCCTACGGGCGCTCCTTGAGGTACCAAGAGGCCATGGCGGGCGGCCCCGCGCCCTTCGGTCCCATCCTTGCCACCGGCATGGGCGTCGCCTTGCGGGCGAGCGCGCCCGCCATGAGCTTCTCCCCGACGCGGGCGGTGCTCGACCGATTTCTGCCCAAGCCCGGAGGCGGGCCGAGCGAGGCTACGCAGCGACGCGGGTACTTCCGGAGCGACATCTATGCCGGCACCAACGAGGGAGCTCGCTATCACGGCGTCATAGCCGGCGACGGAGACCCGGGATACTCGGCGACCGCGGTGATGCTCGGGGAGAGCGCCCTATGCCTCGCCCTGGACCGGGCGCAGCTTCCCGACAGGTCGGGTGTCCTCACGCCGGCCACCGCGATGGGCCACGTTCTGACCGGCCGGCTGCGGAAAGCCGGCTTCCGCTGCGAGGTCGGGACCACCTAACCGAGGGGAGGGGAGCTGCCGGGGGACCATACCGACGGCTCGCATGGCCGGCGACGAGGACCCGCGCTACGACCGGATGGCGGCGGTCCTCACCCGTCGCTGACTTCGGGCTCGGCGAAGACCCGGCTGGCGAGCAGATCGGCGTTGGTGATCAGTCGGAGTGAGTCTCGGTTCACCCGCCCACCCGCCGCGACGAGCCTGGCGGCCTGGCGCAGCCGAGCTCGGTCGATGGCGTTGCGGATGCTGCGGGCGTTGGCGAAGTTCGGCTGACTCCGGCGGCGGGCGACATAGTCCCGGAACACCGGCTCGGCCACCTCCTCGAGCTCGTAGCCTTGGTCCGCCAGCATGCGGTGACCGATCTCGACCAGGTCGTCGACGGTGAACTCGAGGAAGTCCAGATGGTGGGCGATCCGCGAGCGCAGCCCGGGGTTGAGCGAGAAGAAGCCGTCCATGCGGTCCCGGTAACCAGCCAGGATCACGACCAGGTCGTCCCGGTGCTCCTCCATGGTTTGCAGCAGGATCTCGATGCTCTCCTGGCCGTAGTCCCGTTCGTTGTCCGGCCGGTGCAGCGAGTAAGCCTCGTCGATGAACAAAACGCCACCCATGGCCCGCTGGACCACCGCCTTGGTCTTGGGCGCAGTATGGCCCACGAACTGTCCGACCAGGTCCTCCCGGCTGACGGTGACGAGGTGATCTGAGGGCAGGTAGCCGAGGGCGTGCAGGATCTCGGCCATCTTGGTGGCCACGGTGGTCTTCCCCGTTCCCGGTGGACCTGCGAAGCACATGTGGAGGTTGGGTCTGGGAGAGCGAAGGTCATAGCGGGCTCGAAGGCGGTCGATGAGCAATAGGGCACCGATCTCGCCGAGTCGCCGCTTGACCGTCTCGAGTCCGACCAGCTGCTCGTCGAGTTGGTCGAGCGGGCGGCGGATGCCCAGCTCGGATCCCAGCGAGGCCAGGTCGACGGTGGCGCCGACCGGCAGGGGACCCTCCGCGGCTGTACCCGCGGCGTGCATATCGGCACCCTCGGCCTCGGGTAGGGCCAGAGTCGGCCCGGCCGCGGCGGCCGATCCCGGTCGGGGCATGGTGAAGCCCGAGCCGCTATTGGTAGCGGTCACCGTGAGGCCGTCGGGTCGAGTAGGCCGTGAGGGCATGGTGGGTCGTGCGGCCGGGGCCGTGGCCACGCTCCAGTTGGAAGCCGGGCTCGTCGCCCGGCGGTCGCTGTACCACGAAGCTGAGGGCGATGGTCTCCCGCCCCTTGCGGGCGTCGAACGCGTTGACCTTGACGTAGTGGCGGGGGAACGCCTCGCAGCATTCGTGGATCTCGTCGAGCGCGGCGCGCGGGTCGGTCAAGTCGAACATCGGCAGTCCCCACAGGTCCCAGAACAGGTTTCGCGGGTGGGGGTCATCGGTCATCTCGATGGAGATGGCCCAGCCCTGCCCGATGGCGTAGCGCAACTGGGCTTCAATGTCTGAGTCGTCGAACTGGGGAAGCTGAGAAAAAGTGCCCTGGGTGATCATCACGTTCCTTTCGGTCACGAAGGCGTGGCGACCACGTCGGGAGTGTCGGTGGACTCGTAGTCGAAAGTCACCGATCCCCAAGTGTCGAGAGCAGCCGACAGCTCCGGGCTCGACTTGGCGGCGTGGCGGAGTATCCGTTCGCCATCGCCGAGGACGTCGCATCCTTCGTTGCGGGCCTTGATGATGGCTTCGACCGCGACACGGTTGGCCGTGGCACCCGCGGCGATGCCCATCGGGTGTCCGATCGTCCCGCCGCCGAATTGAAGGATGCAGTCCTCACCCAGGTAGTGGAGGAGTTGATGAGCCTGGCCGGCATGGATCCCACCCGAAGCGACCGGCATGACCCCCGGCATCGACGCCCAGCGCTGGTCGAAGTAGATCCCGTGGGCCAGATTGGCCGGGATCACGTCGTCGCGCAAGGTGTCGTAGTAGCCGGCGACCATGTTGGGGTCGCCCTCGAGCTTGCCGACGACGGTGCCGGCGTGCAGGTGGTCCACGCCCAGCAACCGGCACCACTTGGCGATGACCCGAAATGAAACGCCGTGGGTCTTCTGACGGGTGTAGGTGCCGTGCCCGGCGCGGTGCAGGTGGAGCAGGACCCCGTTGCGCCGGGCCCACCTCGACATCGACGTCATCGCCGTGTATCCGACGGTGAGGTCCATCATCACGATGTTGCTGCTGAGCTCCTTGGCGAAGTCGGCCCGCTCGTACATGTCCTCCATGCTGGGGCCGGTGACGTTCATGTAGTGGCCTTTGATCTCGCCGGTGCGTTCTTGGGCCTGCTCGACGGCCTCCATGCAGTACAGGAATCGTTCCCGCCAACGCATAAACGGTTGGCTGTTGATGTTCTCGTCGTCTTTGGTGAAGTCCAGGCCGCCCCGCAGTCCCTCGTAGACGACCCGGCCGTAGTTGCGCGCCGATAACCCCAGCTTGGGCTTGACCGTGCAGCCGATGAGGGGCCGTCCGTACTTGTTGAGCATTTCCCGCTCGGCGACGATCCCGTGAGGTGGTCCGTCGAATGTCTTGACGTAGGCGACAGGAATACGAAGGTCTTCGAGGCGCAGGGCCTTGAGAGCCTTGAAGCCGAACACGTTGCCGATGATCGACGACGTCATGTTGGCGATCGACCCCTCCTCGAACAGGTCGAGGTCGTAGGCGATGTAGGCGATCCATTGCTCAGGATTGCCGGGTACCGGGTCGACCCGGTAGCACTTCCCTTGATAGCGAGCGTGATCGGTCAAGCGGTCGGTCCACACCACGGTCCACGTCGCCGTTGACGATTCACCGGCTACGGCCGCGCCCGCCTCTTCGGGATCCACACCCGGTTGGGGAGTGATGCGGAAGGCGGCCAGGATGTCGGTGTCGCCGGGTTCGTAGTCCGGCCGCCAGTAGCCCATCTCCTTGTAGGAAAGCACCCCCGCGGTCCAGCGAGCATCCGCCGGCGCATCGTCGATCATGGTCTTCACGCCCCTCAGTGTCGCAGGGCTTCAGTGACCTGTCTATGATGTATTTACTACCTATTGATAAGTTATTACTTATGACTCTGACTCAGTTGAGGACCGTGCTTGCCGTCTTTGACGCCGGGTCGGTGCGCGGCGCCTCGGAGGTTCTCCGGGTTTCACAGCCCGCCGTCTCCGCGTCGATGGCGAGCCTGGAGCGCGAGCTGGGCGTCGAGTTGGTCGGGCGCAGCGGGCGGGGCCTGCGCTTCACGCCCGCCGGTAGCGCCTTCGTCTCATCGGTCCGGGCCGGACTGGCGCTCGTCGAGAACGGAGTCCGGGAGGCGCGGAGCATCGTCGAACCGAGCCGTGGGGCCGTGCGGATCACGTCGGTGACCACCGCCGCGGAGCGCATGCTCCTGCCGCTGCTGGCTGGATTCCGCCGGCAGTACCCCGAGGTGGAGGTGTCGGTGCAGGTCGGCAACCGGACCAGCGTCTGGCGTGCCCTTGGTGACGGCGACGCTGACCTCGTTGTAGCTGGGCGCCCGCCGCCGGCTCTGCGAACCCGCACGTTGGGCCGAGCCGCCAACCGCCTCGTGGTGGTGGGGCCCAACGTCGGCCTGGCCCCCATCGAGACGCGCCATCGCCGGTCCAGCTTCGAGGTCCTCCGCGCTGCGACCTGGCTCCTGCGGGAGGAGGGGTCTGGTACCCGGGAGGCCACCGACGAGCTGCTGGACCAACTCGGTCTCGATCCTCCACGAATGATTCTCGGGTCCAACGGTGCCGTCGAACAGGCGGCCATCGCGGGTCTCGGCGTGGGGCTGATCTCGATCGACGCGGTCGCCGACTCTTTGGCGTCTGGATCGCTCGCCGTGTACGACTGCCGCGGCACGCCGCTCGACCGGCCCTGGCACCTCGTTGCCGCGGCGGGCACCGGCCTCACACCGACGGCCTGCCTGGCGGCCCGCTCGATGCTCTCATCCGTGGCCGGCTTCGCCCCGACGGGAGAAGGGCGACGGGTCCTGGCCAGCTAGAAGCGGAGCTGGTCGTCCGGCGATCCCGAGAGCACTGACGGCGGAAGGCGCATGCACAACGTCGTCCCCTCCCCGGGGCCCGAGCGCACGTGGAGGTTGCCACCCAGGAGGGTGGCTCTTTCCTGCATGCCACTCAGCCCGAAGCTGAGCGGACCAGCAGCCGAGCTAGGGCAGAACCCGACGCCGTCATCTCCTACGGTCAGCACGATGCCACCGTCCTCACTGGCGTGCAGGGACAACTCGACGCTGGACGCGCCGGCGTGCTTGACCACGTTCTGCAACGCCTCTTGGGTGATGCGGTAGATCGAAGTCTCCACGTGCGCAGGCAGGTCGCACTCTTGCAGGTCGAGTTCGACCGTGAAGTCGCCGGCGCTGCCCGCCAGGGAGTGGAGTGCGGCGGTAAGCCCGAGGTCGTCGAGGATCGACGGCCGGAGACCGGTGATCGCACGCCTGGCTTCGTCGAGGGCTCCCGACAGCAGGCCGTCAACGAGCCCCAGCTCCGTGCTGATCGTCTCCTCCGTGGTGAGCGACCCCGCGGCTCGGAGGTGGTACCACGCACTGACCAGGCGCTGGCTGATCCCGTCGTGGATGTCCCCGGCGATCCGGCGCCGGTCCAGCTCCTGCATTTCGATGGTGCGCGCCGCGAAGCGCTCGAGCTGCTCCTCGCGTACCCGCAGCTGCTCGTGCAGCAGGGCCGCCTCAACGATTCCCGCCAGCAGGCTGGCGACCTCCTCGAGGCGCGCCACGATATCCACGGCGAAGTGGCCGACGTCGTGAGCGTGGACGTTGAGCACTCCCACCACGACGCCCGGTGGGCGCAACAGGGGTACCGAGACCAATGAAGTGAAGTCTTCGCCCCGCAGGGCCGGGATGTAGCGATAACGGGGGTCGGACCATTTGTCGTCGATCACCGCTGGCTGTCCGTGCTCGGCAACCCATCCGGCGACGCCCTCGTCGAAGGCCAGACGGATGGTTCCGGCCAGCTCGTCGAACTCGTCCGGCGTGGCGCCCATCAAGACGACTTCGCGGGCGTCGTGATCGACTACGTGGACGAAGCAGGCGTCGGCGCCGGTCGCGGCGACGACCAGCCGGGCCGTCTGGCGCAGCACCGAGCGAAGCTGTCGTTCCTCGCCGGCGATGGAGACGATGCCGCGCAGCAGGTCCGTCCACGCCACCTCTGCGGCGTATCTATCGGACCGCTCGCCGGTCACACGAATACTCCTTCCCGGAGAGCGAAGGCGACGGCCTGGCCGCGATCAGCGACGCCGAGCTTGCGGTAGATCGAGCTGGCATGGGTCTTGATCGTCTCTTCGCCCAGCACCAGGCGGGCGGCGATCGACCGGTTGGAGTGGCCGTGGGCCATGAGCTCCAGGACCTCGCTCTCACGCCGGGTCAGCCNNGGTCGGGTCGATCACGATTTCGCCTTCCACCACCCGGGCCAGATGGGCGAGGAGTTCCTCGGCCAATACCTGCTTGGTCAGATAGCCGGCCGCCCCGGCCCGTAGCCCTTCGAGCAGGTACTGCTCGTCGTCGTAAACCGTCAGCAGCACGACCTTGGTCTCCGGCGCTACTCGCGCCAGTTCCGAACACAACTCCAGCCCGCTCAGTGACGGCATTCGCACATCGACCAGTGCAATGTCGGGCCGAGCTTCGACCGCCAGTCGACAGGCCTCACGGGCCTCAGTGGTGGTGGCGACCACCACAGCCTGTTCGGAGTGAGGCCGGAGCATGGCAGTCAGGCCATCGAGCACCATCTGGTGGTCGTCGACCAGCAGGAGCCGGATGGGTTGGCTGGGAGCGGAATAGTCAGGCCGGTCGGCCACCACGATCCGATGCTACGTGCAGTTTCATCCCCCGCATGGGGGATATCTGAGTTGGGGAGAGTCCCTCGGCCGCTCCCCGGACCGGGGGATGGCGATCTGTCATCGGTTCTGTACGGTTGCCTGGGTGACCCTCTCTCGTGCCACCTTTGATCCGAAGTGAACGAGCCGGCCCGGTCATGAGCCGAAAGTCGGTAGCACTGAGGCGTCTCACAGGCGAACGAGCCATTCCGGTGATGGTCGCCATCGCGGGAGACAGTGCTGCCGGTAAGACAACCCTTACCCGGGGTCTGGTCAAGGCCCTCGGTGACCTCGGGGTCAGTTCCCTCTGCGTCGATGACTACCACCGGTACGACCGCGAGGAACGGAAAGTACTCCCGTTTACTCCCCTCCACCCGGCCGGCAACTATCTCAACATCATGGAGCAACACTTGCAGTTGCTGGCAACCGGAGAGCCCATCCTCAAACCCGTGTACAACCACCGCACCGGGACGCTCGATCGCCCCGTGCTAGTCGAACCCGCCGGCAACGTGATAGTCGAGGGCTTGTTGCCGCTGCACAGTCGTCTGTCGCGTGCTTGCTTCGATCTGTCGGTCTACCTCGATCCGCCTGAGGAGATTCGCCGGGAGTGGAAGGTGACGCGCGACACTCGGGACCGCGGTTATACCGAGGAGCAGGTTCTATCCGATCTGGACAAACGGGAACCGGATTCGGCGGCTTTCATCCGACCGCAGCGCAAGTGGGCGGACGTCGTCGTGCGCTTTGCCCCCATCGAACAACGAGGGGAAGCCGAGCGCTCACTGCTGTCCGCCACCGTCCTGCTGAGGCCCACCGCCCCCCATCCGGACCTGTCCGCCCTGCTCGGCGACGACGTCCGCCAGGCCATTCACGTCAAGCTCATCCGCGATGATGACGGCAAGCCTGTAGACGCGCTGCACGTGCACGGTTACGCCACGCGGGAGACATCGCGGCGGGTAGAGGAAGCGATCTGGGAGTCGCTCGGGATCCACGACTCGTTCCCCGAGGAGCTGGGTGTCATCGAACCGGGCTTGCGCAGCGAGTCGCTGGCGGTGGTGCAACTGATCCTTCTCTACCACCTGCTGCGGGCCCGCCAACTCCAAGCACCTGAGCTCGAGGCGGTGCCCGGAGCGAAAGCGGGCGTCTGAGCCGAGGTCACCGGCACCGGCCTGGGTTCGCGAGCAGCANNTGCAAGCTGGTGGTTCCGGATTGGATGAGCAACAAACCGGCGGCGATCACTGCCGAGGATCGTACGCGGCGGCGATCCCCTTTGCCCTCCACCTGCCCAGCGACCTAAGCGAGGAGGCCACGCCGGCCGCAGCCCAGGAGAGAGCGCCTGGGCTGCGGCCTGGTGTGCGGTCAGCTGCCGGAGTAGTCGGTGGCAGGCCGAGCCAGGGCGGTCGGGTTGAACGCCAGGGGGCTGCCGGTACTGAACATGTTGGCCTGGCTGCCTTGAATGCCGGGGTACTGGCCCAACACGTAGTAAAGGATGGCCGCGTGTTGCATCTCGACCGGGTGGATGGTGGCGGCAACGGCGATCGAGCTGGATGCGCTCAAGGCCGGGATGGCGTTCTGGTAGGTCTGGGCCGCTATGTTCTCGATCAGAAGCGCCAGCTGCGCCAGCTCGGTGGCGTTGGTGACCTGGCCGAACTTCTGGTTGACGGTGGGCGTGAGAGCCGGGTCAGTGACAGAGACGGCGGTCTTGCCGGCTGCGGTCAACGCCGAGTTCCAGGCCGCGGCGTGATCCTGATGCTGCTTCATCGCCGTTTCCGCGAACGTGGCTACCGCCGGGGGCACCTTTCCGAGCTTGCCGGCAGTCGCCGCAGCCAGACCGGCCTTGTAGGCGTAGACGCCCAGGTTCTCCAGGCTGGCCGCGGTGGCGGCCACGGCCAGGTCGCCGGTGAGCGAACCGGAGGTCGTGGTCGGCGTCGGGAGAGTCGTGGCGGATGAGGCGGACTTCGACGACGATCCGCAGGCGGCGAGCAGGGCCCCTCCGGCTCCGATCCCCGCCGCGCCCAGGATGAAGGTGCGACGGCTGCTGATCTTGTGGCTCACGCCTTGACCGGCCGCCTTGAAGGACTCGATCCATTCGGTTACGGCCGCTTGCATGGCCGGCAGGGCCTGATCGCGGTGCATCTGGTCGAGCTGGTCTGTCATGGCAGCCAGTTCGGCGTCGGACATGTGGTCGTTGTACGTGCTCATGAGAGCGCTCCTTCGCTGGCCGGGCTGGCGCTGCTAGTGGGGTAGAAGCTGTTGGGAAAGCCGATGCTGCCTGCGACCGCTGGGAGGCTTTCGACCACCATCGGGCTGAGCGCGATCAGCTGCGGGGCGCCTGCGCTGAGAAGGGCCTTGACCGCGATCAGGACCGCGACGTGTTGGGCTTCGACGCCCATGATCGAAGCCGTGATCTTCTTGGCGTTGGAGTCGCCGTACAGCGAGCAGTTCGCCACGTAGGTCTCGGCGGCGACGTTCTCCAAAGTCATGGCCAGGCCGACTACGGCGAGAGCCCCGGCCGAAGCCGATTCCTTGACGATGGAGGCGACCGCCGCGTTCACGACCGGCACGTACTTCGGGTCGGCCATGCTCTGTGCCTGGCCGCCGAGCGCCTGGGCTGCGGAGTTGAAAGCCTGTCCGTGCTGGGCGTGCTGAGCCATGGTGGTCTGGGCGAAGGCCTTGACCACTCCATTGGCTGACGACCCGCCGATGTAGGGGAGCGTCAGCGCCGTCTTGTAGGTGCTCACGGCCAGGTTCTCGATCGACGCCGAGGTCTGGAGCATCTGGATGTCCGTCGGCGTGTCGGCGAAAGCGGGGGATGCCGCCAGACCCAGCAAGGTGGCGCCGAACGCAGTAGCGGCGAGGGCGCCGCCACCGGCGAGACCCTTGCGGATCCCGTTCTGATGAGCGATCGCACTCTGCATTGACAGGTCGGGGTCGATCTCGCCTCGAGCCCGCTGTTCGTGGCCGAGCTCTACCAGCTCGTCGAGGGATTGATCCGTGGCGCGCATGGCGTCGGAGTGAAGGTCTTGGGATTGCTCGACGAGTTCGCCGAGGGCCCTGTCATCTATGGGCATTGCGGGTTGCTCCTTGTGTTGGGTTGGTCGGGTGGTGGGTGAGTGGGGGTCAGGTCACGACGAGGGTGCCGTGCATGAACTGGTGGATCATGCAGATGTAGGCGTAGGTGCCTGGGGTGGTCGGCGCCGTGAAAGTCACCGTGGCGCCGGGGGCGACGTTGCCCGTGTTGAACGCGTTGGAGACGGACGTGACGGTGTGGGTGGCGGCGTCTTCGTTGTGCACGGTCAGGCGGGCTCCGGGGCTGACGCTCAGGCTGGCGGGCGAGAACGCGAAGTTCTTGATCGTGATGGAAGTGCCCGATACCGCCGCCGCCGAAGGGCTTCCCGCTTTCGAGCTCCCGCAAGCGCCGAGGGCGCCGGCAGAGATGATCAAGGTGAGTAGTGGGAGAAGCAGCTTGGACGGGCGCATGTGGTCGTGGCACTTTCCGGGGGGTGGGCTGTGTGGTCGGACTTTCATTACCTTTCGAAGCCGACGGGCATCCCGGATTGGAATCGGACCGGACACGCGCAAAAACGGACGCCATCCACATCCGTGACGGGTGTCGGCGTCGAATCAGCAGTCGAGATGGTCGAGCCGGGCGGTGCTAACGATGCGACCTTGGGCCACGACGCGATCGGGGAGTTGCTCGGCCCGTTCGCGCTCGACGCCCTCGACCCCTTCGAGGCGGCCGCCGTCAGAGCGCATTTGGTCGACTGTCCCCGCTGCCGGGACGAGGTCACTCGACATCAGCAGGCGGCGGCGATGCTCGCCAACACGGGCGGGGACGCACCCGCAGAAATGTGGAAAGCGATCGAGACCCGCATACAACAGCCCGCTCCCGAGGGACCGGCCTTCCCGCAACTCGAGCGTTCGGCGTGGGTCGGGCGCTCGATCGGTCCTAGCCGTCGGCATCGTCTCGGTTTGCGCGCCGGCGCCCTGATGGCGGCCGCCGCGCTGGCCTTTTCCGTTCTCGGGGCGGCCTTGGGGCGACTGGACCGCGGACCAAATCAACCGGCCGGTGCCGCCGGGAGTCAGAGTCTGTCGGCCGCCGCCCGCGACGCTCTGCTCGACCCCTCGTCGAACCGGGTCGTGCTCGAGAGTACCGACGCCGACCCCCGGCCAGCTGCCGAGGTCGTCTCCCTCCGATCTGGCGCGGCCTACCTCTTCGACGACGGGCTTCCTCCGCTGCCGTCCGAGAAGACCTACCAGCTGTGGGCCATGATCGACGGCCAATCGATCTCGGTCGGCCTGCTGGGCACGCATCCGACCACGTCGTCGTTCACTCTCGACCCGACCGACTTGACCGACGCGTTCGCGGTGACGATCGAGCCGGCCGGCGGGAGTATCGCTCCCACCAGCCGGCCGGTGGCCAGCACCACTGTTTGACCCGAATTTCGTAATCGCTTGGGACTTTGGTCATCTGTACCGGCGTCCGCCACGAACACCTACGAGCGAGCCGCTTTTTTCGCCATCCTCTCAGCGTGATCGGCGCCGCCGACCTGAGCGAACCTAGAACGACAAGGAGACAGACCAATGCTGGCCTTCATAAGTGATACCGGGATCGTCGTAGCAGTCATCGCGTTTGTGGCTCTGTTCGGTGCCAGCCACATCCCCAAGCTGGCCCGCAACCTCGGCGAAGCCGGTAAGGAGTTCCGAAAGGCGCGCACAGAGTTCGAAGGGGTAGAACCGAAGACCGCGCCTTCCGCGGTTGCCATCCCCTCGGCGGTGCCCGATGATCGGATCACGCTTACCAGGTCGCAGCTGGACGAGCTTTTGGCCAGCCGTACCGAGCGCGCCGACAGCGCGTCCTGACCGCTGCCATAGCGACGCACGTTTTTCAACCGGCGAAGGAGGCTAACGGTGTTCGATATCGGTCCCGAGAAGTTGTTGGTCGTCATGACCATCGCGTTGGCTGTCCTCGGACCCGAACGCATCCCCCAGGTGGCCCGAGGGCTGGGCCGGGCCCGAGCTGAGATCCGCAGGCTCACCAGCGAGGTCCACCCCGACGCTCTGAACGCCCTCAGGAACCCTCGGGGGGCTCTCCTCGACGCCGTGGCCGAACCGAGGAGCGCCATCACCGAGGCCGTCGCTCAGCCCCGATTGGCGCTCGCCGATGCCATTGCCGATTTCAAGTTCAAGCCGCCGCCTACGGCGCCGTCTTCGGTCCCCAACGGCGCCCCGGCGACCGCTTCTGTCCTGGCCGGAAACGCATCGCCCGATGACCCGGCTTTCAACTGAACGGTGAAATCGACGTGACGATCCTCGAGGAAGCGCCCCCGGCCAACGCGGCCCCATCCAACGAGGATGGACAAGCGGCGATGACGCTGGCAGAGCATCTGACCGAGCTGCGCCATCGTCTCATCATCTCTGTCGCTGCCCTCACGGTCGGAACCGTCGTAGCCTGGTTCTTCTACAGCCACGCCGTCTCGTTCATGATCGCCCCGTACCGCGACTTCGTGCTGCACCACCCGCAGAAGGACATTTCGGGTGGCAATCTGGTCACGACCGCACCGCTGGAAGGTTTCACGACCCGTCTCACCATCTCGGCCTATCTCGGCGTCGTATTGGCGGCGCCGGTGTGCCTCTGGGAGTTCTGGCGATTCGTTACCCCCGGACTTCACAAGTCCGAGAGACGCTACGCGGGCCCGTTCATCGCCTCGGCCGTGGCCCTGTTCGCCCTCGGGGTTACCACCGCGGTGATCATCTTCCCCAAGGCCATCGCCTGGATGATCACCGTGAGCGGCAGCGGTATCGCTCCTCTGTTCTCACCCAGCAAGTACTTCGGGCTGTACGCGCTGTGCTGCATCGTGTTCGGCGCCGCTTTTACCTACCCCGTCATCCTGGTGTTCTTGCAGCTGGTCGGGGTTCTCTCCAGCGCCAAGCTGCGCAAGTGGCGTCGCTACGCCATCGTGCTCATAGTCGCTGTCGCCGCCGTCATCACGCCCAGCAACGACCCCTTCTCTTTCACGGCCATGGCGGTCCCCCTCCTCGTCTTCTACGAGGCCTCTATCCTGACCGGCCGGCTCTTGCGCAAGTGACGCCCGGCGCCAGCCAACTCTGGCGCCAGTCGAACGCCGTGGCCCACTTCCTTCCTCCCACTCGACGCCGGGTCCGCGTGGCGTTGGGCCTGCTATGGCTCCTCGACGCCGGGCTCCAGGCCGCGCCGGCCCCATTTACCGCAGACTGGTGGCGCACCGATCTGGCCCAGTCGGTCATGGGCCAGCCGATGCCGGTCAACCACTCGATTTTCTGGGCCGTCAACATCATCGCCGCCCACCCCGCGGTGTGGAACTCGTGCTTCGTCGCCATCCAAGCCGCGTTCGGCCTGGCTCTGATCGCAGGCCGATTCGACCGAGTCGCCATCGTCGCATCGATCCCCTGGGCCCTCGGGGTCTGGTGGGTCGGAGAAGGATTCGGAACTATCCCGACCGGCTTCGCCCTCCTCGCCTCTGGGTCGCCGGGTCCGGTGCTTCTGTATCCGCTCCTCGGGATCCTCGCCTGGCCGACGCGGGCGCGTTCCCGTTGTTCGCAGTTCTCAGACGACGCGGCTACGTCTGCTGTATGTCGCCGCACGGGTATGGCGGCCTGGGTCGTCCTGTGGGCCGGCCAGGCTCTGCTGCAGATCCCGTGGTCGATGCCATCGGGACGAGTCCTGGTCGCCAATGTCGAGGAGAACTCGCAGGGTCAGCCCCGGTGGCTGGAGGCGGTCGCCCACGTGACGGGATCGGTGGCTCTCCACCACGGCGTGGCCCTCAGCGCCGGCTTGGCCGTTGCGCAGGTCCTCATAGGCCTCGGAGTGCTAGTCCCTCGAGCCCGCCGTTGGGCGCTTGGGGTCGGCATCGCCGTGAGCCTGGTCTTCTGGGTGGGCTTCCAGTACCTCGGAGGCATAGCCGCCGGTGGCGCCACCGACCCCGGCTCGGCCCCCTTGATGATCCTGTTGGCGCTCTCCATGTGGCCGGTCCGGGCCCGAGAGTCGAAGCGGAGGATCAGCCCTGACCGCCTGGGGCGACCGACACCGGTTCTCTCGCCCGCCGGGGCGTGACCAGGGTAAAGCCCAGCCCGACCAGCGCTGCGATCAGGGCCACGCCCTCAGCCGCGGCTGAGACCGCCTTCTCGGTGAACCAGATCGGCTCGTACATGTTCGGGAGGGGTCCAAGGGTCCCGACGTTGACATAGCGATAAAGCAGGATCGCAGCGAGCGCACTAGCGGCGACGGCTACCGCGAAGGCATAGATCTCGCGGCGGGGGAGGACAAGGACCAGCAATGCCGCCAGCGATGCGATCCCGGCCTCGGCCCGAAACAGGTTCCCCTGGCTGATCGAGGCCCGAATCGGGTCGTACCGGCTGGCCAGATCGGCGTGCACGTAAGCGTCGACCGCCAGCCCGCCGGAAGCGAGCAGCCGGACCAGCCACCTCAATAAGAGCCTCATGACCATTGCTACGGCGCCGGAAACCTCGTCGGATGTCATGCTGTCCAAGAGCCTCGCCGAAACTACTTGGGCGGCCGAAGGCCGAATCTTCAGTATCAGGTGGGGTGAAATAGTCGGAGCCGCGCAAGTAGTTTCGGCTCGGGCTCTAACTGACACGTCGACCCGGCCAGCAGTAATCTCAGATCAGTTGACCAACACAGGAGGACGGGAATGCGGAATGCCTCCCAACTACGTGGCGCGGCTCGGACCCGGCTTGTCGTGGTGGCTGCTGCTGGACTGCTATTGGCAGCCGGCGTCGGTGGTTGCGGAGGTGGCAGCAGCCACAAGTCGAGTCCCCCGAATGCCACCTCGACCTCGGGCCCGTCCGAGCCGACTCCGACCAACTCCGCTTCGGGCAGCGGCAAGTGGTCCGGGGCCCAATCAATCGACCCGGGACTCGGCGTGCTTTCGATCTCATGCGCGTCGACGACGGCTTGCGTGGCGGTGGATGGAAACCCGTCCCCATCCTCGGACGAGACCGAGAGTGGCACGCCCGGGAATGCGCTTACTTACAACGGGAGCTCCTGGTCGAACCCCGTCGTGGTCGACTCGGGAAACTCGCTGGTGTCGGTTTCGTGTCCGGAGATCAACTTCTGCGCGGCCGTGGACTCATCTGGTAACACTTTCACTTACAACGGGTCCTCTTGGATGAGTTTCAAAGCGGCCGACGGCACCGCCCAGCTCGAGGCCGTGTCTTGTGCTTCCGCTTCGTTCTGCGTGGCCGTGGACAACAACGGCAGCGCCGTGACGTGGAACGGAACGACTTGGTCTAGTCCTCAGACGGTCGACTCGAACTCGGGTACGACCAGCCAGGGCACCATCATGAACGCGGTGTCGTGCCCCTCGGCCTCGTTCTGCGTGGCGGTCGACGGCAACGGGGCCTTCTATTTCAACGGTTCGTCGTGGTCCACCGTGCATGCCCTCTGGAACGGAACCGAGGACACCGGGACGGGTCCGCCTGCCGGCGTGTCGTGCGTTTCGGCGTCGTTCTGCGTCGCGGTGGGTACTGACGGCGGTTCCTACACCTACAACGGAACGTCGTGGACGACGGAGGCGTCTGTCGACTCGCCCGACGGCGCCGCGACCAGCTTCACGGCAGTGTCATGCACGACGACGACGTTCTGCATGGGCGTGGGGCAGGACAACAACGCCACGGCCATATACAACGGGACATCGTGGTCACCGTTCATCCCGGTAAGCGATGTCCAGACCCTGGCGTCGGTGTCATGCCCGTCGACGACGTTCTGCGTGGCCGTAGACGGCGCCACCGGCGTTCTGACCTGGAGAGCTTGAAGCGGTTCCGACTTCTGAGCCGGGGCCTAGCCCGGCCGGGCTGTAGTTAGCTCGCCGGGGGAGGTGTCACGGGCGGGTCCGTCGGCTTGGCGGCCCAGGGAAGCTTGTCGCCGGAGCTGCGGAACGTCATCACCGCACACACCACCTCGGCCACGCCGCAGATGACGGCGATGTACAGGCCTGCACTCGGGCCGTAGTGGAAGTCACGGAAGCCACCGCTCGGCAACGAGACCCACCTGATGATGACGATGAGGGTGCCGAGCGCGGAGGCGCCGAGGATGATCACCGACGGCGGGGCCGGCACCTTCGAGAGGTCGACCCCGGAGCGCTGTAGTACCAAATACACGCCGGCGGCGATGAGGAGCAGGTCCCCAAGTATTCCGTAGCCGCTCCCGAAGCCGGAAGTAGACGCGCTGTAAGGCCCCACCGAGGCGCTGTACCACGGCAGGAAGAGCGCGATCAGCGCAAGTGCGGCCGCTCCTCCCAACACCTTGTCCAGAGTCGAGAACTTGTTGATATCGAATTTTGCCATCGGGTAGCTCCCTCTGCTCGCCAGGAAACGGTACTCGCGCCGCGGTCGCTGCGGGTGGATTGTGGCAGAAAACGACAGAGCTACGAGAGAAACGCGTCGAAAGCGGCATCCGTGAGGTTCGGGCGCACCGTTGGCCAGCCCGGGTGGCAGTGCATGCGGTCGGTGGAGCCAGGTTTACCCGGGCTTGCCGAGCCNNGCGAGCTGGAAGAACTGGTCGCTGCCGTGCCGCTCGGCGTGTTGCAACGGGATGGCCGGGAACGAGTAGTCCGGGTCGGGGAGGGGTGGGTGGTCCTCGGCCGGCTTGCGGGCCATCAACCTTTCGATGACCGGAGCGAGTCGCTGCTTCTTGTCCTTCTGGGTTCTCTCGTCGCGGTCCTTGAACTCGGGCAGAACCTTCCGGCCGAACAGTTCGAGGCTCTCCATGATGTGCTCGTGCTGGTTCTTCCCGGCCTGGCTGACAAACACCACCTGGTCCACCCCGCACTCCTCGAAGCGGCCCAGGTATTGGCGAATCTGCTCTGGAGTGCCGATGGCGCCCCGCAAGCCGGACTGACCCTGCTCGGTTGCTTTGGCCGCCAGGCGGTTGGAGGTGTTCGCGGCCTGGAAAACCGCCTCCATCGAGAACCCGTTTTCGTCCCGCTGACGTTGGTACTCGTCCCATACGTCGGTGCGAGCCGGGGCGTGCCGGCCGAAGACGTAGTAGTGGGCCAAGGAGTACCCGAAGAAATTGCCTCCCTCTACGCCTCGGTCCATGGCCTCTTGTTCGGTGTCGGCACACATGAAAGTGGTAACGGCCGCCACGTTGGGGTTCACCGCGTCGCCGATCGGAACACATTCGTTCTCGAGCGTGGCGTAGTAGTCGTCGACCCAGAGCCTGGCTTCCTCCGGGTTGATGAAAGCGAACGTCAGGGCGCCGATCCCCTTTTGGGCGGCCAGGTGGATGGTGTCGCGCCGGCTGCAGGCCACCCAGACGGGCGGGTGCGGCTTCTGGCGCGGCTTGGGCACGACGTTGCGGGGCGGCATGGTCACCCAGGGTCCGGCGTGGCCGGTAAAGGGCGCCTCGGTCATGCAACGCAACGCGACGCGCAAGCCTTCCTCCCACATCTGCCGCTTCAGCGAAGGGTCGATCTCGAAGCCCCCGAGTTCGGCTTCGGATGACGCCTCGCCGGTGCCGAACTCCACCCGGCCGTTCGACACGAGGTCCAGCGTGGCGATGCGCTCGGCGACTCGCGCCGGATGGTTGAAGGGTGGCGGGGTCTGCACGATGCCGTGGCCGAGTCGGATGTCCTTGGTTCGTTGGGAGACGGCGGCCAGGAAGACTTCCGGCGCGCTCGAGTGGCTGTACTCCTCCAAGAAGTGGTGTTCGACCTCCCACACGAAGTCGATCCCGAGCTTGTCGGCGAGTTCACACTGCTCGAGCGCGTTCTGCAGCAGACGGAACTCGGAGTCGTCGTCCCAGGGACGCGGCAGCTGGTGTTCGTAGAAGATTCCGAACTTCACGCGGCCTCCTCGGGGTGCCAGTCACCGAGCGTCCGGAACTGTTCGAGTATCTCGCCACCGCGCCCATGCCCGCTCAAAGCGGCCTCCACCTCAGCCGAGATGGCGGCCCGGTTTTGGGTCTCTACCGTCCCCATCGACGCAGTCAGACCTTTTTCCCAAAGGCGTCCGACGACCTCAGTGCCTTTGTACCGACTCCCCGAGAGGCCGACGAAAGTGCGATCGCGCATCTCGGTAAGCGCGGTGCGCAAGTAGTCGACGTGCGAGGTTTCGTCGCTGCGAATGTAGGAGACGATACGGGCCGCCTCCCCGCCCCCCGCGACCAGATCGTCGTTGGACAGGAGTGCTTCGGCCCAGGCGAACACGTGGAATGCCTTTATTTCGATGAAAAGGACCCGGCACATGGTGGCGACGAGCAGCTCCAGGGCGAGGTCAAGATCGGGGAACAGCCTTTGGGCTTGAAAGCGGGCGGCCCTCTCGTCGCGACCCTCTGCTCCGCCGCCGAGCCCCATGCGCAGGAGGATCGCCGCTGTCTGATCGTCGGTGACCGGGTGTTCAAAGGCGATGTCACGCACGGCGAACCACATCCTGTCGTGGCCGGCTTTCTCATCCCAGCCCGCTTCGTCGCGCGCGTGGGCCTCGACCAACCCCATGCCGAGGTGGGCGATGGCAGTGCCGCGCACGTCTTCGACAAAGAAAGGCTGCATGTCGGCGGGGGCCAGGTGACGGATCACGGCTCCGAAGCCTTCGATGGTGCCGACGCGCGTCAGGAGCGCCACGATGGGGTCGCGGACCCCCTCGCCGAGCAGGAGCTGAGCCTGACCCAGGTTCGGGAAATTGCCCGGCCATGACTCAAGCGGGGCGTCGAGGATTTCGGTTCCGAACACCTCTCGGTGGGAGTCCTGCCAGGCCCGGATCGCCGGCAGTCGGTTGAGGGTGCGGGGTGAGGCGTACGTTCCGTCCTCTAGAAACCCCCCGTGGCATTCGAGCCCAGCGGCCCGGAGGGGCTCGACGATGGGGGGGTCGGCCAGGATCTCCTCGAAGCTGTACTCGAGCTGTTCGCTGGCCATGGCGGATCCCTCCCAGGTATACTCAAGAGTGTACACTAGCACGTATGGTGCGGATGGCCACCCGGCCGCTTCCCCGGGCGCAGCGCCGTCAGGTCATCCTCTCCGGCGCGGCCCGAGCGTTCGCGTCGGGCGGTTTCGAGGCCACGTCGATGGAGGACATCGCCGTTTCGGCGGGCGTGACAAAGCTGATCGTGTACCGCCACTTCGACTCCAAGGAGGACCTGTACCGGGCCATCCTCGAGGAAGTGTCCGGTCGGCTCGGCGCCGAGGTGCGTTCGGCCATGGATCGCGATCAGCGCCACGGCGTTTTCGGACCTGCGTTTCTCGCCGTCGCCCGCCACGACCCGGACGGATTCCGGCTCCTTTGGAAGCATTCTTCCCGTGAGCCCAGGTTCGCCCGGTACTCCGCCGACGTTCGGGGTGCCTCGGTCGACTTCGCCCGCACGCGCCTAGGCAAGCGGGTGGACGGCGCTCTGGTCGAGTGGGCCGCGCCCATGAGCGTCGACTTCCTCGTCGAAGCCGTCCTCAATTGGCTCGACCATGGAGACCCGGACGCCGACGGCCGCTTCCTCGACGTGGTCGAGCGTTCCCTGGTGGCACTGGTCGAGGCCTGGGCTCAATGACGGGCCGGCCGCGTGTCAGTCGACATCGAAGAAGAACAGCTGGACCAGCCGCGTCCCGGTCGGGACTTCGTCGAACTCGTCGTACGAGGTGGCCGAGTGGAACAGCTTGGCGTCCCAGATGACGAGTCGGTTATATAGCCCCGCCACCGACTCGACCAGCTCCCAGTTGTCGCCGTTCTCGATGTTGTACTTGTCGTAGACGACGGCCTCGGCGGAGTTGACGGCCACCTCGCTGCCGAGGCGTTGCCGCTCGAGCGGGTGGCTAGGGCTTCGACGACAGCCGTGGGTACGGTCGCGCCAGAAGCTCGTGCCGGCTTTGGGGGGAGGGTTCGGCGTCAGGTACACGGCCGCGGCATAGCCCTGGCCATCGTGATGCCACACGATCGGATCGTCGTGGCTCGTCTGCTGGAAGACTCCGTTGGCGTCGTGTCCTAGCCATTCGACCACTGGCGTACCGAGCAAGCGGCTGAACTCCTCGCGAAGGTGGGGCCACAGGAATCTCTGGTTAGAACGGAGACCCTTGTAGTAGCGCAGGTCGGAGCCGTACTCCTGGGCCAGCGCCAAGGACCGGATCTCGTCGGGATCGTGAAAGAAGTCGTCGACGGCGACGACGTGGGGAGTTCGGCAATGGAACTGTTCCGGGGGTCTTCCGACCTGCTGGTGGGTCAGCAGGATGTCCTCGGGCACCCACATCGGCAGACGGGCCTGGCCGTTCTCGACTAGGTAGACGGTGGTGCCGTCGCGCTCTCCGACCTCACGAACCACGCTTTCGGCGCCCGCAAAACGGACCGATTGGCCGGGGCGAAACGTCATAGGCGTTTCCGCGGGAACGTTGCCCGGGCGCTGTCCAAGGGGTACCGGCTCATGTCTCCATTATTAGGGCTGACCCGACGACGCGCGGGAAGCCAGTCGGTCAAGGCCACAGTCCAACTTGTCCGATTTCATATACTTAGGATGGAGATCACCAGCCACCCGCCTCTTCCGGGAATGCGTCTTTAGGTCCAGTTTTCCGCAGTTGGGGATCTGTTGACATTTGCGTGGGCGCCGATTGTCTCCCGCAGTTAAGTGTTGCGCCAGGCAACCGTCTGTGTTGGCTGAGATCTAAAAGGGGCGCATTTCGATGGCAAGGAACGCGAAGGGAACTAATGGCGGCCGTTACACGCCACCGTTGCGTCGGTCGAAGACTGCACTACTCGCTCTGACGGCGGGCATGTCGGCCATGACCACGAGCGGAGTCGCGGGTCTCATTGACGCGCACGCGGCCTCAGCCGCGACCGTCACGAACGGCATCGGGGTTACCAACGGCGTCGGGGTCGTCGCTGCAGGCGCGCAGGGATTCCAGGGAGCAAAGGGAGCGCAGGGCGCGATCGGCGCCCAAGGAGCCCAGGGCCCGCAGGGATCACAGGGCTTTGCCGGAGCTAAGGGAGTCAAAGGAAACCAGGGCTTCCAGGGCATCAGCGGAACCCAAGGCTTCCAAGGATTGAAGGGCAACAAGGGGGCACAGGGCTTCCAGGGTGCGGTCGGGGCGCAGGGCTTCGCGGGAGTGAAGGGCTCCACGGGTGCTCAGGGTTCCCAAGGCGTGACCGGGGCCCAGGGTTTCAAGGGATTCAAGGGTCCTCAGGGCTACCAAGGCTTCCAGGGAACTAAGGGCAAGGGAGTCCAGGGCTTCCAGGGCGCGGTCGGAGCGACCGGCTCTGGCGCGCAAGGAGTTACAGGGGCCACTGGAGCGCAAGGGGCTAAGGGAGCGCAGGGCTCCAACGGCGCCCAGGGCACAATCGGGGCGCAGGGTCTGCAGGGCATCACCGGTGCTCAAGGTTCCGCTGGCACCAATGGCACTAACGGAACTAATGGCGCTCAGGGTTCGACCGGGGCTACGGGTGCGACCGGGGCGACGGGTGCGACGGGTGCGACCGGGGCTACGGGTGCGACGGGTGCGGCCGGGACCAATGGCACCAACGGATCCAATGGGGCTCAGGGCTTCCAGGGTTCGACCGGGGTAACGGGTGCGACGGGTGCGACCGG
>PMHU01000048.1:0-27556 GCA_003156795.1 Acidimicrobiaceae bacterium
CCGGCAGGTGAATCCTCCGCTGCAGCGCGCCACCGCCTCGCCCGGCGCACGTTCGACCGGCGAGTTGCACACCGGACACTGTGAGGGCAGCTCAATGCGCTTCGCATTGGCGGGACGGCGCTCGGGGATGACGCGCACGATCTCCGGAATCACATCCCCGGCGCGGC
This sequence comes from Acidimicrobiaceae bacterium, assembly GCA_003156795.1. Classification (GTDB taxonomy): domain Bacteria; phylum Actinomycetota; class Acidimicrobiia; order Acidimicrobiales; family Palsa-688; genus PALSA-688. The sequence continues at coordinate 168 of PMHU01000048.1, forward strand.
GCACGACGACCGTATCGCCGATACGGATATCGTTGCGCTCGATCTCATCCATGTTGTGCAGCGTAACGTTGCTCACCGTCGCACCGCCGACGAATACGGGCTTCAGGCGCGCGACCGGCGTGAGCGCCCCGGTGCGCCCCACTTGAAACTCGACGTTCAGCAGCTGCGTCAGCTCCTCTTCGGCGGGAAACTTGTGCGCAATCGCCCAGCGCGGCTCACGCGACACAAATCCCAATCGTTCCTGGTCCTCGCGGCGGTCCACCTTGTAGACCACGCCATCGATCTGATAGGGCAGCTCGGCGCGGCGTGCCAGGAGCTTGTGGTAGTACTCGAGGCAGCCGGCGAGCCCGCGCACGCGCTGCGCCTCGGCGCTCGTGCGCAGGCCGAGCTTGCGCAGCAGCTCGAGAAGCTCACTTTGCCGAGCGGGCAGCGCCATCCCCTCGACCGCGCCGGTGCTGTAGAAGAAAATCTCGAGCGGCCGCTGTGCGGTGATCTTCGCATCGAGCTGCCGCAACGCGCCGGCGGCCGCGTTGCGCGGATTGACGAAGAGCCGCTCGCGGCGTTTCTTTGCCTCCTCATTGATGCGCGCAAACCCTGCGAGCGGCATGAACACCTCACCGCGGGCCTCGAAGAGCGGGGGTGCGCGGCCTTCGAGCCGTTGCGGGACTGCGCGAATGGTGCGCACGTTGGCGGTGACGTCCTCGCCCACCTCGCCGTCGCCGCGGGTGGCGGCTCGGGTCAGACGCCCATCTTCGTAAAGGAGGCTCATGGCCAGGCCGTCGATCTTCAGCTCGCAGGTGTAAGCGACGTCGCCCGAGATGAAGCGATCCATGCGCTTGGCCCAGGCCAACAGATCGGCGTAGCTGGTCGTCTTGTCCAGCGACATCATCGGCGTGCGATGCCTGACCTCGGTGAAGAGGGGCGAGACCGATCCGCCGACGGTCTGGGTTGGAGAGTCGGGGCGGACCAGCTCGGGGTGGTCGCGCTCCAGCGCCGTCAGCTCCGCCACCAGAGCATCGAAGTCGGCGTCGCTGATCTCGGGGTCGTCGTCGACGAAGTACCGCCTGGTGTGGTGGTCGATCAACTCCCGCAGCTCGTCGGCGCGCCCAGACCAGTCGCTCGAGGTCACGCTCCGACGATACCCACGCGGTGCGACGCCATCAGCAGGTGGGGCGGCCGGGGGCGGTTCACCTGACCACGGCCCCGCCGACCACCGCGTCGTCACGGTACAGCACCACGCTCTGCCCTGGAGCCACCCGCCGGACCGGCTCCTCAACCCGCACGACGCCATCCGACCACCAGGCTCCCACCGGCTGGCCGTGCGCGCTCATTTGGAGCGTCAGGCGCTCGCCGCGAGCGGGACAGACGGCGACCCACGCCGCTTGGACCACCGCGATTTCAGACACCATCATGGCGGCCGGAGGGCCGACGGTCACCGTGGCCGATGGCCCATCAACGGCGACGACATACCGACGGCCGGCGCCTGGCGCGTTCTCGTCGACTGGGCCGAGGGACCCGAGGCCCCGCCTTTGGCCGACCGTCACCAGCTCGAGCGCGGGAAGCTCGCCCAATTCCGCACCGGTCATGTCAACGACCCGGGCTTGGCGCATCGGAATCCGGTCGCCCAAGAACGCTTGCCGTCCGCCCCGCCGCGAGATGAAGCACACGTCCTGACTATCGGGCTTCGCCGCCGTACGGAGGCCGAGTGCTGAAGCGCGCTTTCTCACCTCGGACTTGGTGAGCTCGCCGACTGGAAGCAGCACGCGTGCCAGCTGGGCCTGGCCCAGCATGTACAGAACGTAGGACTGGTCCTTGGCGGGGTCGGCTCCTCTGCGTAACGTCCACTCCCCGCCCGCCTCTCGCGTGACCCTGGCGTGATGTCCGGTCGCTACGGCGTCGAACCCCAACTGGTCGGCCCGATCGAGAAGCCGATCGAACTTCAAATGCCGGTTGCACTCGATGCACGGATTCGGGGTGCGCCATGCGGCGTGGTCGGTCACGTACGGGCCGACGACGTGGCGCTCGAACTCCTCCGAGAAGTTGAACACGTGGTGGGCGATTCCTAGCTGCTGGGCTACCCGGCGGGCGTCATCGACGTCGGCCACCGAGCAGCACCCCGTGTCGGAAGGCCCACCCCATAACTTCATGGTTGCGCCGACCACGTCGTGGCCGCCGGAGACGAGCAACGCGGCTGCGACCGAAGAGTCCACGCCCCCCGACATGGCGACCAGAACGCGCACGGTCAGGCCGCCCTGAGTCTCTGCACCGACGCGGGCACCACCCGAGCTGCGAACGCCACCTCACCCGGCGTCGTCGTAGGACCGAGGGTCAATCTGAGACTGGACAGGGCATCCGTCTTGTCGACACCCATCGCCAACAGAACCGGACTCGGCTCCATGGCCCCGCTCGCGCAAGCCGCTCCGGCGGAAGCGCAAACCCCGGCGTCGTCGAGGAGGACCAGCAGCGCCTCGCTCTCGATCCCCGAGAATCGCAAGTGGATGTGACCGGGCAGACGGGCGACCGACGACGCCGTCTCGACGCATCCGGGGGCGCTCCCCCGAATGTCGGCGGCCAGCTGGTCCCGAAGGATCCGCGTGCGAATCGAGTCAGCCGCCCGCCCGGCTTGGGCGGCTTCGGCGGCAGCCGCCAGGCCCACGATCCCAGCGACGTTTTGGGTACCGCTTCGAAGCTCCCTCTCCTGGCCTCCCCCGTGGAGGATGGCTCGGAGCATGGGCCGGCCCCGGCCCGCCAGGGCGCCGATGCCCTGTGGTCCGCCGAGCTTGTGGCCGCTTACGCTCACCAGATCGGCCGACGCCGTGGCTGCCCGCAAGTCCATCCAAGCGGCGGCTTGAACGGCGTCGGTGTGGAACAGTGCTTCGGGCGCGTGCTTCCTGACTCGCCGAGCGATCTGATCGAGCTGCTGGATGACGCCGGTCTCGTGGTTGGCCAGCTGGACCGAGACGAGGGTGACGTGGCGATCGAGCAGGCGTCCCAAGCAGTCCAGGTCCAATAGGCCGTTGACGTCGACGGGCGCCACCCTCACTTCCTGGCCGCTCGCGACGGCTGCTTCCATCACCGCGGGGTGCTCGACGGCGGTGACCACGACCGGCCCCGGCCGGGCCGCGATGGCGCCGAGAACAGCCAGATTGTCCGCTTCGGTGCCACCCGACGTGAAAATGATCCCGCCTGGGTCCACGCCAACAACGGCGGCTAGGCGATCCCTCGAGTCGTCGACCGCGGCCCGCGCCGCCCGGGCCACCTGGTGGGCGCCGGAGGGATTGCCAAACCGCCCGGTCAGCCAGGGGCGCATGGCTGCAGCCGCGGCGGGATGAAGAGGTCCGGTGGCGGCGTGGTCGAGATACGCCAACACAGGCCTACAGCGTACCGACGCCGGACCCCTGCCGGTCCGCCACGAGCAGCAAGGCGTCAACCGGGCGCGTCGCGACATATGCCCTAGCGGCGCTACGGTCGCGGTGTGATCATCCTGCCCGCCTGCCCCGCTTCGCGATGAGCCAGCTGAGGCTCGACCCGATGACGGGCCGGTGGGTCGTGATCGCAGGGGAGCGCATGCAGCGCCCGTCGGACTTCCTCCCCCGACTTCTTCCCGTGGAGGACGATCCGCAGCGACCCTGCCCGTTCTGCCCCGACCGGGAAGGAGAAATCCCTCCCGCGCTCGAGAGCTACGGACCCGACGGGCGTTGGGAAGTACGGGTGGTCCCCAACCTCTACCCGGCCTTCAGCGGCAGTGACCCGATGGTGGTGAGCCACCTCGGCCCCGTTTACACCCAAGCCCCCGCGAGCGGGATCCACGAAGTCCTCGTGCTCAGCCCCGACCACAACTCGAGTTGGGCCGACCTCAGCGACGCCCACTCGGCGCTGGTCATGGAAGCGCTCCGGGACCGCATGCTGCATCACGCCCAGACCCCGGGCCTGCGCTACAGCCAGGCCGTGGTCAACTGCGGACGCGAGGCAGGAGCATCGATCGAGCACCCCCACGGGCAGCTTCTGACGATGCCTTTCATTCCCGGCGAAGCCGCCAACGAGCTGGCCGGCTTTGCCCGATTCCAAGGTAACTGCCTGCTGTGCGCGGTGATCGACGCCGAGGAAGAAGCCCGTCACCGCGTGGTATTTGCCGACGATCGCGTGGCCATGATCTGTCCTTTCTGGAGCGGCACCCCGTACGAGATGCTCATCGTCCCCCACAACCACGAGCCCCACCTGCGCAACGCGGACACCGCTGACCTGGCCGCCATCGGTCGCTCGGTGAAGTACGCGCTGGCAGCCCTCCGATCGAGGCTCGGCGACGTCGCTTACAACGTCATGTTCCACTCGGCGCCCTTCCGGCTCAACGCCGACTTCCACTGGCACGCCCACCTCATGCCCAAGATCTCAACTCGCGGCGGCTTTGAGATGGGCTCAGGAGTCCTCATCAACGTCGTGTCGCCCGAGCGGGCCGCCGACGACTTGCGGGCCGCGGTGACGGCACCCGCCTGAGGCCCTGATCGATCTAGGGTCGCTCCGCCACCAGCCAAAGCACCGACAGGGGGGGCAGCGTCAGGGATGCCGAGCACGGCCGACCGTGCCAGGGACGGTCTTCGGCCTGAAAGGCCCCGAAGTTGCCCAGTCCACCTCCACCCCAGTCGACCGCGTCGGTATTGAGCAGCTCCAACCAGGCACCAGGGGACGGAAGCCCGACCCGGTAATGGAAGCGCGGCACGGGCGTCAGGTTGGCGACGCAGACGACCGCGCCTTCGACCCCGCCACCGGACCGGCGACGGAGGAACGACACGACGCTCTGGTCGCTGTCGTCGGCGTCTATCCACTCGAATCCCTCGTGGCGGAAGTCCTCCTCCCACAGGGCCGGCTGGGATCGGTACACGCGGTTGAGGTCTCGCACCATGGACCGCAACCGTCGGTGGTCTTCCCAATGGTCCAGGATCCACCAGTCGAGCTCCGCGTCGTGGTCCCACTCGCGCTCCTGGCCGAGCTCACCCCCCATGAAAAGCAACTGCTTGCCGGGGTGGGCCCACATCCACGCGTACAACGCCCTCAAGTTGGCCATTTGCTGCCAGCGGTCCCCGGGCATCTTGTTGAGGAGAGAAGCTTTGCCGTGGACGACCTCGTCGTGGGACAAGGGCAGGATGAAGTTCTCGGTCCAGGCGTAGATCAGCCCGAAGGTGAGTTCGCCGTGGTGAAAGCGCCGGTGGATGGGCTCGTAGTGAAAGAAGTCGAGGGTGTCGTGCATCCACCCCATGTTCCACTTGAACCCGAACCCGAGTCCCCCCAAGTACGTCGGTCTGGAAACGCTCGGCCAGGCCGTGGATTCCTCCGCGATCATCGTGGCGCCCGGGTGGAGGCTAAAGACCGCTTCGTTGACCTCTTTCAAGAAGTCAACGGCTTCCAGGTTCTCCCGCCCGCCGAAACGGTTCGGCACCCACTCGCCTTCCTTCCGGGAGTAGTCGAGGTACAGGAGCGAGGCCACCGCGTCGACGCGAAGTCCGTCGATGTGGAACTGCTCGATCCAGAACAGGGCGTTGGCCACCAGGAAGTTCCGGACCTCGTTTCGGCCGAAGTTGAAGATCAGGGTGCCCCAGTCGGGGTGCTCGCCTTGACGGGGGTCGCCGTGCTCGTACAGAGCAGTACCGTCGAAGCGGGCCAGCGCGAACGCGTCGCGCGGGAAGTGGGCGGGGACCCAGTCGACGATGACGCCGACCCCCCGCTGATGAAAGGCGTCGACGAGGGCACGGAAGTCGTCGGGTCCGCCGAAGCGCGATGTCGGCGCGTAGTAACCCGACACCTGGTATCCCCACGAACCGCTGAACGGGTGCTCCGCCACGGGCATGAGCTCCACGTGGGTGAAGCCCATGTCGACCACGTAGTCCGGGAGCTGCTCGGCCAGCTCGCGGTAAGTGAGAGGCCGACGCTTTCCGTCGGCGCCGTCGATGTGGCGCCACGATCCGAGGTGCACTTCGTATGCGGCCATCGGAGACCGCAGCCCGTCGGCCGCGGCCCGGCCGTCCATCCAGGATTGGTCGCCCCACTCGTGTTGCGACGGTCCCACGACCACGCTCGCCGTGGCCGGAGGCGCTTCGAGGAGGAAGGCCATTGGGTCGGTCTTCAGAATCAGCCGGCCGTCGGCCGCCACCAGCTCGTACTTGTAGCGGGCTCCGGCTGCGACCCCAGGGACGAACAGCTCCCACACGCCCGACGAGCCCAGCGACCGCATCTGGTGCACCCGGCCGTCCCAGAAGTTCCAGTCACCCACGACCCTCACGGCTTTGGCGTTCGGCGCCCACACTGCGAACGACACTCCGGCCATGCCGTCGTGCTCACGGGGATGGGCTCCGAGCACGTCCCAGAGGCGCCGGTGGCGTCCCTCTCCGAACAGGTGAAGGTCCAAGTCCCCCAGCGTCGGCCAGGAGCGATAGGCGTCGTCGAAACGATGGGTCGATACGGCGCCGCCCTCGCCGAACTCGGCCTCTAGCTGGTAGCCCTTCACGCCCTCTCCGATGGATCCCTCGAAGATCCCGGCGGGGTGTATGCGCCGCATGTCCGACGCCTTCGGCTTGCTCTTCGACCCGGTCAGGAGGCGCATCGCGGTCGCCTCCGGTTGGTAGGCGCGCACGACGTCGCCGTGCCGGCCCAAGATCCTGTGCGGGTCGCCATGACGCCCGGCGGCCACCAGATCCAGCTCGTGATCACTCATCGGACCCGGCTCCGTAAATGATCCGGTCGAGGGCGTCGAGCGGTATCGGTACCCATTCTGGGCGATGGGCTTGCTCGTACTCGAGCTCGTACAGGGCCTTGTCCAGCTCGTAAGCCGCCACGACGGCCGAAACCGATCCCCGTTCGGGCAACAGCACTTGTATGCCCGCGACATCCTCGTACCCGTCCATGAAGGCCCGGCGGTTGTGGGCTTCCCACGCCGCTGCCAGTGGCAGGAGGCTCTCCCATTCGGCGACGCGGTGCTCGGCCAACACATGACGGGCGGCGTAGTGGAACGACCTCAACATGGCACTGACATCCTTGAGGGGAGAGCATGGAGCGGTTCGCTCATGGAGCGGTCTGGCCGGCTCGCCTTCGAAGTCGAGCACCCGCCATCCGTTGTCGGTCCGCATGACCTGGCCCAAGTGGAAGTCCCCGTGCACTCGGAAGTATGCGCCCGGTTCGCGGACCCGGCCGAATCGGTCTACCAACAACGAACAGTCCGGCCACAGGCTCTTGCCAGCTACTGCGGATGCCGCCTCCAAACGCGGACCGAAGCCGTCCAACAGCCGTGACCAGCTCGAGGCCGCTTCGGCTGCGGGGGCCGAACCGAATACGGACTGCAAGGCGAGGTGCATCTCCGCCGTCACCCGGCCCAGGCGTTCGGCTTCGGCCGCGAAGTCGCCTCCGGCCTCTTCGGGCGATCGAGACTCACTGCCGTACAGGTCGCGCAGCGACGTGACCGCCAGCGCCCAACCCTCGGTGCCGCCGGCCAGGAACTCCTGGCCGAAGGCGAGGTCGAACCTTTCGTCCCGCCACGAGATCAACGGGGTCGCCACGTGTTCGAAGCCGGCGCCCACCAAGGCCGTCGTGACCTCGACATCGGGGTTGCGGCCTTCGTGCAACCGCCGGAACACCTTGAGGATCAGGCGGTCGTCGTAGACCAGAGAGGTGTTGGACTGTTCGGCCGTTAGCTGCCTGGCGAACGTTGCCGTTTCGCCGCCACCGCTAGCCACGCGGAGGAGGACCTTGGCCATTTCCGAGTCGAGGGTGGCGTCGTAGAAGTAGGCGTTCGCCGCGGCCCCGAGCACGGCCTCATCCCGTCCGTGCAAGAACTCGGCCCGCTGACCGGCCGGGCGCTCGCCAAGCAGCAACTGGTACCAGTCGGGGCCAGCGGAAACGATCGCCTGCCACAGCCGTCGGGTACCGTCGTCGGCCACCCAGAGCTCTTTGAGCTCGTCGATGTTGACCAGAGAGGGGTCCGGCGCCTCCGCGCCGGAGTACCAGCGCTGCCCGCCCAAGTAGGCCGGTATCAGCGCCGCCAGCTCCTCCGGCAACGCTGCCATTACTGGCGGCTTCCCGGTGGGTCGACGATCTCGAACCAGTAGAAGCCGTACGGAGCCAGGGTTACGAAATACGGCAACTCCCCGATGCGGGGGAACGGCACCCGGCCCAGCAGCTCTATCGGGACCTTGCCCTCCCATCGCTGCAGAGGGAGCTCCGCCGGCTGCGCCAACCTGCTGAGGTTGCAGACGCATAGGACGGTGTCAGGGCCCCGATCCTCCTGGGTAGCCCTCTCGGGCAGGCTCCGCATGTAGGCCAGCACCGAAGGGTTCTCGACGGAGATCACCTCGAATGTACCGGTGCCGAAAACCGGGTGTTGCCTGCGGACCTCGAGCATCCTCTTCATCCAGTGGACCAGCGAGCTTGGGTCCCGGACGCCAGCTTCGACGTTGACCGCCTGGTAGCCATACACCGGGTCCATGAGCGGCGGCAGGTACAGCTGCGCGAAGTCGGCCCGGCTGAAGCCTGCGTTGCGATCCGGGGACCATTGCATCGGGGTGCGCACACCGTCGCGGTCGCCCAGGTAGATGTTGTCCCCCATGCCGATCTCGTCCCCGTAGTACAGGACCGGTGAGCCGGGGAAGCTGAAGAGCAGGGCGTGGAGCAGCTCCGCCACCCGCCGGTCGTTGTCCACCAACGGAGCCAACCGACGACCGATGCCGATGTTGCGCTTCATGCGCGGGTCCTTGGCGTACTCCTCCCACATGTAGTCGCGCTCCTCGTCGGTGACCATCTCCAAGGTCAGCTCGTCGTGGTTGCGAAGGAAGATCCCCCACTGGCAGCCATCGGGGATCTCGGGAGTTCGGCCCAGGATCTCGGTGATCGGATACCGCTGTTCCCGACGCACCGCCATAAACATCCTCGGCATCACGGGGAAGTGGAAGCACATGTGGCACTCGTCGCCCTTGCCGAAGTACTCGACCACGTCCTCCGGCCACTGGTTGGCTTCGGCCAGCAACACCCGTCCCGGGTATAGGGCGTCGACTTCCTTGCGCAATCGGCGCAGATACTCGTGGGTCTCGGCCAGGTTCTCGCAGTTGGTGCCCTCGCGCTCGAACAGGTAGGGAACCGCGTCGAGGCGGAAGCCGTCCAATCCGACGTCCAGCCAGTAGCGGCAGACGTCGATCATGGTGTCTGCCACTTCGGGGTTGTCGTAGTTGAGGTCCGGCTGGTGAGAGAAGAACCGGTGCCAGTAGTACTGGCCCCGCTGGGAGTCGAACGTCCAGTTGGACTTCTCCGTGTCGACGAAAATGACCCGGGCGTCGCTGTACGCGGCGTCGCCGTCGTTCCATACGTACCAGTCGGCCTTGGGGTTGGTCCGGTCGCTCTGGGACTCGAGGAACCACGGGTGCTGGTCCGATGTGTGGTTCATGACCAGGTCGGCGATGACCCGGATCCCCCGCTTGTGAGACTCCTCCACCAGCTCCACGGCATCGGCCAGGTCGCCGTACTCCGGCAGGATGGTCCAGAAGTCGCTGATGTCGTAGCCGCCGTCGCGCAAGGGCGACTGGTAGAAGGGCAGCAACCAAAGACAGTCGACGCCCAGCCACTGCAGGTAGTCCAGCTTCGCCGTGATCCCGGCCAAGTCGCCGGTGCCGTCACCATTGCCGTCGTAGAAACCTCTCACGAGGATCTCGTAGAACACGGCGGTCTGATACCACCGGGGCTGCGGGGCGAAGAACGGGCTCACCATCAGCCGGCATCCCCCTGTTTCCTGAGGTCAAAGACGTGGGCGACGCGGACCAAGGGGTCCAGGCGAACGAACGGGTCGGAGCCGACCCATTCGAAGCCCTCGCCCGAAAGCTCGTCAAACACTCTGTACGGGCGGTCGACGGGCAGCCCCAGCGCGCCCAGATCGAGCCCGATCGAAGCTTCCTGGGGCCGTTGGGGGTCGAGGTTGACCACAGTGAGCACCGCGTCCTGCTGGTCGTCACTCTGCTTCGAGTAGGCGATCACTTGCGGGTTGGTGGTCGGGTGGAAGCGAATGCAACGAAGGCGCAGCAAGGCCGGATGCCGACGGCGGACGTCGTTGAGCCGGGTCATCAGTGGAGCCAGGCTGTCGGGTCGGCCGTAGTCCCGGTGCTTGATCTCGTATTTCTCCGAGTGCAGGTACTCCTCGTTCTGATCCGACGCCGGCTCGTTTTCGCACAGCTCATAGCCGCTGTAGACACCGTAGGAGGGGCTCATGGTGGCGGCCAGCACCAAGCGCAGGGCGAAGGCGGAAGGCGGCCCGTTGCGAAGCGGCCCGGACAGGATGTCGGGGGTATTGGGCCAGAAGTTGGGCCGCATGTAGTCAGAGGCGGGACCGTGGGCGAGCTCGTCGAGATAAGCCCACAGGCCCTCCTCGCCGTGCTGCTCCGTCCTCCACGTGAAGTAGGTGTAGCTCTGGCTGAAGCCGGCCTCGGCCAGCCGGGCCATCACCTTCGGTCGGGTGAACGCCTCCGCCAGGAACAGCACGTCGGGATGCGCCTTCTGCACTTCCGCTATCACCCACTCCCAAAACGGGATCGGCTTGGTGTGCGGGTTGTCCACGCGAAAGATCCGGACCCCCAAGGAGATCCAGTATTCGAGGATCCCTTTGCACGCATCCCACATCGCGACGCGGTCGCGTTCGGTAGGCGGCCAGAAGTTGAGCGGGAAAATGTCCTGGTAGATCTTGGGGGGGTTCTCGGCGCATGCGATGGTGCCGTCCGGGCGGTGGTGGAACCACTCGGGATGCTCGGCGACCCAAGGATGGTCAGGCGAGCACTGCAGGGCGTAGTCGAGGGCGACCTCCATCCCGCTGGCCTTGACTTCTTCGACGAGGTGGACGAAGTCGTCGACGGTTCCGAGGTCGGGGTGGATCGAGAGGTGTCCGCCCTCGTGACTACCGATGGCCCACGGGCTGCCCGGATCGTCGGGCCCGGCGACGAGCGCGTTGTCGGGGCCCTTGCGCGCCGTCATTCCGATCGGATGGATCGGAGGCAGATACAGCACGTCGAAGCCCATGGCCGCGACCTCCGACGCTCGCGCTTCGACGTCTTTGAAACCGCCGAAGGAGCGGGGGAACAGCTCGTACCACGCGCCGACCAGGGCCCGTTCGCGATCGACCCAAAGGAGGACGGGTTCGGAGGTGGTGAGGTCGGGTGCACCCCCCGGACCCCCGCCATCGGGACCGCAGTCGGTCCACCCTTCGATCACGATTCGATGGGGGCCGACGCGTTGGGGTACCAATACCGCTCCCCAGCGGTCGTCGCCGAGGGAGGTCAAAGGCGATTCAGCCTCAGGCTCGACCGTTCGGCCCGAGGAGTCCGGTCGGTCGGCGCCGTACAGCCGCGCCCTTCCTGTCAGCCGCTGATGTCCATCGCGAAACATCACTGCCGTCACCCGCACGGACTCGCCCGTTATGGCCTTGGCAAAACGGCCCTTTCCAGGCGCTCGCGGCCTGATGTCCTCGATCACGAGGGGTCCGTTCACACCACCCACGCTACGTTGCCGAGAGACCCGAGCGGTGCCTACCCTCGCCGGACTCACCCTCGGCCCGCGGTAGTTTGGCTCTCCATGAGAGCCCTTCGCAGCTTCACGGTACGGGCGCGGCTTCCGGAGGCACTCATCCCTCTGCAGGAACTCGCATTCAATCTCAGGTGGTCCTGGGACAACCGGACGCGCGACCTCTTTCGCTGGGTGGATCCCCAAATCTGGGAACTCACGTTCCACGACCCGGTCCGCCTCTTGAGCCTCGTGGGCCGCCAACGACTCGACCAGCTGGCAGCCGATCCCGCCTTCATGGGATTCCTCGGCGAAATGAATGCCGACCTGCATCGCTACCTCGAAGCGCCCCGCTGGTTCCAAAACAGCCCCGCCAGCCCCCTCCGGAGCGTGGCCTACTTCTCCCCCGAGTTCGGGATCGCCGAGGCGCTTCCTCAATACTCGGGGGGCTTGGGCGTGCTCGCCGGAGATCACTTGAAAGCGGCCAGCAGTCTGGGTGTGCCGCTGGTCGGCGTCGGTCTCATGTACCGGATGGGCTACTTCCGCCAGCGCCTCGATTCTGACGGGTGGCAGGAGGAGCGCTACCCGGTGCTCGACCCTCACGGCATGGCGCTGGAACTGGTCGAGGGCGCCACGGTATCGGTAGACCTCGCCGGCGCCAGCCTGGAAGCCCAAGTCTGGTTGGCCCAAGTGGGGCGGGTGAAGCTGTACATGCTCGACGCCGACGTCGACGCCAACGACGACGAGTTGAGAGCGGTTACCGACCGCTTGTACGGCGGCGGCTCGGAACACCGGGTACGCCAGGAGATCCTCCTGGGCATCGGCGGAGTGCGGGCCCTGGAAGCCGTGGGGACCGACACCCAGGTGTTCCACACCAACGAGGGCCATGCCGGATTCCTGGGCCTCGAGCGAATCCGCAAGCTCATCACCTCCCACGGCCTGAGCTGGGAGGAAGCCATCGAGGCCGTGCGCTCGGGCACCGTCTTCACTACCCACACACCGGTCTCGGCCGGAATCGACCGCTTCCCGCGGGACCTCATGGAGACCTACTTCTCCGGCTGGGCCGACGAGTGCGGTGTTTCCATAGACACGCTGATGTCGTTGGGGCACTTCCCGGGCGAGAGCCCGACAGATCCGTTCAACATGGCGGTGATGGGCTTGCGCCTGGCCGGAAAATCGAATGGGGTGGCGCGACTTCACGGCCAGACCAGCCGCGAGATGTTCCAGTCCTTGTGGTCTCACGTGCCGACCGAGGAGGTTCCGATCGGGTCGATCACCAACGGCGTCCACGGGCGGACGTGGGTCTCCTCTCAGATGGACGACCTGTACTCCAAATACGTTTCCCCGGCCTGGGACGACGCCGGTTCAGAGGAGTGGGCCCGGATAGACGACGCACGCGACGACGAGTTGTGGCGGGCGCGGGAACAAGGTCGAGAAGCACTGGTCAACTTCGTGAGGGAACGCTTCCGCAAGTCGCTTCAAGACCGAGGCGTGTCCGTCAGCGACGCGGCTTGGACCGACGACGTTCTCGATCCGCGGTTCCTGATCGTCGGCTTTTCCCGACGATTCGCTACCTACAAGCGGGCGACGCTGCTGCTATCCCAACCGGAGCGACTGCGGAGCCTTTTGCTCGACGAGCACCAACCGCTGCAGCTCGTGTTCGCCGGCAAGGCCCATCCGGCCGACGACCTGGGCAAGGACATGATCTCGCAGATCGTGCGCTTCTCACGAGACCCGGCCGTGCGGCACCGGATCGCTTTCGTAGAGGACTACGACATCTCTGTAGCCCGGATGCTGTACCAGGGATGCGACGTCTGGCTCAACACTCCCAGGCGGCCGATGGAGGCGAGCGGGACGAGTGGGGAGAAGGCGGCTCTCAACGGAGCCCTCAACTGCTCGATTCTGGACGGCTGGTGGGACGAGATGTTCGACGGCGCCAACGGATGGGCGATCTCTTCGGCCGAGGCCATTTCGGATGTCGACCATCGCGATGAGGTGGAGGCCAACAGCCTCTTCGAGATCATCGAGAGGCAGATCATTCCCCTTTACTACGACAGGAGGGGCGGCCGCTTCCCCCGCGCCTGGGTCGGAAGAATCAAGGCGTCGCTCCGCTCGCTCGGGCCTGAAGTGATGGCGTCACGGATGGTGCGGGACTACTTCCGCGAAATGTACGAGCCAATAGCGACCCAGAGCGACGCCCTCGCAAGCGACGGCTACGCCCGGGCTCGCGCGCTCTCGGCGTGGAAGCGGCGGGTGGTGGCCGCCTGGCCCGATGTCAAGGTTGTCGATGTCGAGTCGGATACCAGCCAGGCGACCGTCGACCTCGGCGGCGAGCGCGAGGTGACGGTAGAAGTGCACTTGGGCTCCCTGACGACCGACGACGTGGCGGTCGAGCTCTTGCACGGTCCGGTCGCCGCAGGCGACGAGCTGTCCGGGACTGAAATCGTCCGCCTACAGCTGTCGGCGCCGGCAGGCAGCCGGCCTGAGCCGGTTCGCTACCGGGGCCGCTTCGGTTGCGATCAAGCGGGGCGCCACGGGTACACGGTACGGATCGTCCCTTCACATCCCGACCTCGCCGTCCCGATCGAGATGGGTTGCGTGGCCTGGGCCTGAGGGGAACCTTGGGGGCCCTCATATCCCGTCAGCCGCGTCCCCCGAGCAAGCGGTCGGCGGCCTGGTAGGGATCGAGTCGCCTCGAGATGACTTCGGCGACAACCTGATCAAAGTGGTCGCCGCCGCGGATGGCTCGCACGTCCTGCTGGATACGCCAGGTCAGGACCCGCTGCAGTTCGTCCACCAATCGCCTCTCGCGACGCTTGACCAGCTCCCCGCTCGACGCCAGGTACTGCCTGTGATGCGACACGGCGGACCACAGGGCGTCGACCCCGTCGCCGGTAGTGGCCGTGGTGAGAAGCACCGGGGGACGCCACTCGCCCATTGACGGATTCATGTCGAGCATGCTCTCGAGGTCGCCTTTCGTCTCGGCCGCGCCGGGCCGGTCGGCCTTGTTGACCGCGAAAATGTCCGCCACTTCGAGAAGCCCAGCCTTGCTCGCCTGGACGGCGTCCCCCCACCCAGGATTCAGCACCACGAGCGTCGTGTCGGCTTCACCCGCGATCTCCACCTCGACTTGGCCGACGCCGACGGTCTCCACCAATACAACGCTCAGGCCCGATGCCACCAGGACCCGAATGGCCCCGGGTGCGGCCAGCGCCAGGCCGCCCTGGTGGCCCCGAGTCGCCATCGATCGGATGAAAACATCCTCTTCGAGGGCGTGGTCCTGCATCCGGATGCGATCGCCAAGGATGGCCCCGCCTGAGAACGGAGAAGACGGGTCCACGGCCAGGACGCCGACCCGGTCGCCGTCGCGTTTCGCCGAGCTGATGAGATGGTCAGTGAGGGTCGACTTGCCGGCACCCGGAGCGCCCGTGATTCCCACCACCTGCTCCGCGTCGCCACTGCCGGCGAACGCCAGGCGGCCGACCTCGCGGGCGACCTCGCCGCCGCGCTCGACCAGCGAAAGCAAGCGCCCTATGGCGCCCCGGTCTCCGGCTCGGGCCGAAGCGAGCAACACCTCGGGGTCGCGGCTGCGCCCGCTGGGCCGGTCGGGATCGTCAACGGTCGGGCGCGGCTCCATGGCGGCGTCCAGTATGGCCGCCCGGGCCATAGGCTCGAACCCGTGCGACAACACGTGGACGCCAATCGGGTCATCGACTTGACCAAAGCCCTCGTCGCCGTGGACACCCGAAACCCGCCCGGCAACGAAAGCCCGATAGAAGGGGTGGTCCGCGACGCCCTCGATAGATGGAGGCCGCGATGGACCTCCGTCGAGCCCGCGCCCGGTCGGCTGTCGCTCGTAGCCGAACTGGATCACCCCGACGGCCCCGACGCCGACCGGCTCACGCTCATCGTCAACGGCCACTTGGACGTGGTTCCCGTCAACGCCAGCGCGTGGACGCACGACCCCTTCGATCCTCGCGTTCTCGACGGCCGACTCTACGGCCGGGGAAGCGCCGACATGAAAGGGGGTATCGCGGCCGCTGTCTGCGCGCTGGAGGTGCTGGATCGGGCCGGAGTGCCACCGGCCTGCAACCTGGTGTTCCATCTGGTCGCCGACGAAGAGAGAGGGGGGCGTCTCGGTACCCAAACCCTCCTCGAACAGGGCCTGATCCACGGCGACGCCTGCCTCGTGCCCGAGCCGACCGACATGCAGCTGTGCATCGCCGAACGCGGGTTGCTGCAAGCTCGGATCCTCGTGGAGGGTCGACCCGGCCACGGGAGTCGCCCCCGGGAGGGGGTATCGGCCATCGAGCACGCCGCTCAGCTGGTCCTGGCCTTGCACGCGGCGGACTTCGGAGACGTCGAGCACCCGCTGCTAGGCCGCCCGACGGCCAACGTGGGGACGATTTCGGGGGGGACCACCTTCAACACCGTCGCCGAGTCCTGCGTCATCGGCCTGGACCGGCGGGTGCTGCCGGGAGCGACAGAGGCCTCGACCGAAGTCGAGATCCGGAAGCTCATAGAGGGCGCTGGCATCGACGGCCTTCGATACGAGTTCGACCTCGACACCTTTGGAGAAGCGAGCGAAATGGCGGCTACCGACCCCTGGGTGAAGCAGGTCGGAGAGGCGGTGGGCCGGGCCACCGGGCGCCAGCCCGGCATCATCGGCATGACATTCACCACCGACGCTCGCTTCGTGCGCAACCAGGCCCGGATCCCGACCGTCGTGTGCGGACCGGGTGCGGTGGAACAGGCCCACGGCAACGACGAGTTCGTCTCGGTCGAGAGCCTGGTCGACGCCACCGCCGCTTTTGCGGAGCTCATGGCCGCTTACGGCTAGCCGCGGCCGCTTCGCGACCTAGCTCGTGCCGTCCAGGCCCAGCTCCGACAGCCACTCCACGACCATGGCGGACACCGTGGCCTCGCAGCCGCGGATTCCATGGTCCTTGCCCTCGATCCAGTGGTGGGTCACGGGGCCGGGGATCATGGCCGTGGCCGCCTCGAGTTCGGCCGGGGACCCGAACGCATCCCGGGTGCCCGACACGAACAGGCAGGGAACGTCGAGACGGGGAAGATGCTCGGTCCTCAGCGCCGCCGGCCGGCCCGGTGGGTGCAACGGGTAGCTGATCAGAACCAGACCGGCCGCGCCCACCCCCTCGGCCACGGCCATGGAGCACATGCGCCCGCCCATCGACCGGCCACCCATCACCAGCCGATCGCAACGAGAGGCCAGGCTGGCGGCCTCGTCTTTGACCGAAGCGATCAAGACCGGCGCCCGGTCCGGCGCCCGCCTGCCGGCTTTCCGGTAAGGGAAATCCATGCGCACGACGAGGCAACCGGCAGCAGTGGCGGCATCGTCTATGGCAACGAGCGCGGCCTGATTACGATCGGCCCCAGCGCCAGGGGCCAGGAGGAGGCCCAGACTCTGACTCAAACCACGGTACGCAGGAGCCCGTGCAAGGCCGAGGCCTCTTCGCCTATCAGGTCCGCGTGCAACCCGCCTTCAATGGCTTGGCTCAGGGCCTTGGCCCGGCTCATGATGCGCAACCAGTGGACCTCGTCCATCCCGAGCGGAGGCGGACCCTCGGCTTCGTGAGCCCACGTCACGACGGCAGCCGCACGCTGCTCGTCGCCGGGGTCGCTCGCCAACCGCCCGCTGGCCGCGAACAGCTCCGCTATGGCGCGGTATCGCGCTTCGCCACCGTCGTCATCGCCTTCATCGTCGAGCGGGCGCCCGACCTTGGAGAAGAGCTCCTCCACCTCTTGCTCCCGGTCGGATGGGACCACGAGGTCGTCGTGCTCCCACTCGTAGACGATCCCCGCCGCCTCCAGCAGGACCCCGAGCTGGGCCCGCTGCTCAGGGAGCCATTCGGGCAGCTCGTACACCGTCTGCTCGGACTCGTCGGCGCCAGCTTCGGGTCCCCCGCCGCCGACGAACGGCAGGAGCAGCTTGGCCAGAACGCTCGCTTCTGAGCGGATGGAGTCCTCCATGGCCTCTTCAGCGCCCAGAAACGACAGGAGGCGGCGCGTGACGCGCCCGACTGCAGCCCACGTCTCTTCGTCGGCCCCGGCGAATCCGTCAGAGAAAAACACTGCCGTCGACGCTTCGGCCACGTCGGCGTCGGCCTGCATGTCGGTCGGGTCGTCCCGAAGGCGACGGGCTGCATCGGCGAGCAGCCTGATCGACGACGCCACCTCCTCCCCCGGCTCATCGCTCGCATCAGGCGATCCAGTTGTGGTGGACGCGTGGTCCGACCCCGCTGCACGGCCGGTGCCCGGCGAGCCACCCTCACCCCCCTCACTGGCCGTTGCGGTAGACACTATATCGCCCACCAGATCGTCCACCCGGGCCTCGTCCTCGGCCGCAACGACGAGGTCGTCGTCTTCGAATCGGTGAAGGATCTCGAGGTCGTTGAGCGCGCCGATGAGCCGGCCCCGCTCCCAGTCCTCCCAGTCGCCGAGTCGGTATCCGACCTCATCGTCTTCCTCACCGGTTTCCAGTTGGGCCAGCCGAGACGCGACCAGCTTCCCCCCGCAGGAGTGGCAGCGTCCGCGGGACTCAACCTCGTACCCGCAACTCGGGCAGTACCAGATCTTGCTCATGGGCCGGTTCGTTCGGGCATCGGTACATGATTGCCGATATTCGCTGGCGAAGATTCCATTCGTGCGGTACAAACGATGGCGTCAACCGACCCTCGAAGAAAGGAAGCGCCGATGGCTCCCATCTCGACCCACGACCGGCCCGCGTTCCTGCCCTCGCGTTCGGGCGGCCAGGACCTCTTCGCGGCTCGCAGCACCGACTCCTAGTCGGACCCCCCCAGCCACCTCTCTAAGGGGCCGGGGAGCAAAGCCCGAGCGCACCAACCCGTAACCGGAGGGTCAGGCGCGTCCTTGCCGCAGCAGCGACGCGGGCGCGCCCACTTACAGACCTTCAACCCAACCAACACGAGGAATTCCAATGTTCATGAACCCAACCATCCTGCGCGAAATGCTGGCCGAACGAGAGGCCGACCTTCGCCGCCGATCCGCCCAGGCGGAGCGACTGAAACGGCCTCGGCCTAAGGGCTCGCGGCGCGGCGCTTCGGTAGCACCGGAGCAGCGCGCCCGGTTCCGGATCCGACCAGCTCCGACTCCGTAGGCGTCTCGTTGATCTCGTGGTACTCCTCCTCGACGTTGACCGACCAAACGTCGTGGTTGGCGCCGAGGAGGTTTTCCACTGTCAGCATTGCGGTGTACATCGAGTGGTCCTGGTTGTTGTACCTGTGCATACCGTTGCGTCCGACGGGAAATACGTTCGGCACGTTCGCCGCCAACCAGGCCCGGATGGTGTCTACGTTCGCTCCGTAGTCGGCATCGTAGTAGGGGTAGGCCTTCGGCATCCGGACCACGAATCCGGCCTCGACCTTGTCTCGATCGACCAGACCCAGACGCGCCAGCTCATCGGTGCCTTGCGCAATCAGATCGGCGTCGGACTTGTTCCATATCTCGTCGCCCTCGAAGACGAAGTACTCGAGGCCGAGGCACGTGCGACCCTTCTTGACCAGGTAAGGGGACCACGACCCGAAGTTCTGGATGCGACCCACCTCCACACCACGGTCGTGTATGTAGATCCAGTTGTCCGGGAAACCGTCCTCCTCGGGCACCACCAGCGCCACGGTCAGGAAGTCGCGGTACGAAAGATCTTCGGCCGCCCGACGAACGTCCGCCGGAGCGGGTGGATCCAGGGCTCGCACCAGGGCCGAGAGTGGCATCGACGAGATAACGGCCGAAGCAGGCAACTCCCGGCTGCTACCGCCCGACGCCGATTGGGCCGTGACCGACACCGCCCTTCCCCCTTCGCGGCGGATGGCGGTCACGCGAGTGCTCATCAACACGTCGGTGCCAGCCTCGGATACGAGGTCGCGGCAGCGCTCCCACATCATGCCCGGGCCGAGGCGCGGATACTGGAACTCTTCAATCAGCGACGTGATTTCGGTCTGGTTCCGCTTGGGCAACAAGGCGTTGACGATGGCCGAGAACAGCGACAGGTTCTTGATGCGTTGGGCAGCCCAGTCAGCCGGCATCTCCGACGGCGGGTGACCCCAGACCTTCTCGGTGTAGGTCTCGAAGAAGTGGTGGTATAGGCGCCAGCCGAAGCGGGCGGCGAGCCAGCCCTCGTACATGTCCTGGTCCTTCGGTGGCCGGACGCGGGCCCACGCGTAGGACAAGACGCACCGGATGGCTTCGAGTACCCCCAAGTTGCGCAGAGCGTTCATGCCCTTGAGCGGGTAGTCGTAAAATTTGCCTCGATAGAGGATCCGGCTCATCCGCGGTCGGAGCATGAACTCGTCGTCGCGCAGGACTTCGTGCCAAAACTTCTCCACGGGCGGAACCTTGGTAAAAAATCGGTGGCCGCCGATATCGAACCGCCAGCCGTCCCGTTCGACCGTCCGGCTGATGCCCCCGACCACATCGTCGGCTTCGAGGACGGTGGACCGGCGTCCGACTTTGATCAGCTGGTAGGCCGCCGTGAGCCCGGCCGGCCCGGCGCCGATGATGACGACCTCGGTGGCCAGGTCGTCGGCAGGTTCGTTCACGCGTCACATCCTCCAGCGGCCCGTCTGTAGTCGCAGCGCGCCCGAAAGGGCGGCGGAAGGGCTTGCCGGCACCCATTCTCCCGATTCGGAAGGTTCACGGCCAGTCAGGGGGCCCAGCCGACGCCAGTCAGGAGCCCGGCCGACGCCAGTCAGCAGGCTCTCGATACTCCGCTATCGGGCTGGTCAGCTGGCGTAGCGATCCAGGTTCTCGTACTCGTAGAAGGTCCCGCCGTTCTGGCGGACCACGGTCGCTCCCGGGCTGCGGAGCAGGTCGAACCAGCTCTTCAAGTACCCGCAATCCCCTCCCAAACCCGCATATCCGTCCCGCCACACGAGCCACAGGGTCCGGCTCGGGCCCAGGCGGGCCAGCGCCTGCTGGGCGAACAACTCCACGTCGGTGCGGGCGATCACCTTTCGGTAGTCCACCCAGTCGACCCGTTGCGGGCCCGACGCGTCCGGGAAAGTGATCTCGTCCACGCCTGGCACTTTGAGGAGACGATCGACCGCCGGACCGAGCTGATCGGGGCAGTAGACGACCACGTCGCCCGCCTCAGCCTGGGCGTTTAGAACCGATGCGACCTGAGTGGCTTGCGTGCGCTGCTGACCGTTCTCGCCATACCCCGTCAGGAGCCCGGCCAGGCACAGCACGGCCACGCAACCATTCCGAAACGAGCGGCCGGGCATCACGGCCACCCCGGTCGCGACCACTAGCAGGAAGAGCGGCAGAACCACCGCCGTGTAGCGGGCCACGAAAGCGGCCCCGGCCACCACGCCGAGTATCATCGCCACGCTCAGCGTGGCGAACGCGATCCCAGCCAGCGGGGCCATTCCGGGGCGCGGACGCAGTTCCAACACCACGGCCGGACCAGCCTGAACCCGCTTGGTGTACCCATCGGGGTCCTCGATGGTGACGACCGTGCCAGGGACGGCGGTCCTCCCGAAGGTTCCGAACAGGAATAGGGCAAAGGTGGCGAACATCAGGAGCCCACCCCAGGGCCCGCCGCCGGACCAATCCGTGAAAACCCCGAGCAGGTCGCCGGCGCTGGCCGGCGTGGTCCACGGAGTGCCCGTGTGCAGCGTCTGGAAGACGAAGATCGGTGACCATGGGAGCCAGATCAGGCATCCGATGAACATGGCCCGTAGGACCGGCCACCCCCGGCCCGTGGTCCGTATCCTCCACGCCACCCATGCTCCTACCACCAGGACGAGGTACAGGCCCCAGTAATGGGTATACAGCAGAGCCGCGGTCACCGCTCCCACGGCCACGAGTCGCCCGGCCGTGGCGCTCTCGAAAGCCCGACTGATGGCCAGGTAGCCGAGCAACGACAGCAGGATCATCAGCGAGTACATGCGCGCTGACGTGGCGTAGTTGACGGCGAATGGTGAGGTGAGGGCCAGGAAGAACGTCACCCAGGCGACCCGGCGCCCCCCGATTCGACGTCCGGCCAGCCAGAACACGGGCAGCGACGCCACCGATATGACCCCAGACAGGGCCCGCACGGCGAAGTTCCCCTGCCCGAAGACTTCCATCCAGTAGTGGAGCATCAGGTAGTACAGAGGCGGTGAGCCGTCGTGGCTCAGCGCGGTGGGGATCTGGCTGAGCGGCAGGCGGGAGATGTTGACGCTTATGGCCTCATCGAGCCAGAGCGCGGTCGGGGCCCAGAAGCGCAGACCAACCCCGATTACGATGGCGACTGNNCCCGCCACGACTAGAGCGCCATGCGGGGCCTCGTCGTCTCCAAAAAGGGTCTTTCGCAGGCCACTCGAAAACGGGATAGGGGCCTCGACCAACACCGACACAGTCCTAAATGGTACCTAGCGCAGAGGTGGCGCTCATTCAGCCCGCCTCCAAGAGCCCTCTAATCCGACGTCCCGCTCGAGAGCGAGCCGAGCCGGCCGCGGCTAGATTCGCTGGGTGGCCGCGAGCGAAGTTCGGAAGCCTCAAGCACCCGAACGCAACCTGGCCATGGAACTGGTNNATCGGCGAGGGCGAGAAGGACAACGCCCCCATGCTCTTCAACGGCGAGAAGATCGGGGACGGCACACCCCCCATGACCGACATCGCCGTCGACCCCATCGACGGCACCACCCCGACGGCGCTCGGCCGCGGTGGCGCCCTCGCAGTCATCGCAGTAAGCGAGCGTGGCACCATGTTCAACCCGGGCCCGTGCGTCTACATGGAGAAGCTGGCCGTCGGTCCGGAGGCCGTCGGGAAAGTGAGCTTGGAGCAGTCGGCCACCGACAACATCCGGGCCGTCGCCGCAGCCAAGGGTGAGTCGGTACGAGACATCACCGCCGTAATCCTCGATCGACCCCGACACGCCGATTTGATCGAAGAGGTGCGATCGACGGGCGCGCGCATCCGCTTGATCACCGATGGCGATGTCGCTGGAGCTCTGGCCACGGCGTGGACCGAGTCGGGTGCGGACATCCTCCTCGGCATCGGCGGGACACCGGAAGGCGTCATCGCCGCCGCCGCGCTCAAGTGCATGGACGGTGAGCTGCAAGGGCGGTTGTGGGCTCGCGACGACGCCGAGCGGGACGAGGCGGTGAGGCTCGGCTACGACATGGCCAAAGTGCTCGTCCTCGACGACCTCGTGCAAGGGGACAACTGCTTCTTTGCCGCGACCGGAATCACCGACGGGGAGATTTTGCGCGGAGTCCGGTACGACAGCCGCGGCGCCACCACCGAATCTCTCGTCATGCGCTCCAAGTCTGGAACGGTCCGCCGCATCGTCGCCCGGCACCGTCTCAAGAAGCTGGCGCGGTACTCGGCCGTGGCGTTCGAGTAGCTATCGACCAGGCGCCCCGAGAACGGTAGAAGGCTTCTGGGCCCTCGGCTTGAAGGGTCGCATAAGGCCAGCCGACGATTCGGGCCGCCGCTTCCAAGTGGCTCAGGAGGTGACTGCCGATCCCCTGCCTGCGGCCGCCCGGCTCGACGTACACCGCCACGTAGCCACCACACGCGTCGGTCCAGGCCGCCGCCACGCCGGCGAGCTCGCCTTCCCGCCGCCCGGACATCACGATGGGGAAAAAGGGGGACCGGGCCCCGACCGAGCCGACTCCATCGGCACTCGTTGGCGTGCATCCGGCCGCCTCGAACATTCGCAGTGCCTCAGGATCGGCCATGCGGCTTCTTGTGATCTCGAGCGCCAGCCCGCCTGTCCCGACGACTCCCGGCCGGCCCAGAGCGGCGTCCGCGATCGGCTTCCACACCCGGCCTCGCCCCTCCTCGAGCATCACAATTCGATCCGCTTCCATCACGACTTCGAAGTGGTCGAGGGCGGCCAGAGCAGGCCGGATCCTCTCCTCGTCGATCCCGTCGGCCAGGGTTACGTGGGGGACCCACGGCCACGAGAGCTTCCGTTCCAGCGGGGGTACGAACACGGCGTCGCGGAGGAGCCTCAAGCTGTCGATCTCGCCCCCCACCGCTAGGAACACCACGGGATTCGCCGGAAGGAAGGAGGCGGGCGAGCCCAGGGTGAGACGAATGGGCCCCATCGCCGCTGCGGCCGCGGCCCTCAATTGGGCCAGGGCGGTCGAAAGCTCACCAGCTCGGACGTTGACCGGTGGTACCAGGGTGAGGTGGGCGGGGATCCGCCCGAGAGAGGGATCGCCCAAGGCCAGGCGAAGTCCGTCGACCTGGTCCGACAACGGCGGATCGAGAACGAGAGCGACCCCTACCCGAGTCCTGCTGGACACCATCGAGCCAGTGTGCCAGCACGCGGGTGTGGAGACGGGACCTGGTTGGACCCGGCGGGCGATGCGGCACCATCTAGACTGCTTGCGTGACCGAGGACCTCGAGCTCTTCGACATCATCCACCGCGAGGAAGTTCGGCAGAACACCACTCTGCAGCTCATCGCATCTGAGAACTTCACGTCTCGGGCCGTCATGAGGGCGACGGGTTCGGTACTGACCAACAAGTACTCCGAGGGCTACCCGGGCAAGCGCTACTACGGGGGCAACCAGGTGATCGACGAGGTCGAGGACCTGGCCCGACGTCGATTATGCGACCTCTTCGGAGCCGATCATGCCAACGTGCAGCCGCACTCCGGGGCCAACGCCAACCTGGCCGCATATCTCGCCGTGCTGGACGCCGGTGACACCGTACTGGGCATGCGCCTGGACCAAGGCGGGCACCTGACCCACGGTTCACCCGTCAACATCAGCGGGCGGTTCTACAACTTCGTGTCGTACGGGGTGACGGAGAGCGACGAGCGCATCGACTTCGACCAGCTCGCGGACCTCGCTGTTGAGCATCGTCCAAAGCTGATCGTCGCGGGGGCCACCGCCTACCCGCGCTTGATCGATCCCGAGCCCATCCGCAAGATCGCCGACGACGTCGGCGCCCTTTTTATGTTCGACATCGCCCACGTGGCCGGCCTGATCGCCGGCGGGATGCACCCCAACCCCGTCGGCGTGGCTGACATCGTCACCCTCACCACCCACAAGACGCTGAGAGGTCCACGCGGCGGGGCCATCCTGTGCCGGGCCGAGCTGGGCCCGGCCATCGACAAAGCGGTCTTCCCCGGGTTGCAAGGCGGCCCGCTGGAACACGTCATCGCAGCCAAAGCCGTCGCCTTCCTCGAAGCCGCCCAGCCGGAGTTCCGCGACTACGCCGCCGCCATCGTGCGCAACGCCCGGGCTCTAGCCGCCGGGCTGGCGGCCGAAGGCTTCCGGGTCGTGTCGGGCGGCACCGACAACCACCTCATGTTGGTCGACCTCAGGACCTTCGACCCAGAACTGACCGGCAAGGTGGCCCAAGAGGCCCTGGACCGGTCCGGGATCACGCTCAACAAGAACACCGTCCCCGGCGACCCTCGGTCCCCTTTCGTCACTTCGGGCCTGCGGATCGGGACGCCGGCTGTCACCACCGCCGGCATGGGAGAGTGCGAGATGGGCGAGATCGCCGGTCTCATCGGCCGGGTCCTCCGCCGACCCGACGACGAGGCGTCCTCGGCCGAAGTGCGAGAGCAGGTGGGCGTCCTTTGCTCGAAGTTCACCCCTTACCCGTAGCGGCCGAGTAGGAGAGCCCGAATTACCAGCTACGGCGACTACGCCATCGTTGGCGCCGTAGCCGCCGTCACCACCTGGTTGTGCACCTTCGCGGTCAGGCGCCTTGCCGTTCGCTTCTCGATCATTGTCATGCCCGACGAGCGGAGGGTGCACGAGCGACCCACCCCTACCCTCGGCGGGTCCGGCATGTACTTGGGTCTGCTGGCGGCGATGGCAGTTGCCTCGCAGCTGAGCGGGCTCGGCCCGCTGTTTCGCGGTAGCTCTGACCCGATCGGTCTGGTGCTCGCCGCTTCGGTCATTTTTGTCGTGGGCCTGGTGGACGACGTACGCGAAATGTCGGCGCCCGCAAAGCTTTCGGGTCAGATAGTGGCCGGCACCGTCCTATATCTGTTCGGCATCGACATGCTCTTTTTCCGGGTTCCGTTCGTCAGCACCACCCTCGTTCTCTCGGCCGACCTCATTCCCGTCATGACGGTGCTGTGGGTCGTCGGCATGGCCAACGCGGTCAACCTGGTCGACGGGTTGGACGGGCTGGCAGCTGGGATCGTGGCCATCGCGGCGATCGCCTTTTTCTTCTACGCCCACCAGCTCGTCCACACCGGGACCATCTATCCGGACAGCTCCGGGCAGCTCTTTTCGGTGATCGTCATCGGGGTGTGCGTAGGCTTCCTCCCCCACAACTTCCACCCGGCCAGGATCTTCATGGGCGACGCCGGCGCACTCCTGATCGGCTTGCTGATGGCGGCCTCCACCATCTCGGTCGTCGGCCAGAGCGACTTGGACTTCAGCGGGCGCACCTTCTTCTTCTTCGCTCCCGTCCTGATCCCCTTCTTCATCCTCGGGATACCGATGTTCGACACGGCGTTCGCCATCATCAGGCGGGCCGGGCGACGGACCAACCCGGCCGTAGCGGATAAGAACCACCTGCATCACCGTCTCATGCGGCTCGGTCACGGCCAAACCAACTCGGTGCTGATCCTTTGGACGTGGACGGCCCTTCTGTCTGGGCTGGTGCTGTACCCGTCGTACGTAAAAGGGGCGCTGTCCTACGTCTCGATCGGTATCGCCGCGCTCGCAGTCGCCCTGTACACGGCCTTCGGTGTTCGCAGCCGGACCGTCGTGCGCGCCGACAGCCGGGCTCGTGCCGACGCGGCCCTGGCCCGCGCCCGGCGCAACGGCGACCCGCCTTGAGACCCCGTGACCCCAGCGGGGATCTGAGCGGTGCCCCTACTCCGTGAGGCTCAGGAACCGCTCCCAGCGCCGCTTGTCACGCTGGGCCACGCGGCGCCGTTCGGTATCCTCGCCAGCCTCCTCGAGCTCTCGCTCGGCCGTCTGCAGGCGCTCCCGCAAGTCCGCCGCGTCCAGGTCTCCGACGGGGTGAGCCTCCTCGACCAGCAACAGCGCGTGGTTGCCGCCGACCTGGAGGTAGCCCTCCGCCTGGGCGAACCGAAGCACCTCGGTCTCGGTCTTGTACAGCCGCAGCTCGGTGGGCTCGAGCGTCGCCAACAGCGGCGAGTGCCTGGCCAGAATGCCTATCTCACCGAGCGTGGTGCGCGTCGAGACCATCTCCACCTCGCCATTGAAGACCTCACCCTCCGGCGTGAGGACTTCGACGGGAAACGTGGCGTGGGCCATCAGCTCCCGCCCTCGCCACCGGCGTCCCGGATCACCTCGTCGATCGTGCCCTTCATGAAGAAGGCCCGCTCGGGGAAGTCGTCGTACCTTCCCTCGAGGATCTCCTTGAAGCCGCGGACCGTCTCGGCGACCGGGACGTACACGCCTGCGGTGCCGGTGAACTGCTCGGCCACGAAGAACGGCTGTGATAGGTACCGCTCGAGTCTGCGGGCCCGGTTGACCGCCACTTTGTCCTCGTCCGAGAGCTCGTCGATACCGAGGATCGCAATGATGTCCTGAAGTTCTTTGTAGCGCTGGAGCACCTGCTGGACCTCGGTGGCGACGCGGAAGTGCTCCTCGCCCACGATGTCCGCCTTGAGGATCGTCGAAGTCGACTCGAGCGGGTCAACGGCCGGATAGATGCCCTTCTCGGCGATCGAGCGCGACAGCACCGTGGTCGCGTTCAAGTGGGCAAACACAGACGCCGGCGCCGGATCGGTGAGGTCGTCGGCGGGCACGTAGATCGCCTGCACGCTCGTCACCGAGCCCCGGCGCGTGGAAGTGATGCGCTCCTGCAGCTGGCCCATCTCGGACTCGAGCGTCGGCTGGTAGCCGACCTGCGAGGGCATCCGTCCGAGCAGCGCCGAGACCTCGGAGCCGGCCT
>PMHU01000048.1:27583-29802 GCA_003156795.1 Acidimicrobiaceae bacterium
TTGCCCTCGCGGGTGCGCTCGCCCACGCCGGAAAAGACCGAAACGCCGCCATGCTTCATGGCGATGTTGTGAATCAGTTCCTGAATGATGACCGTCTTGCCCACGCCGGCGCCGCCGAACAGCCCGACCTTGCCACCCTTCACGTAGGGCGCCAGCAGGTCGATCACCTTGATGCCGGTCTCGAAGATTTCCGTGGTCGGCGTCATGGCCTCCATGGTGGGGGCCTCGCGATGGATCGGCCACCGCTCGATGGCCTCCTCCATCGGGGCGCCCCCATCGATCGGCTCTCCCAGCAGGTTGAAGATCCTTCCCAGCGTGGCTCTGCCGACCGGAACGGTGATCGGTGCGCCCGTGTCGATCACTTCGGCGCCACGCGCCAGGCCGTCGGTGGTGTCCATCGCCACCGCCCGGAGGCGGTCGTCGCCGAGATGCTGCTGCACCTCGAAGATCAGGAACTCGTCCGCCCCGGACACGTCGACGTCCTCCTCGGCGCGCGCCGAGTTCGGTCGGCGTACCTTGATGGCGTGGTTGATCTCCGGAAGATGGTCGAGGAAGACGGCGTCGATCACGACGCCTTGGATCGACTCGATCCGGCCGACATTCTCATGACGGCTCTCCGCCGTCTGGGTCTTCTCTGTCAGTGTCATGTCTCTTCCTGTCCGGGGATCTAGCCGAGTCCCTCGGCCCCGGCAACGACCTCCATAATTTCCTGGGTGATCTCGGCCTGGCGGGCTCTGTTCATCTGTAGCGTCAGGTCCTGCATCAGTTCGCTGGCGTTGTCAGAGGCCTTGCGCATCGCGGTCATGCGCGCCCCGTGCTCCGACGCAGTTGACTCGAGCAAGGCGCGGTAGATCGAGACCTCGACGTAGTCGGGAACGAGCCTCTTCAGCACCGGTTCGGCGTCGGGCTCGTACTCCGGTGAGATGCGGCGTTGCTGGGTCGCATCAGAAGCCGCCTCCTCGGGCGACTCCTCCTCGAGCACGGTGGCCCGCTGCAAGGGCAGCAGCGTCTCACGCCGGACGACCTGCGAGATGGCCGAGGCGTATCCGTTGTAGAAGATCTCCACCTGGTCGACCTCTTGGTCCAGATAGGCCGCCATCAGCCGCTCCGCGATCCGGCGGGCGTCGGTGTAGTTGGGACGGTCGGTGAAGCCGGTGAAGCTGTCCACCGGTGCCAGCCCGCGGAAGGTCAGCGAGGAGGCGGCTCGGCGGCCCGAAGCGAAGTAGACGACCCGCCGGCCCGCGGTCTCGTGTTCGCGCCCAGCCGCGATCCCGGCGCGAACGACGTTGGAATTGAACGCACCCGCCAGGCCGCGATCGCCGGCGACGATCAGGAGGCCGACGGTACGCACCTCGGCGTGCTCCTGGAGGATCGGCACGCGTCCGATGGCGCCTGACGCCTGCGCGGCCTGCCGAGTCATCCTCCGGATGGCGCTCGCGTACGGCCGCAACGCCTCGATCCGCTGCACGGCGCGACGCAACCGGGCCGCGGCGACCATCGCCATGGCCCGGGTGATCTTCTCGATGTTCGTGACCGCCTTGATGCGGGTGCGGACGTCGCGCGGCGACTCTGGCATGGTGGATTGGGCGCCCGTGCATCACTGCACCAGCGCGACTTCCTCCTTCTCCTCTGCCGACTGCTGGGTCCCGGCGTCTGCCTGGCTGGCAAGACGGGGCTCCTCCGCGCCTTCGACGAGCGGACGGCCCTCTTCGTCGAGGTCGAAGCCGAAGTCCTTGGCGAACTGCGCCACGGCCTCGAGCACTCGCGCCTGGGTCTGCTCGCTCCAGTCCCCGCCCCCGATCTTCTGAATCAGATCGGCGTCGGTGCCGCGCACCCTTTCGATCAACTCGGAGAGGAAGCGCTCGACCTTGTCGATCGTGATCCGGTCGACGTACCCGTTGGTGGCCGCGTAGATCTGCACCACCTGCTCCTCAACCGGCATCGGACTGCGCTCGGCCTGGTTGAGCGTCTTGACGAGGCGTTGGCCGCGAGCCAGCGTGCGCTGGGTCTCGGTGTCCAGCTCGGACCCGAACTGGGCGAACGCCTCAAGCTCACGGAACTGGGACAGCTCGAGCTTCAGGCGGCCCGCGACCCGGCGCATCGGCGTGCTCTGGGCATTGCCGCCGACGCGCGAGACCGAGATGACGACGTTGATGGCAGGGCGCACACCGGAATAGAAGAGACTGGGCTCGAGGTAGATCTGCCCGTCGGTGATCGAG
>PMHU01000083.1 GCA_003156795.1 Acidimicrobiaceae bacterium
CTCGAAGCTCACATCGTCGACCGCGGTGACCGATCCGTAGTGTTTGGTCAGGCGTTCGACGACGACGGCACTCGTTGGGTCGGCGCTGCGGTGTCTGGTGGTGAGGGACATCAGGAATCCTTTGCTCTTGTGCTCTTCGAATCGGTACTCCAAGGATGCGCTGAATGGCACCGCCGACGCATCGGCGCAGGGGTAGAACTTTGTCGGCCCGGACAGCTCTAACCCTGGTTGGAGTTGTCTCCACCCCTGGTTAGAGAGTGGTTCATCCACCCGGGGGCTGATGTGGGTTGATCCTCGTGGTCGTAGTGTTCGTGAGGTGAGCGACNNCCTGGCCGGCCTGCGCCGGATCCGCGCGGAGCACGAGGCCACCCAGCGCCGGATCCGGCGCGTCGCCCCCCTCCTGCTCGGCGTGTTCGTGCTCGCTGCCTCTCAGGCCCACCCCGGTCCAGGGCTGAGCGGCCGGAGCCTTGGGGTGTCGATCGCGGTGGGTGGGTACGTGGTCGCCGTCTTCGGCGCGCTGGTGGCCTTCGGCGGTTTGAGCGCACCGAGCACCACCAGGCCCAGGGTCGCCGCCCAGCTCGCCGTCGCCGGCGTCGTCTCTGTCAGCTCGGTCACGCTGCTGTGCCTGCAGCCGAGCGGACCGGGCGCAGAGGGAGCCTTCTTGGGCACCCTCCTCTTCGCCCGGCTGCTGCCCAGGCGGATAGCGTTCCCACTGTTGGCCGCGGCGTTCGTCGTCCTCGAGGTGATCATCGGATTCAGCGGTCAGGGCCTCGCTGGCCTCGTGATCCTGGGAGCCCTCGCCGGCTGCTACGGGTTGTTGTTCCTGACTGCGCGGCTTCGCGAAGCCAACGAGCAGGCCGAGGCACTGCTGGTCGAGCTGGAGCAGAGCCGAGCCATCGAGGCTCGGGCAGCTGGCATGGCCGAACGCCAGCGGCTTGCCCGGGAAATGCACGACGTGCTCGCCCACTCCCTCTCGGGGCTCTTGCTCCAGCTTGAAGGAGCCCGGATGCTGGCGGCCGAGGATTCGACCGACCCCCGGCTTCCCCAAGCCATCGATCGTGCCCACCGCCTGGGCAAGACCGGCTTGGAGGAGGCCCGCCGGGCCATCGGGATGCTCCGTGATGACCAACTCCCCGGACCCGAAGGTCTGGCCGAGTTGGCTGCGCAGTTCGAAGAGGAGCGGGGCGTCCCCTGTCGGCTCACGGTTTCCGGTGACGAGCACCCGCTCGACGCCGAAGCCCGTTTGGCGGTCTACCGGGTGGCTCAGGAAGCCCTGACCAACATCACCAAGCACGCCCGTCCCGACCGGGTCGAGCTCCACCTCGCCTACGAGCCCGACACCACGAGGCTCCGGGTCGAGGACTTCGCCGCCACGAACGGCACACTGCAGGCCCCAACCGGCGATGGCTACGGCCTCACTGGCATGCGCGAGCGGGCCGAACTGCTCGGCGGCACGCTGAGCACCGCCCCGACCTGCGGCGGTTTCCGGGTCGAGTTGGACGTCCCGGCGTGAGCCGGCCGATCCGCGTCCTCATCGCCGACGACCAGCGGGTCGTTCGCGAGGGGCTGGCCATGGTGTTGGGCCTCCTTCCCAACGTCGATGTGGTGGGAGCCGCTGTGGATGGGACCGAGGCGGTCGGATTGGCCGGCGACCTCCGCCCTGACGTGGTGCTGATGGACCTGCGGATGCCCCGATGCGACGGGATCGAAGCCACCCGCCTACTACACGAGCGCCGACCCGAGATCAAGGTCGTGGTCCTGACCACCTACGCCGACGACCGATCGGTGCTCGACGCGCTGCGGGCCGGGGCTCGCGGCTACCTCACCAAGGACGCCGGGGGAGCGGAGATCCTCCAAGCCCTCCAACAAGTCCTCGATGACCAGGCCGTCATCGACCCCGCCGTGCAGCACCACCTCGTCGACGCCATCGCCGCGGAACCAACATCGTCGCGCCCTTTCACTCCAACCCGCCTCCCCGACGGGCTGACGGCCCGGGAAGCCGAAGTGCTAGGTCTCATCGCCTCAGGCCTGTCGAACAGCGAAATCGCCGAACGGCTTGTCGTCAGCGACGGCACGGTCAAGAGTCATATCAATCGCCTCTTCGCCAAGATCGGTGCTCGGGACCGCGCCCAGGCGGTCGCCTACGCGTATCAACGGGGATTTTCCGGGTGAGCTGCAAAGTCGTGTGACTCACCGACGTGCTCCCCGACGAACTCGCCGAACTCTCCGAGCAATGACCCAAGACGGCATCCGGGTCATCAAAAGCACTCTTTAAGGGACCCGGTGACTTCGGGCCTCCGCCACCACTAAGTGAAGTCCTGGAGCAGCCCAAACATCGCCTTTGTCGCTTTCTCCGCTGGCACAGGTTTGCCGTTGACTACCTGCGACCTCAGGGCAGGTCGAGAATGGGCAGGAACGCACGCCAGGGCCCGACCGCGTCCGTGTATTCCTTCGCCATCGTCTTCACGATCTGGTTGAGGTGGTTGAGGTCGTGAACGACCCAGGTCGCGAGCAGCTGAGCGAGCGTCACCTCGCCGAAATCAGGGTGCACGCCGCGACGTTCGAGTTCGTCCGAGGTAACAAGCCGAGCCAGTTCCTCGAGGTTGACCTGCCGCTGGCGAGCGAACCGGTCGAGCAGGTCGTTCGGCGGCCGGCCGGCGAACCTTGCGAAGCCGGCCTCGCGGTCGACCGGCTCGAAGACGCGGGTCGTTCCGTGCTCGAGAATAACCCGGGTCCGGTCGATCCAGTCGCACTCCTCGATGTGGAGCAGGTGGCCGCACACCTGGTACGGCGACCACGCATCGGCCGCCTCGCGTCCGTGCAACCATTGCTCGGGCAGGTCCGACACCAGCGCCCGCAGCGTGTCCGGGGTACGTCGCAGCATCTCGCGAGCACTCTCGATCGCGAACTCCATGACCACTGCCTATCATCAGCGCCGCCGTAGCCGCGCCCAGAATCGGCCGGCACACGGCGCTCGCCATTCCGGTGCCGGTCGGCGGTCAAGTCGGGGCCCCAGTGTCGCCGCCGGTCGCCTCAATCAGTGTTGAAGGTCTGCTCGGCCCAGTTGGATGGCGCGCAAAGGCGCAGCCGAACGAGGGCGTGTTCGAGGACTCCCGCCATCCGCCGTCGCGTCACGTCGCCTCCGGTGCAGCTTGCGGGGGAGCGCATCTCGTCTGCAGGAGCGGGTCGGGTATCCGGTTGCCGAGTCGCAGCAAGCCGACTCCGATCAGTACTGCCGTCAAGGCGCCGCCCCACCAGACGGCGTCGGGCGAGGTTGCGAGCACCGCGCCCCCGGCCGCGGGGCCGATGGCCAGGGCTGCCGTGAAGGTGAGGCTGTAGAGCGACATGTAGCGGCCGACCAGATGCGGTGGTGCCAGGTCGGCGACAAGTGGGCCGAGCACGGTGGATTGCGCGCACTCACCGATGGCGATCACGATCGCAACCCCGGCCAAGACGGTGGTAGCGGCGAGCGTCGAGCGCGTTAGCGTTGCGAGCAGGACCGCGAGCAGGCCGATTGCCCATAGCGCACTGATCCCGGCAAAAGCGTGTGTGCGGCGCATCCGCTTGACGACCCGTGTGGCCGGAATCTGCGCGACGACGATGAAGAACGTGTTGAGGAAGACGACGACACCGATCTCGCCCGGCCCGACAGGCGTGTGCGCCGTCGCAAACGGCGGAAGGATGTTGGCAAACAGGGCGGGGCCGACGGTCAGGAGCACGATGTTGGCGGCGATCAGAATGAGGAAGAGCCGATCTCGAGCAACCGCTCGGAAACCTGCTCCGCTTTGGTTCGGCGCGGCAGCCTTTGCGAGGCGAGGATTCGGGATCGCTACGATCACGATCAACGCGAAGGCAGCGTAGGTGAGGGCGTCGAAGAGGTAGAGCGCCTGGAACGCGCGGAGGTGATGGACGGAAGCGATGATGAAGCCGGCGACCGTCGCGCCGCTGCCGAGGCCGAAGTTGCCTGCAACTCGACCGAGCGCGAACAAGGAGGCGCGCTGCTCCGCTGTGACCAGCGAGAGGCTCAGAACTCGGTTCGCGGTTCCCGCGACTCCGAGCCCGGCGCCGCCGACGGCTGAGCAGACGAACGCTTGCCAGGGACGGTCGACGAAAGCCAGGCCGGCGTAGCCGAGCGCGCTCGCGAGATTGCCGGCGATCACGATCGGCTTCGCCCGGAAACGGTCGACCAGCGCACCCGAAGGGGGCGTTACCACCGCCGCCGTGCCCATGAGCGCCGCCAGCACCAGCCCCGCAGTCGCCGTCGGGAAGCCGCGGACCTCGTGCAGGTAGATGATCTCGAAGGGAAGAATCAGCCCAGAGCCGAAGTAATTGACCGCGTTCCCAGCTTGAAGAACGATGACGGGCCCCGACAGGCCCGTCCGCCAACCGGCGAACGCACGTGCGAACGGCCTACTCATTGCGGCGACTTCCGACCTGATCGTCGCGGGTTCCAGGCCGCCGCACCGGCGCGGCCGCCGCGGGATCACGCGGGCTCACGTCCTCCCGCCAGGGGCCTCTCCGAGGGGCACCTTCGCGGGACGTGTCTCAAGACGCAGGCCGGTCCGTATCAGGAACAGGCCGATCCTCGACCTCCACGCGGCTCCCCGGCGCGTCGAGCTCGAGCGAACCGACCGGGAGGTCACCACATGTTCGAGTCGATGCTGTCGGAGTCGACGCTGGCCTCGGCGATCATTTGGTTGGCGAGAGCCTCATATTGCGACGGGTTCATCACGAGCCTCGCTTCCCAACGAAGGTAGACATCTCGATCCCCCTCTTGTCAGCCCGGCGACGTGCCGGAACAGTGGGTTTCGGTTGTGTAGACACCGGTCCGACCAAGAACTGGGCGCCCGGGCGCCAACTTTCGGACCGAGGCGGTGTCTGTATGTATGACCAGTTCCGAAGGAGGAGGTCGATGCGAGGATGGGTACGTGACCACCGAGCTGCTTGCCCGTGCCAGGGAGGGAGATGGCGAGGCATTCCGCCAGCTCGTCGAACCACACCGCCACGAGCTGCAGGTGCACTGTTACCGCGTCCTCGGCTCTCTGGCCGACGCCGAGGACCTGCTCCAAGAGACGCTGTTGGCCGCCTGGCAAGGTCTGGCTGGGTTCGAGGAGCGGGCGTCGCTTCGGAGTTGGTTGTACCGCATCGCCACGAACCGTTGCCTCAACTGGCTGCGCACAGGTAACCGCCGCCCTCAGGTGGAAGCTCCCGGCTGGCCTGTCGAGCCCCCCGAGCTCGCTCGGCTGGGCGAGGTGACCTGGCTCGAGCCCTACCCCGACGCCCTGCTAGACGAGGCCGCAGATTTCGAACCCGGACCCGAGGCCCGCTATGAGATGCGCGAGGCGATCTCTCTCGCCTTCATCACTGCGTTGCAGGTGCTGCCTCCTCGCCAACGGGCGATTCTCATCCTGCGCGACGTGCTGGGTTTCCGAGCCGCCGAGGTGGCCGGGATACTCGCCGTCACCGAGGAGTCAGTGACCAGCGCCTTGAGGCGAGCCCGGGCGACGCTTGCCCGTTACCTACCAGAAAACGATAGATCGCCTCCTCGGAACTCGGCAGCTGAACAGCAGCTTCTCGCCAAGCTCGTCGACGCCTTCGAGCGTGGCGACGTGGATGGCGTTGTGTCGCTCATGAGCGAAGACGCATGGGTGCGGATGCCACCGGTGCCCGGTGAGGTCCAGGGTCGAGAGCTGGCCCGTCGGTACTTCGCCACCGCCGCGTTCGGGGAGGGCCGGCGCTACCGCCTCGTTCCGACCAGGGCCAATGGGCAGCCGGCCTTCGGCGTCTACCTGGTGGACCGCACCTCAGGTGTCGCCCACTCGTTCGGCTTGTTCGTGATTACCTTGTCAGCCGGCGAAGTGAGCGCCATCACCCGTTTCGACAATGCCGTGATCTCCCGATTCGGGCTTCCCCGCACGCTGCCATCCTGAGGTCACCCAATAACGGGTAGCTCAGCGTTCGATCAGACGCATCTGTGCCTCGTTGTGGTGGTCGCCGGCGACGGGGGTGAGCTTGTCGAGGCGTTCGAGCTGCTCGGCGCTGAGTTCGATGTCGTCGGCGCCGGCGTTCTCCTCGACCCGGGACACGCGCTTGGTCCCGGGAATTGGAGCGATGTCGCCGCCCTGGGCGAGCAGCCAGGCCAACGAGATCTGCGCCGAGGTGCAGCCGACCTCATCGGCGATGGATTGGACCTCGTCGGCGCTGCTGAGGTTGTGCTGAAAGTTCTCGTCCTTGAAGCGCGGGTTCGTCCTGCGAAAGTCCGAATCGGCCAGGTCTTCGATAGAGCGAACTTTCCCGGTGAGCATCCCGCGGCCCAACGGCGAGTACGCCACGAAACCGACGCCCAGCTCTCGCAATACCGGCAGCGTCCAGTTCTCGGCGTCTCGGGTCCAGAGTGAGTACTCCGACTGCAAGGCGGTGATCGGGTGGACGGCGTTGGCTCGACGGATGGTGTCGGGGCCCGCCTCGGAGAGCCCGATGTGGCGGATCTTCCCCTCGGCGACCAGTTCGGCTAGCGCGCCCACCGTTTCCTCGATGGGTACCTTCGGGTCGACCCGGTGCTGGTAGTACAGGTCTATGTGTTCCACGCCGAGGCGCCCGAGGGATCCTTCGAGGGCCGTGCGGATGTTTGGCGGGGAGCTGTCCGGGGTACCCGGGTCACCCCCGGTATGGGAGATCAAGCCGAACTTGGTGGCCAGCACCACCTCTTCGCGCCGGCCACGAATGGCTTGGCCGACGAGCGTTTCGTTGGTGAACGGCCCGTAAACCTCTGCCGTGTCGATGAGCGTGACCCCCAGCTCCAGGGCTCGGTGGATGGTTCGGATGGACTCGGCGTCGTCCGAGCCGGCGCCGGTGTACGCGGTTGACATGCCCATGGTGCCCAGACCGATGCGGGAAACCTCTAGGGCCCTCAGATTGATGTGCTTCATGGTTTCAGCTCTCCTTCGTGGCTCGTATCTTCGCATGCCAGGCGACCATCAGACCGTCCCGACGCGAACGAGGGACTTGATGGCGCGCCGCTCGTCCATTGCCGCGTAGGCGTCGGCAATCCCTTCGAGGCTGGTCTCCATGCTCTGTACGCTCCCCTGTTCGAAGACCCGAGCGGAACCCCGAACACGGCGCGGTTCCTCTTTCTCGACCCACGCGCCAACGAGTTCTTCCCTGACTGGGAGAAGATCGCCAACGATGCCGTCGCCATACTCCGCGCCGAAACCGGCCGCGAACCCTGCGACAAGACGCTGTCCCAACTCATCGGCGAACTCTGCACCCGTAGCGATGAATTCCGCGTCCGCTGGGCCGCCCCCACAACGTGAAACTCCATCGCACCGGCGCAAAGACGTTGCACCATCCGGTCGTCGGAGAACTGACCCTCGACTACGAAGCGCTGGATCTTCCCGCCGACACGGGACAACGCATCCTCGTCTACAGCGCCCAACCGGGAAGTCCTTCCCAGCACGCACTCGACCTGCTCGCCAGCTGGGCGACGACCCCGGCGAACCGCCCGACCGATAGTCCGATGTGATGCCGAAGTACCCGTGACCAATTCGATGGTGGTAATCCGGGTGGGAATCTAGGCTCGCCGACGGAGCGCTGCGCACATGACCTTCCTCGACCTGCATCCAATCGATCCATACGAAGCCCGGTTCAAGGTGATCGCCACGCTGGTCCTACTTAGCGAGCTGGGCGTGATCGGAGATCGCCGAACATGTTCGGCGAAGGCCACAGCGTCCAATCGAACGAGGTCGCTTCCGTCGAGGCGAACGAATCGCGGTGGATCTCGGCTCGTGCGGCCGCCTAGGTCCTGCTGAGAACACGGCCAGCCCCGTCCGCTACGAGCAGGACCCACCACCGGCGACTATTGGCCGGAGGGCGGCGGGTCCTGGAGTAGCCACGCGTTCCAGGCCGCGTCCAGCCGCTTCTGCGTGTCTTTGCTCATGGCGCCCGAAACACTTCCCCCACCAACTGCTCCGAGAGCGTCCACAGGTCGCGGGCAGTCGTTGGGTCGAGGGCGTAACGCATGACACCGGGAGTTTCGACGGGATCATCGATTTCCGGTGCCACCGCGCAGTCCTCGCAGTACCGGCCACCCACCTCCTCGCCGGTGGCCACGA
Organism: Acidimicrobiaceae bacterium; assembly: GCA_003156795.1. GTDB lineage: Bacteria > Actinomycetota > Acidimicrobiia > Acidimicrobiales > Palsa-688 > PALSA-688. The sequence continues at coordinate 8,112 of PMHU01000083.1, forward strand.
ACCCGGTCCAGACGGTGGTGGCCGCACCCTGTGGAACGGTTTTGAACGTCATCTCACGATCGCCGCGCGCCGCGATGAGGGCACCGAAGGTTTCGTCGGTCAGGTGGCGGCCGAGTTCGGTGAGGATGCCGCCGGGGTGCACCGCGGTGGCCCGCACTCCCTGGCCCCGGTATCTACGGTCGAGCTCGACGGCGAAGAGGACGTTGGCCGTCTTGGCCCGCCCGTAAGCGACCCATGCGTCGTAGGGCGTCCGTTCGAAGCCGGGGTCCTCGAGACTCACGTCGGAGAAACGGTGGCCGGCGGACGAGAGGACCACGACGCGCCCGGGGGGTCCCGTCTTGAGTAGCGGCATGAGTCGGTTGACCAGGAGGAAGTGGCCGAGGTGATTGGTGCCGAACTGCAACTCGAATCCGTCTGTGGTCCGGCCTTCAGGACACGCCATTATGCCGGCGTTGGCTATGAGGACATCGATGCGGTCCGGACCCTCCGCCGAGAAGGTGGTGGCGAAGCCTCTGATCGATCCGAGTGAGGCCAGGTCCGCCTGGTAGAGGGTCACGCCGGGTGCCCCGGCTTCGTCGAGGTTGTGACGGGCCTTCTCGATGTCACGGACCACCCCCATGACGTTCGCCCCCCGCACCACCAGCGCCCGAGCGGTCTCCACGCCGAGACCGGCCGACGTGCCGGTGATGAGGACGTTCAATCCGCTGAGGTCGCGATCGCCCAACACCATGTCGGTCGTGGAGTCATGATCAAGGCTGGTCGACAAGGTTGGTCTCCTTTTTTATCTGGAGGTCATTCAATCGAAGTTCATGGACCGGGTGACCGGCTCCCATTCGTCGACACTTTCCGACCACGCCTGAGACTTCTCCCGGAAGGCTCGCAGTACGTCCTGCCCCAGCAGCAGTCGCAGAGGAGGATTCTCCATTTCGACCAGGTCGAGCACCGTGGCCGCGAGTTTGGCCGGGTCGCCGGGCAGGTGGGCACCGAAGGCCCGGATGAGCTCCTTGCGCTCATTCACGTGTTGGTAGTCGGCGAGACTGGTGGCTTCGTGCATCGAGCGGGTTATGTAGTCGGTGCGGAACGCGCCCGGTTCGATGGCACAGACCTTGATGCCGAACGGTTCGATCTCCTTGGCCAATCCCTCGGTCAGAGCTTCCATGGCGTGCTTGGTGCACGAGTAGTAGGTGTTGGGTGGGTTGGTGACGATCCCCGTCATCGAGCTCACGTTGAGGATGTGACCGTGACCCTGCGCCCTCATAGTTGGCAGCACGGCCTTGATCATGTCCACCGCGCCGAAGAAGTTGGTGTCGAACAGGGCCCGGACCTCGGCGTCGTCTCCCTCTTCCACAGCCGACAGGTAGCCGTAGCCGGCGTTGTTGATCAGGACGTCCAATCCGCCGAACTCGGCCAGTGCCCGGTCCACGGCCGCGCTGATCTGCTCCCGGTCGGTCACGTCGAGGCGCACGGCGAGGGCCTGCTCCGGATACTGCTCGGCTAGGTCCTGCACGGTTTCCGGACGTCGGGCCGTGACCACGACGGAGTGGCCGGCGTCGAGCGCCGCAGTGGCGATCGCTCGTCCGATTCCGGTCGAGCAGCCCGTCACGAGCCACCGGGTCACGCCTCGACCTCGGGTAATCGGCGGGCATAGGCCGCGGCCCTTCGGGCGAGCTGCTGGCTCCGCTCGGCGGCGTTGACCTCGGAGCTGCCCGGCGGGAGCTCCGCTTCCAGGTCCGCCAGCTTGACCACCCGACCCGAGGCGGCCAGTCCGTCGGTCGGCCGCTGGTCGGGGAATTCAGCCATTCTGAGGGTGAGAATGCCCTCGGAGAGTCCGCACGGATCGACCCAATTGTGGACCCCGGGGTCAGCGTTGGAGATGACGTAGGTCCACGTCCCGTCGGGGTTGGGTCGTGACTGGGCCTTGTTGAGGCTGGCGGTCCGGTCTTTGATCCCGAGTGTGGTGCCCCAGACATTGGAGATGGGCACGGTGAAGTACCTGGCCCCACCGTCGTTGATGTCAACGACGAATGCTTCGTCGTCCTCGAGGCGGAAGTGGCCACCGACGTAGACCTGGTTGCGCAGGGCCCCACCCTGGTCAGCCGAGTAGGCCAGATGGAAGCGGTTGGGCCGTCCGGACGTCATGCCCCGGGCCAGCCCATAACTGAAGTCGGCGAAGCGGTGCATGTACTCGACGGCCCGCTGGGCCTGCTCGTCCTCGGATCGATGGGGACTGGCCGGTGCGCTGACCCGGACCACCTCGAGCCAGTTGGGGTCGTCCACCTCCCAGTCGAGCAGAACGTCGCGCACGTAGAACTCGTGGGCGTCGGGCGTGCTCTGAATGTGGTTGGCGCGACCACCAGGGGGGTCGGAGTCGACGGTGATGACGAAGTGGCCGGTCTCATCGACGACCAGGTCGTGCCCGTTGAGAGATCCTTTCGTGTTCATGCTGTTGTCCCACAGGGTGAAGTAATTCTCGGTCAGGCGGTGGGCGCCGGTCCGCCCTCGCAGCTCGTAGCGTTCCGAACCCGAGACGGGGATGACCCGGTAGACAGAGTCGGGGTTGTCGATGCCCCACCGGCTGCCGGGGATGCGCACCCCGTCCAACGGGTGTTCGAGTCGGGTTATGCAGGTGACCTTCGGGTTGAGCGGGTCCTGGTTGGAGGACCACACGACCGCCGAGAACATGACCTCTTCGAAGGCCCAATCGAAGCAGCCCCGCATGGCCGCGGACGGCTGCTGTCGTTCCAGCCAGGATGCCCTGACCTCGTCGCGTGCCTTCTCGACCACTGGGTGTTCGAACAAGCGGAGGGCGGCACGCTCGTGGTCGTGCTGTTCCGCGGTCGCCACTGGGTTTCCGGACATCGGCGAAGTCTCGCGCGACCTACAGAAACAAGCGGCAGTAGTCGGCGAAGCGTTCCCGAATCTGATCAGGATCGAGACCGAAGTCGGCGGGCGTATATCGGTGGGTCGGAAGCTCCTGCCTCTTGGTGTCTTGGGCCAGCCAGCCCTCCATACAGGCCACGGAGGCCTCCGTCACGTCCAGGCCGACGGCCCCGAGAATGCGTTGGGCCGTTCCGAGCGGGTCCCCGATGGAGTCGGTGAAATGGACATCCGTGAACCGGTGGGACGGGACCTGGGTCCGGCTCACCATGGCCCTATCGCAGGACCAGCCCATCCGGTCCAGCCACTGCCGCCCCACCTCGTGGGGATCGACCTGATCGCAATGCATGCCCCAGAGAGTCGCATTGAGGGACGCGCCCGAGGGGATGACCGCCACCGGGTCGCGGTGGGTGTGGACGACGTGGGCGTCGGGAAACTCGGCCAGGAGCGTGTCGAGGTATCCGAGGTGCGACGGGGTCTTGAGCACGAACGGCCGCACGGGCTCACCGCGTCGCCGTCTCTGCCACTGGAGCAGTTGGAGCATGCGTCTTAGCCACCGGTAGGCAGGAGAAAAAGACTGGCCGTCCAGCCAGGACCGGTAATCGCGGATGTCACACGACGCTTCGGGGATATGGGACAGGAACGCGTCAGCCAGGAAGACGATCTCCTCCTCGGCCTCGTGCACATAAGTGGGGTGAATGGCAAAGAGCTCCGGCGCGAACTGTCGGACCTGCTGCTCCCGGGTCTCGGCGTCGGCGACGCGGGTATCGGCTGCGAGTGAGTCCCACCCGGGTCGGGGAGCAGGTTCGCCGACCTCCCAGCCGTAGGCGCAGCAGGTGCGCGGATCGCTGGCGAGGATCCGTTGCAGGATGGTCGTGCCTGACCGCATCATTCCGACGACCACGATCGGCGCCATGATCGGCTCGTCGAGGATCTCCGGATGGTCGGTCCACCAGCGCTGGGCGCGGAGACGCTGCGAGAGGCTACGGAGGAGGCTGCCTCGGAGGATCATGGCGCCCGTGTCGTTGAGGGGCGCCCCCCGCAGGGCGTCCAGCAACACTCGGAGCGGTTCCAGGAACGGTTCCGGACCGAAGTCCTCCGATCCGGCGATCCGGGTGGCCGATCGGAGAAGGCGCTCCTCGTCGAAGACGTCTCCTGGGTTGGTGCTCACCCCACATGAGTACCATCTGGCCCGATGACCGACAACGCCAGGGAGATCGAGAACCTGGTCTATACGTATGCCGAGCGGATCGACGCCGGGGACTTGGACGGATTAGCCGAGCTATTCCGTCACGGTCGTATCCAGGCCGCGCCCGGAATGGTGTTCGAGGGAACCGACCAGGTCCTCTNNCCCGCCTCTACGAGGATGGGACGCCACGTACCCGGCATGTGACGACCAACGTCATCGTCGAGGTCGACGACACTCCGGCCGGACTGGCCCGCAGCTATTACACGGTCTTTCAGCAGACCGACGAGCTGCCGCTGCAGCCCATCATCTGCGGCCATTACCGAGACACCTTCCACCAGGTATCCGGTCGCTGGTGGTTCGACACCCGTGAGATGTTCGTCGACTTCGTCGGCGACCTCAGCCACCACCTGCTCTTCAAACTCGATCCGCCCAAGCGCGACTGAGCTGGGACCGTTAACAGGGCGTTCGCCAGGGATCGCGGCGACGCCGTTGCACCTCGGAGTCGCCACTTGTCCACCTGATCTACCGGCGTTAGCTTTGCGCCAGTTCGGGCGAGCACAGATGGACGTGGTGTAAAGCCGGCCGCCGGCTCCGATCATTGATGGCCAGCAGGCCACGGTGCCTTCGCCTCGGCTTAGGGTGACGCGCTGATGGGTTCTCGCGATCACAGGACTGCCTAATGTTTTGTCATGCCTGCTCGCAAAGTCACGTTGAAGATTGATCGCCCGCTCGACATTGGAAACGTCGGTATTGAGTTCGAGGTTCGAGCGGGCAGCACTCTCCTTGGCCGCGCGCAGATAACCAAGGGCGGAATCGATTGGTGGCCGCCAAAGACCCGACAGCCCCGCTCCGTGACGTGGGAAGAGTTCGCCGAGAGCATGAAGTAGGCCGATTTTTGTCGGCTCCGCCATGAGGGCGTCGGCCGCGTCGCTCCAGGTCACGGCGCACCGTGCCGGTCATATTTCCGCCGGTGCGGATCTGCGACGGTAGGACGGCCAGTTGCGCTCGATCTGTCGCAGCATGGCCGGGTAGACGATCAGGTACCGGAAGGGTTTGATGGCGGCCATGTAGCTCTCACCAAGAAGGCCGTTGGGTTTGACGAGGACCGCCATCTGGCCGCGATAGCCGCCCGTGTGATCGAGGACCCACCCGAGATGCATGACTCCGTGCATCGTCTGGTTGGCGACCTCGGCTGCGAGCTCGTTGTTGGTCACGTAGAGGGCGGTGAACGGGAGGGATTTGAAGGTTGGACGGGCGGTGTCGAGCAGATCCGCCGGCAGGCGATGGCGCAGTGTCGGCACCCGCGCGCCGACGCCGGTGCTCGGGCCGTCCAACCCGAGTACCTTCCCGATCTTCCAGCGGATGTCGAGAAGTATTCGGGCCGGGAGTGAGGAACCCGCTGAAAGCGGGCCCGAGGCGAAACCCTCCACCAGGTGAGGGAAGTCGTCCGGACCGCCTGGTGTCGGCAGCGCCCATACGTCCTCGACCCGGAAGTCGGCGGTCACTTCGTGGATCCGCCAGGGCTGCGAGGTGTGGGCAGTGATCGGGAGCCTCATGTCTAACGCCCTCTCCACTCGGGCGTCCGGCCTTCGACCATGGCCGAGCGGCCCTCCTTGAAGTCCTCGGATTCCAGACAGCGGATCTGCGCTTCCAGGGCGATCCGGAAGCTCTCGTCGGGGCCGAGGTGCCATGCCGCGTCGATCGCTCGCCTCGCTCCCCGTATCGCTATCGGTGGCTGATTGGCGAGTCGCTCAGCCAGTCCGGCGGCCGCGGACTCGAGATCGGCATCGGGGACCACCTGGTTGGCGAGACCGATTCGTAGGGCCTCGGCGGCGTCGATGATGTCGCCGAGCAGGATCAGCTCGCGGGCCCGACTCTCTCCCACGATTCTGGGCAGGCGGACTGTCGCGCCCATGTCCGGCAGGAGGCCGAAGCGGGTTTCGAGCAGACCGACCTTGGTGTGCTCGGCGAGGATGCGGAAGTCGCAGGCCAGGGCCAGCTGCAAGCCCGCACCGTAGGCGTGACCTCGCACCGCGGCGACGCTGGCGCAGCCCAGGTCGGCGATCCAGTTGAAAGTGCCCGCCACCGTTTGGCCGGCTGCGAGCTTGCCCTCGTGGTCTCGAGGTCGACCGGCTTCGTCGGCTAGTAGTCCGGCCATGCCCTCGACGAGGTCGATGCCAGCCGAAAAAGTCGATCCCTGGCCCGTCACCACCAGGCATCGCAGCGTCTCGTCGGCCAGCAGTTCGACGCCGAGGTGGCGCAGCTCCTCCCACATCAACGGATTCTGAGCATTGCGCTTGCCGGGCCGAGCCAGGGTCAGGGCACCGACGCCCCCGCCGCGGACGTACCTGATGGTCTCGTAATCAGCCGTGGCATCCATACAGTTATGTATGGATGCCATACTTAGCCATGCCCGGCGCCTTGTCAAGGTCTCGCCTAACCCGGTACCGGTAGCGATGGCCGCCCCGACCCGCACGCCTCGCAGCAANNGAGGCGGCTTCTACTGGCACTTCGAGGACCGCAATGCCCTGCTCGAAGCCATGCTCCATGATTGGGAACGGGCCAGCACCGATGAAGTACTCCAACGGGTCGAAGCCGAGGGCGGTGACGCCAGACACAAAGTGCGCCGGGCGGGAGCGCTCACCTTCTCCTCGAAGCTGCTCCCCATCGATCTGGCGGTTCGCGACTGGGCCCGGCGCGAGCCCGCGGTCGCTAAGCGCCTGCGACGGGTCGACAACCGGCGCATGGAATACCTGCGCTTGCTGTTCAGCAGTTTCTGCTCTGACGAGGCAGAGGTCGAAGCCCGCGCCATGACCGCGTTCTCGCTCGCCATCGGCAACCACTTCATCGCCGCCGATCACGGCCCACGCAGCCGAGCCGACGTCGTGGAACTGGTCCTGAATAGACTCGAGGTCTAGGACTCATCGGGCAACTTTTGCCGTCCTCGGCTCGCGACTACCGGGCGGAGTAGCCTACGGCTGGTAGCTGAGGACTCGGGCGGCCGCCGGGTAGGTGGACCCGATGAAGGTGCCGTCGGGACGGTGGAATCGCAGCTCGCCGTTTGGGTCGCCTTCGAGCTGGTAGCCGGCGTGGATCATCCGGTGGTGGCGGCGGCATTTGCACACACCGTTGGAGATGTCGGTGCAGCCGCCGGCTTCCCAGAAGGAGATGTGGTGGATGTCGAAGTGCCTGAAGCGGCAGCCGGGGAAGCGGCAGTGCCCTCCGTCGCGGACGCTGATGGCCCGGCGCTGGCTGACGCTCCATGCCCGGGTCCTGCGACCCAGGTTGAGTTGTTCGCCATCTCCGTCGACAACGTGGCTGACGGTGCTGCAGTCGCACTTGATCATCTCCGCGTCCGACGGGTGCACCGGCGTCCCGTCCATGAAGGTGCAACTGGGATGACCGTCGCGCCTGACAAGGTGGATCATGTATCGGTCGTCACCGGCTGCGTGGCCGCGGTCGGCCGCGGCCAATCCGCAGTTGATCAAGTCCATCATTGCATCGGCCCTTANNCTTTTGGTCGACCGGTTGGCTTCCTCGAGGGGGGCTTCCCCCGGGTCTCCTCCTGAAGACTCGTCCACAGCCCGCTGGTTAGCTGGCCCGTCCTCGGCTGAAGACTCGTCCACAGGCTCCGGCCGGTAACGGAGATCTATGAACGCCTGCAGGGCTGCCGCGAACTCTTCGATCTCGACGTCGCTCAAAGTGATCACGATCTGCCCCATCCCGTTCTCGCCGCGTCTGATCCTGACGTCCCGCCGGGTTTTGAGGTCCTCAGTCGGGGGGTGCGCCTGATCGGCGTACAGCGCGTAGGAGCGAACCACCCGCTCGAGATCCAAGATGGTGGCGTGGCCGGACTGGGCCAGCTCGACCATGGCCTGGTCGACTTCCGGATCCGGACCCTCCATGCGGGTGATGGCCCGCACCGCTGAGTAGGAGAGCCGCCCACGGCGGAACTCGTCGGCGATGATCGGGCGCCGGCTCAGTTCGTGGGCGATCCGCAGCTTCTCGAACGCCGTGGAGCGGGCCATGTTGGTGCGCCACACCAGCCAGGTGGCGCAGCAAAAGTGACGGTCGAGCGCCCACAGCCCGTCGCGGTCGAATTCGGCCAACCGGTCCAACCACTCCGCTTCTCCCCGATCCAGATCGGCCCGGTGCTCGACCAGCCATGTCGTCACATCCAGTTCGTCCGGCAGTTCCATCCAGCCGTCCTCCTCCAGCAACCATGAGTCAGTGGGAGAAGGTCGGGAGCGCGGACCTCGAGCGTTGTTCTCGCCATCATACCCGAACAGACGTTCGTATGTGTTCAGAGGCGAGAACGTCGATGGGACGGAAGGGAGTCCTTTTATCCCAGGTCGTCGATCGCCTGATGCGCCGCGTTGTAGCCGGGTGTGTAGCTGATGGCTGGTCCGCCGTGGCACCCCGCCCCGCCGAGGTACAGACCCCCGACGCCATGAGGCAGATCGCGAAATCCTCGCGGCCCGGGCCGGTGAGGACCCATCTGATCGGGATGAATCAGGCCGTAGCAGTAATCACCGTCGGGTGCACCGAACATCGACGCCATGTGTCTCGCCGTAAACGTGGTGTGGCGGATCTGGATGTCGGCGAAGTTGGGAGCGAAGCGAGTGATCTTCGCGATCACGCGCTCGGTCATTTCTTTCGCCAGTTCGCTGTGGGAGCTCGCCGTGTCACCCGGCGGGAACCATAGGGCGAAGGCGGCCGCCACGTGCTTGCCCGGCGGGGCCAACTCCGGGTCATTGACCGTCGGCACGCCGAACACGACGGCCGGGTCCTCCGGCACCAGGCCCTGCGCGCACCGTTCCCAGTTGGCCTGCAACTCCTCGGGGCTGTTGAAGAATCCGATCGTCGACTGCAGGGCGGGATCGTTGAGCTCCTCGTAAGGCGGGGCGTATTGGGGTAGTGCCTCCAGGGCGAAATGGATCTGGATATACGCGGCCCGGTGATCGCGGCGGGCCAGCCTTTGCCGCAGCGCATCAGGCACGATCCCGGATACCAGCCCGAGGGTGTACTCGACCCCGAGACTCGACACCACGATCGGCGCGGCGACCGAAGTCCCGTCGGCGAGCGCGACCGTCGAGACGGCTCCGTCCTCTGTTGAGAGACCTGCGACCGCAGCACGCAGGCGCAGTTCACCTCCTCGCCCTTGGAACCGCTCGACCAGGTGCTCGGTTACCGCGCCGATCCCACCCTTGAACTTGGTGGTCAGAGCGGCGTCGTCGCTCGGCAAGGCCAGGCCGAAAGCCAGGGCCATTGCACTCCCGGGAGTACTCGGCCCCTTGAACGTGGTGTTGGCCGCAAGGAAGGACAGAGTCCCGCGGATAGCCGCGAACCGTTCGGGATCGGGAAAGTGGCGGTCGAGGATTTCGGTTGTCGACGCAAAGAGCATGTCGGTGATGGCAGCCCGCTCGGACTCGGTGGTGGCGCAGGCGTACATCTCGTCGTAGGTCTTCGGCTCAGTCCGAACCTCGTATCGCCCAAGGGCCCTTCCCGGCGCTGACGTCCAGCCGATGAGGTTGGCCATGCCTTCGATGAGCTCAGGCCCGTGAACCGTGTTCATGTGTTCGAACATCCTCAGCGGGTCCCGGTACTGGATCAGCGGCGGCTCGCCCCGGCCGTGCAGGGCCACCGACATGACGTCGAGGTCGGCCCGGGGAATCTTCTCGAACTCGAGTTCGTCGCTGATGGCGGAAGCGATAGGGAACTGCTGCGAACCCGCCACCTCGCTGCGGAAGCCCTTCATGACCTCCACGGTCGAGGACATGCCTCCCGCGTAATGGTTCTTCTCCAGGCAGCAGGTCCGCAGCCCCGCGCTCTGTAGGACATTGGCTGCCGTCAGGCCGTTGTGGCCCGCTCCCAGGACAATGGCGTCAAACCGCTCCATTTCACGACCCTCCCGACTCGAACTCTGTCACTTTTGACAAAACTTAGCGGATGGTCTGGACCGCCAACCGGCACACCCGGGCCAGCTGGTCCAAGGTGGGGTGATCGCTGTGCATCCAGACCTCCATGGCTGCGAACACGGCGGCTGCGGTCGTCCGGGCCCGTACCACGATCAGTAGGTCGCGGTCTGCGGTGCCGGCGATCTCATCTGTTCGGCGCAGACGCTCCTCGACCACCTGGGCGAAATCCAACTCGACGCGGCGAATATGGTCGGTGATCCGGGCGTCGTCGAGCGATTGAGCCCGCATGGCGGCGATGTCGGTCACGGCCGAGTAGTCATACGGAAAGGCAAAGATGGCCTGGCTCACGGCCTCGTCGATTGATTCGCTCGCGGGGCGGTCGAGCAGCGCTCGACGGAACCAGTGCAGCCCCTCGTCGTAGTCGGCGAAGAGGAGGTCCTGCTTGGAGGTGAAATGGCGGTAAAAGGTCCGCAAGGTGACACCTGCGTCGGCCGCGACCTCTTCGGTCGTTGTGACATCGAATCCCTGAGAGAGGAACCGGGCCAGCGCGGCCCGCCGCAGCGCCTCTCGAGTGCGCTCACTGCGTAACGTCCTAGGCGGGCTGGCCACCGGCGCATCCTACGACGGGCCGCCGTCCTCAGTATCGTCACCAGTGACAGAACTGGGAGGAAGCATCGTGGTAGCTCTGATCGTCCATGGCCTACTCGGCATCACCGTGGTCCTCGCCTTCGTGCGGGCCAACCGGCCGCTCTTCGCTCGCGGTGCGCCCCTGTCCAGATTGGAGCTGACCTACGTCCTGGTCGGCGTCGCCACGACCGTCGGGGCTTGGGTGTTCAACATTCGGTTTGTCATCGATTACATGCATCGCAACGCCAACCCTTTATGGGGATCGGGCTCGAGCTGGGCCCACTACTGCCAGTTGTTGTTTCAGAACCCGGCCTCGGGGTCGGCATCCGTCGACTACATCGTGATCAACGTGGTCATCCTTCCTCTCCTCCTGTTGACCGACGGCCGGCGGCGCCAGATACAGGGCCTGTGGCTGGCCTTCGTTGCCACCTTGTTCCTGAGTTGCACCGCAGGCTTTGCCTTGTACTTCCTGACCGTGGAACGGCAAAGGGTTCGATCCGTGGCGATGGCCTAGGGGCGGCTTGGGACCGACTTATCTCCGGCTTCGTCCCGCAGGCCGCCGTAGAGGTATCGAGTGACGAAGACTCTCATCAAGAGGGATTCGGCTGTACGCCTGGGTATGCGGAAGCGGCGCCCGGTCGGCTGGGCCACGACCATTCCCTTGGCCTGGATCCCGAGAATGGATCCCCATCGGTAGTGCGGAGCCCGGAAGCGACGTCGGCGCCGGCCTCGCCCGAGCCGGAACCGAACGTTGGTGAGCACCACTTGCCATCCCCAGTTACGGGCCGAGCTGTGGTGGGGGTCGGTGGCCGCCAGGTCGCCTACGGCGAAGACGTCCGGGTAGCCCTCTAACGCGAGGAACTCGTCCACCAGCACGAAGCCGTCGTCGTCGAGGACGTTGTCCGGGAGGTAGTCCGTGTGTGGCCTGATATGCCCGACCGCCCACACGGTGCAGTCGGCCGTAAAGGGCTCCTGACCGGTGGACCAGGTCACGGGTCCGGTGGTCAGCTTGTCTCCTGTGAATCCCGCCGGGAGCAGGGCCCGGTGGTCAGGGTGGATGCTGACACCGTCGGCCCGAAGTACCTCTGTGATCCAAGCCCGTACCTTGGGGTGGTAACCCGGCAGTGGATAGTCCCCACTGTGGAATAGGTGCACCTCGCTCCGCCCCGTGCGGGCCAGGTTGTCGGCGACGCTGACCCCTGTGGCGCCGCCGCCGACGACGGCGACACTTGAAGCGGCTCGTAACTGCGACGCGATCGCCTCGATGCCGTGGTCGATGTCGGCCATGCTCTCCATCCGGTCGTGGCGCCAGAAGCCGTTCGTTGCTCCGGTAGCTAGCACGAGTACGTCGTAGCTCTCCGTTACTTCAGCTCCGTCGCTGCGCTCGACCGACACCGTCCGGGCGTCGAGATCCACCGTCGTGACGCGGCCGTGGATGGTCCGGATCCGGTCCAGCTTGCGCACGCGCGCATACGGCACCAGATAGGTCCGCCGCCAACGAGCCGGGTCGGTGAGCCGGCCACCGAGTTCCTGGCCGCTCACCAGGGCCGGTCTGGTGGATACCCCGACCACGTCGAAGTCCCGGCCGAGTCGAGTGGCCACGAGCAGCCCCGTGTCACCCAACCCGGCTACCACTACCTTCGGCGTCGCTCCCTCTGCCATTCCGGTCCCGTTCTGTAGCGCGCGGTTGCAGGGCTGTTCCCCGACGAGGGCTCTAGCCTCTCGTGGCGTCCGATTCCCAGCGGGTTATTGTGCGCCCTCATGCCGGCGATGTGCGAATCGGGCCCCGTCGGGAGCCAGTCCCGGCGATGGGGGCGTAGGTGAGCGGGCGGGGCATCGGCGAACGGACCGGAAAGTCGGCGGGGCTGGCAATCGTCGGGTTGGCCTACGTCACTGCTGTCGGCGCGGCTTGGGTGGTAGCCGACATTCTTGGATACCGCCGGCCCCTGTGGGCGCTCGGTCTCGGCTATCTTGCCGCAGCCCTCGTCATCTACGTGTGGTCGATGGCGCTGGACAACGGCTCGATGTTCGACGCCTGGTGGAGCGTCCTGCCAACTCTCGCCGCCGTGTGGTTGGCCGTGGCCGCCACCCACGCAGTGCCCACACTGCGGACCGTCCTGGTCCTCATAGTCGTTTGTCTCTGGGGCATCCGGCTGACTTCCAACTGGGCCCGGGACTGGCCTGGTCTCCACCATGAGGACTGGCGATACCTGGACCTCTACACCAAAGGCCCCAAGCCGCTGGTGTCGCTCGGAGGAGTGCACCTGTTCCCGGCATTCCAGGTCTTCCTGGCGTCGACACCGTTGGTCCCGGCCCTCGTGTGGGGTCATCGGTCGGTGGGGCCGCTCGACTGGATCGCTCTCCTGGTGGGCGTCGGCGCGGTCGTCCTGGAGTTCGTGGCCGACGAGCAGATGCGCCGCTTCGCCCGCTCCAAGCGGCCCGGCCAGATCATGAACCTCGGACTGTGGCGCTACTCGCGCCACCCTAACTACTTCGGCGAGATCCTCTTCTGGTGGTCCGTATGGCTGTTCGGGCTGGCCGCCAACCCGGCGTGGTTCTGGACCGTGGTCGGCCCGCTGGCCATCGTGGTCATGTTTCTCGCGGCGTCCATCCCGATGCTCGACGACCGAAGTCGGGAGCGGAGGCCGCTCTTCTCTGAGTATGCCGACCGTACGTCGGCTCTCATCCCCTGGCCGCCTCGGCCCGGCAAGGGTGCCGCGGCCTGACGGCGGTTTGGTCGTCGAGATGGTAACGGTGATCCCACCGTCAGGGTCGAGTTCCAGCCGGGCTGGCCCACGCAGTCGGACCGAAATCAGTCTGGGTGCGGGGGGTACTTGCCAGGCTCGAGCGACATATCGGGCCTATTCGAAGCGGGCGGGCGGTCCGCTCCAGCCGGGCGGGAGCTGGCATCGGTGACCCGCCACCGGCCTAGGGGAACGGCGGTAACCCGTCGCGCCACCCTGTGACCGCCAACTCGGATCGCCACGTGACGCACAGGCCCGACCATGAGCAGGAGACCGATGGCATCGCCGATAAAACCAGGAAGGCAGATCAGCGCCCCGCCGACGAGGATCACCACGCCGTCGAGCAGCTCCCGGGTCGGGAGTTCTCCGGCTTGGAGGCGGTCCCGGGTCTTGGCCAGTACGCCAACGCCGACCCGCCGCACGATAAACGGACCCATCGCGCTTACGACAATCAAGATCAGCAGGGCCAGGAGAAAGCCGATCTGTCGGGCCACCACGACGAACGCGGCGATCTCCATCGCCAAGCCGAGCAGAAAGCCGAAGAACAACACAACGGCAGGGTATCGGCGAACCGACCGATCACATCCCTTGGCAGTCATCGGCCGAATCTTCCGTCTAAAGCTGCATCGCTTAGTGCCCAGTAGGTACAGCCGGGTCAGGCGAAAGCCCATCAGCACGGACGGAGCATCTCAAGCACCGATCAGAGCCCGACCAGAATGCGCTCCGGGATCCGGCTATCCGCTTTCGCTCTATAGATACAGGCAGTCGTCTAAGCAGATGCAGATGCGGATGTGTCGGTGATCTGGTCGATTCGTTCGACCACCAGCTTGCGCACCTGGGGCAAGACGTCGATCTCCGACACGACTGCCCTGATCTGGTCCAAGGTTTCGGCAACAACTTGTTCGGCTTGATCGTTGGGTAGCCGCCAGCGCCGCGCCTCGGCCAGAAGATCTGTCACCTTGATGGTGTTGATTTTTTCCTTGGCGCCAATTGTCATGGCGGTGGTGGGCCGCAGCCTTGGCCACAGCACGGTCGGGATGGTGTCGTAGAGCGGTGCCAGCGTCACGGACCAATAGTCCCGGTGGAGGAGAGCGAGGTTCTTGCCGTGGGCGTCTGCGTTGCCGATGGCCATATTGAAGGTCGTGACCCGCAGTAACTGGCGCAGCTGGGCGAGGGGTTCGTCACCCCAGGTTTCGAGCAGTTCGGCGACCTCGGTGAGGCTGGGTCCGCCGTGTTTCTCGTACTTGCCGCGGCCGCGGGCCGCCTCGGGGTCGCGGGCGAGCGCCTGGCAGATGTCCTCCTGGTGGATCCGCTTGACGACACCGTCGACGGTGGTTCGGTCGAAGCGTTCGACGATGAGGCAGCGTTGATCACCGATGGTGACCAACTCGGGGTCGATCGTGGTGAGCCCGATGGCGCCAGCGATGCGCAGGCAGGAGGCTTCGGCGTCGACGAGCCCGGGGTGTCTGGGGTCGTCCAGTTTGAGGATGTGGGTTGACGGCTGGCCGTGCACCGGCCGACCCCAGGTGCCGTCTTCGAGGCGGACTAGAAGCATCTTGTTCTGGATGCCGGCGACGGATAGTTCAGAGTCGTCGTGCAAACCGAGGGGCCGGTTCGGCAGCTCGGCTACCTCGGCTGCGAGTGTCTCGGCGGTGTAGGGCTCGACCCAGCCTCGGCCCTTCTCGGGTGAGTCGCCGATGACTAGGGCGCCGGCGACGTCGCGGCCGAAGCGGGCGAGTAGGTGATAGGTGTCGATCGAGGCGACGCCCGCCAAGGAGGCCATAGCCTGGCGGTGCTGGCCTTCGGGAAGCAGCCCGTTGCAGAAGACACTGGCGTCGAGCCGGCCGGTGCCGAGAGGAAGCGAGCAGGAGAGCAGAGGGGCGCCGGTCGGGGCCAGGTCGAGCGCTTCGGGCGTGTACCTGCACCTAAGCGTCCAGGTGTTAGTTGTCGCGACCAGGTCGGCAACATGGATATTGGTCAGCCAGACGCGGAGCGGCTCAAGTTTGGCCATCGCCGTCGTCCTTGCGGGCGGGCACTCTGTAGGTGACGGTGACTTCGGCCCCTATCCGTCGTAGTGCCCTCAGGTAGTGGTCGAGGAGGGGAGTGCTGCGGCCGCTTTCGAGCGCGTTGAGGTAAACGCGGGTGAGGCCCACCTGGTGGGCCATCTCGGCTTGGGTCAAGCCTTGGGCCCGTCGTGCTTCGGCGAGCACGTGACCGAGGTCGGCGCCTTTCCTGATCTCTGCTTGGCGTTCCATGAGTCGCTCCTGCTACACATCTGTATCAACTCAGTGTAGCGTATGGGTGATACACATCTGTAGCAAGAAGCCGAGGCGTCAAGCGATACATATTTGTATCAGCCTGGCAGCCCCGTGTTGTGGGGCCCGCAATGCGCTCGCTACGACTTTCTGTGCGACCGGTCGACCCAGTACCCGGGATTGAGGGTGATCACCTCGGCGGATGCAGTCATGACGGGCGGCGAGGCGGCACGGTGCAGGTGGGCCTGCTCGCTCTCGTGTTAACCCGCAGGGCTGGCAAGCTGACGTTCAAGGTCGGTGAACGCGGCGATGATCTCAGGGGCCTCGTACGCCCGGTTGCGCCTTGCGATGTTGACCTGTTTGAGAACACCTGCGTCGACGAGTTGCGTCACCGCGTTGTTTGCGGCTGGGTAGGTGCGCCTGATCAATGCGGCGGCGCTGCTCACCGTTACGACTGGAGCACCTATGAGAGCGGAGAAGAGAAGGTCGGTGGCCGAGTTCTTGCGGATTGTTCCGAGGCGAGTGCGCCATGTGTCTTGGATGCCTCGCGCTCGCATCTCAAAATCACTGGCATCAGCGACCGCCCGCGTACAGGCGACCGCGAACTGCTCGATCCATCGGTTCATCTCAGCGTTCGCCTCGCGGGTGGTGGATGGACCCCGATATCGGACGCCGGTCAGCGCGTTGACGTAGTCCTTTGCCCAGGTTGCCAGGATGAGCGATACGGGTGGAAGGACCCGAACAGCGATACCCCGACGTCTGAGGATGAGGTGGATGAGAGCACGACCGGTTCGGCCGTTGTCGTCCACAAATGGATGAATGGTCTCGAACTGAGCGTGGGCGACGGCTGACTGGACGACGGCAGGCAGCCCGTCGTCGTTCGCGAACGTGGCAAGGTCGGCCATGAGATCGGAGACAAACTCCGGTGGCGGCACGACAAAGGCAGCAGAGCACGGGTTGTACGAACTGTCCCCGATCCAGTTCTGCACCTCGCGGAACTGTCCGCCATGCTCTTCGAGGCGAGTTCCCTTGAGCAACCGGTGATGAATGTCCAGAAGGAGTTCAACGGTTATCTCACCGCCAACGCTGACGCTCTCGATACCGAAGACCATCGCATCGATGTTCCGGAGCACCTCGATGGCAGTGACATCGTTTGGAGGTTCGTCAAGCCCTCGCGCTACCTCGGCTTGAAGCAGCCGTCTGGCGCCGATATCAAGACCCTCGATTCGAGATGATGCGACAGCTTCAGCTCAAAGCAAGATGCGTGCCAATGCCTCGGTGTTCACCAGGCTCGTGCCTTCAGTGTTAAGACGGGAGATTGCGGTTTCGGCGTCCGCCACCTCCGCCGCCACCCGGCCCTCCAGCGTGAAGTTTCGTCCCACGAGGTTGTCAGGCACGTAGGCTTCGTACTCGCACGATCTACCATCCGATCGAGGCTGCCCCGAGAAATCGCCCGTCCAGCGGCGCTCGGGGGACGGTCGCCCCTATCCCTACGACCGGTGTTACGCGCGGGGAGGGTCCAGTTTAGATGCTGTTTTCAGTGGTTTTCGACGGGGCTATCCATAGGTTTCTCGGTTGAACATCTCGGGTGCCATCAACTTTGCGTACGGAGCGTACGCAGGGAGGCGCGCACGTTCCTAGGCCGTTGCGTTAGTCATTCGCGGGTCCTACTTCGATCAGCCACATGCCCCAGCTGCCTTCGGTGCGACAGCTCGCGGTCAGCCCCCGCTGGCACCGCACGCATTGGCCACAGCTGATCTGGAACGGCACGATGACCAGGTCGCCCAATGATGCACTCGTGACCTCGTCCGATGTCGATGACCTCGCAGACGCCTTCGTGGCCGACCGGGAACGCACCCTCGAAGATCGAGTCTCCATGGATCAGGGCTGTGTCGAGGTCACACGTGGAAACGACGGGGAGCACCAACGCATCAGTGGGCCTCTGGAGTGTCGGTTCGGGATGTCACGTCACTCCAAACGACCCGGCCCAAGAAAGTAGAGCTGATTCATGCGGGCTCCACTCCGTTCGAGTGCGGACTTGTGAGCGTGCCGGCCTCAGTAACAAAGTGTCGAATCTCATCGGCCAAGAGCTGTGGCTGATCGAGTGCGATGAGCGTGTAGCAGTCCCCGATCTCGACAAATCGACTTGTTCTCAGTGCCTGGGCAAGTTTCTTGCCTTCGGCCAGTGGCATGACGCGATCCTCAGTGGACCAGACCACGAGCGTGGGGCCGTCAAAGGAATGCATGAGTTCCGTCGCCGCTTTGAGCGCGCGGCGACTGGGTCGAACCGAACGGAGGTATTTGGCTGCGTCGCAACGAATGGCGCGCTGAGTCAGGATGGGCTTCAGCCAGTCGTCCATGACGCCGTCGGGAATAGGTCGTTTGGCCATCCGCCCGAAGCCGATAGGGCTACGGCGAAACGCTCGAAAGCGCATTTGCTGCATGGCAATGTTGACTCCGCCTGGGAGCTTGGCGATCAGAGCGGCGGCGCGACCCGGTAGCCCTGGCGGGTAGTTATCTGCGGTTTCCGATGAGCAGAAAACGACTCGCCCGAGTCGTTCGGGACGAAGAGTCACGAGCAGTTGTGCCATGGCAGAGTCGCTCTCTACCAGCGTGATGTCATTGAGGCCCAGATGGTCGAGGAAGTCGGCCAGAATCTGGGTTTGCCCCGAGAGCGAGAGATCCGCATCGGGGTGCATCGGGCGCCGGTGCGCACCCCAAGGGAGACGGGGCACGATGCATCGGTGGTCTCTTCTTAGATCGGAAACGACCCCGTCCCAAAGCGAAATGCCGATAAACAACCCACCGATGAGCACGACAACCGGTAGGTCTCCGCCGGTGTCGTCGTACTCGATCGTGCCAACGTCGAGAACTGCTTCAGGCATAAAAGTGCTCTCCCTTAGTTTCTCGGTTCATCTCCAGGCTCCCGGCGCTGACGACGAGACCGTGGCAGCGCCTCTCGTATGACTGCCGTCACGTAGCTTCCGGCGGCGTCGATGGCATCGACGTTCCGTTGAGCCCGACTGAGAACAAATGCTCCTTCGAGAGCTGACAGAGCGAAGAGGGACAGCCGTCGGGCTTGCAACGGAGCGATGCCTGCCTGCTCCAAGCGCTGGCTGGCCGCATTAAGCCATGATTCGAAGACATCTGCGGTTGCTCGCCGTAGGTCTTCGTTGGTGCTGGCCACCTCTAGGGCGATGGTCGCGATCGGACAGGCATCGGCGAAATCGGTTGCGACCACCTGTGCTGCGGCACCGGAAAAGAAGTCATCGACTCCCTGGCCGATGTCCGAAGCCTCATCGAGAACCGCTTCGATGAGCTCGAGGTAGATCCGACCCGAAGCCCGGATCGTCTCCTCGCAGAGTTGGTCCTTTCCGCCTGGGAAGAAATGGTAAATCGAACCCAAGGCAGCTTCGGCCTTGGCCACAATTTCGTTCATCCCGGTCCCCGCATAGCCCTGCCGTCCGAAAAGTTCGCTGCTCGTATTGAGAATCCGGGCTCGGGTCGCAACCACGTTGTCTCTCCTCTTGCGCTCTTTGATCCCATCAGCATAATATTAGTAGATCGATCTATCAAGAGCCGATGCGCAAGCCTGTGAATCGAACCGGAAGTCGCTCAAGGTGAAGCCGACTGGTTAGGGAGGACGAATTCGTGGAGATCTCGTGTGCCTTAGCGCCGTTGTCCACGACTCCCGGAGAGGTGCAGCTGGCTGAGCGCCTGGGCTATCGGCGGGCTTGGCTCTACGACTCCCCGGCTGTCTATCCCGATGTTTGGCTGACCCTTGGGCAATGTGTGGAACACACAAGTCGCATCGGATTGGGACCGGCCGTACTGGTTCCGAGCTTGCGTCATCCAATGGTCAACGCCGCCGCCATCGCCGGCCTAGCCCAGAGAGCCCCCGGTCGTGTGGCCGTTGCCATCGGGGCTGGCTTTTCGGGTCGCATGGCGCTTGGCGAACGGGCAATGCGCTGGAGCGAGGTGGCCGACTACATCAAAGTGCTAAAGGCGCTTCTGAGGGGCGAGGACGTCGAGTGGAACGGTGCCACCATCCGTATGTTGCATCCAAGCGGGTTCGGGGCAGCACGCCCGATCGATGTTCCGATTCTTGTCGGAGCTGACGGGCCCAAAGGGGTCGCCGTGGCCTCAGAGCAGGGCGATGGGATCTTTTCCATCGCCCTGCCACAACCCGACGCTCCAACTTTCACGTCGTGGCGGGCGATCTTGACCTTCGGCACCGTGTTCGACGACGGGGAGGATCTGGCCAGTTTCTGGCAGAGCACTTGGCGGAGGTGCCCGTACATGTCATCCCGTGCGTTGAGGGGCGCTGGTAGTGGCGTCGCCGTTCTGCGCGCGCGTGCTGAACGTCAGATGAATGTAAAAGTCCGTCAGTTTCAGGCTGCATCGAGAACGGAGGGTCAGACGTATGGGTCACCCGGTGCTATCCAAGGCTCCCTCGACGGAGTGGCCGACGGTGGTCGAGCAACTGGGTCGAGGTGGGTTCTCGGACTTGTTCGGCATAACGATCGTTCGCAATACGCAGCGACATCTGCTTACTCAGCTGGTTCTGCGCGACGAGCTCTTGCTCAATCCTGGCGGCCTCCTCCATGCCGGCACGATGCTTGGGCTAGCCGACACCACTGCGGGATGGGGTTGCGTGCTAAACCTCCCGGACCACGCCTCGGGGTTCACCACCATAGAAGGCAAAGCCAATTTCATTGCCACCTCCGGAGCACCCGAGACCCTTGTCTGTGACGCTCATCTTGTCCATGGGGGACGAACCACCCAGGTTTGGGACACTGAGGTGCGACGGAGCACGGATCAGCGTGTCCTGTGTCTGTATCGCTGTACGCAGGCACTTCTCACCGAGCCGCGCATCCGACGCGGGTAGGCCTCGGCCGACTGTTGTGTTCCCAGCAGCTTGCGCTCGCCGATCACCTATCGAAGCGGCTTGCGAACGGAAACGGCGTGCGAGTCAGCGGGAGGCTGCGCTTCGACCTTCGGTACGAGGCGCGCTACCTCGGAGAACCGGTCGGTGAATTCGAGGGCTCAGACGCTCGGGTGCTTGCGTTGCTATATCCGTCCCCAAAGACACTCAAGTGATAAGAACGCGTCATCCGAGGGCGCGCGACGTCACCGGTATGGAGCCGGCGTGTTGGTTGCTCGCTCTGATCAAATTGGGAAGTCGGCAAGCTGCCAAGCCGCCGAGCCGGTACGTTCGTCCGCCGTGACCGCCCCATCGCGGCCTTGGTCTGTCCTCCGATATCGATCATGCATCGTCAAGCTGTACCGGTCTTGCTGCCATACGCGGCAAGTGAACCGTCCGAAAGACCGGTGGCCTAATCCTCGCCCGGAATGAAAGTAGGGATGCCCATGATGGGACCGGTTATCGAGACCGTCGGTGATATCGGAGTCACGCGTGTGTCACGCTGGATCTTCAACTGCTACATCATCCATCAAGGTGGACGAGGTCCAATCGTTGTAGATCCAGGCCTACCCAGAGTTGTCGACGATTTAGTCCCCGTCATGGCCGAGCTGGGGCTGGGGTTGGACGAGCTCGTTTCGGTCTGCGCCACCCATGCGCACAGTGACCACGTCGCTGGCGCTCCCACTCTGGCAACGCGTACCAGCGGCGCGGTTCATCTGCCCGGAGCAAGCCAGGTCTATCTAAGCGGTACCTCACCTCGAAGCCCGAGTCTGAGGGCGATCGCCCGGATCTGGCCCACCGTTGTGGACCAGCCCATGGATCGCCATGGAGTAGTCGAAGCGGTGAGAGGTGCGAGGATGGCGGGTTACGGCACGGGTGCCGGGATGCGCTGGCCGCAAAATCAGCCCGTCGATTTTCTCAGTGACGGAGATCACCTCCCCGGTGCCTCCGAATGGGAGGTGATTGCCGGTCCTGGACACACCGATGACAGCACAGCTTTCTGGCACGAGAAGACTCAGACCCTCATATCCGGCGACGCCGTACTTTCCGTTGGCGGACGTGCCTGGATCACTCCGGAAACGGTGGATGAGGAGGCAAGCGCCAAGACGTCTGCGCGCCTTCGCCAACTAAACGTCAAACATCTCCTGCCAGGGCACGGACGTCCGGTTCACGGTGAGGGTGTCTTGACGGTTGCGTTGAATCCGAACGAAGGCCCGAAGGGTTTCACCTTGTTTTCGAGTGGACTCCTAAGGTGCTTGTCGGGTCGTATCAGTTCGACTGAGTAGACGCGGGCTGACGTCCCGATCTCTAAGGTGGTTCCCCGAGAGCGTAGAAAGGGCATCCGCCCTAGCGGCTGCGTACGCAGAGCGCCTCGCCAGCAGGCTTTCCGGGCCGCCACTTCCGCCGGCCCTGTGGTTGAGCCTCGCCACGTCGGACTAATCCTGCGGGCTAACCCGACTGGATAGGTCGGAGCGCAGGGCTTGCCACCCATGGGCCGATGCCACCAATTCGCGTGATCGAGTACCGCACGATGAAGCCGGACTCCGACCCCTCAGGAATCGGAAATTGAGCATCAGGCGCGACGTAGACCCTCGCGTGTCGGGCCATCAGGTCCCAGATGCGAGGGCTGGGTTCTACCGTGGCCCGTGCATAAATGACTGCATATGGGTTGATCCAAACCCCGGGCTCTGGCGGTACGACGAACGACAGCGCTACGCGGGGGTCGCGTCTNNGGTGCTCAGGTGGGCCATTGGTCCAGACTCGATCAGCTCGCGAAGTTCCGGTGATAGTGCTGGCACTGTCTCGCTCACTTCTAGTTCGCCTCAATCTCTGCTGGAGATTGTCCGCTTCTCCAGAGGGTGCGAGGAGCGAACCGCTCGAAGCGCCACCCTTTGCTTGTGCGAACGGCATCAGCGTCCAAGAGGTTGGCGGCGATCAGTGGGTCCGGTGGGTTCTCACCGGGGTGCACGTGGATCGCCATCAGTCGGGCGGTCAGATGGGCGTGCTCGCCNNTCCTCGTCGAAGCTGCTTGGCTCATCGAGCGTGGTGACGTAGTGGTCGACGAGCGCCACCAACCGCTCACGCTCAATGAGTTCTCGAAGCTCCCGTTGGCCTGTCTGCTCGCTCATGGCAGCCCCTCTCGGAGGGTCGTGGACTATCTTCTGATGGAACCGGAACGATGACCCCGCTTACAATATACGGAACGTACGCCCCGTTTGCTAGGGGTACAAGGAGATTTGTCTGATGGCTCGACCCGACACCCCCGCGGCCGGCGCCGGGATCACGGTCGTCGACGGCAGTCAGACTCGCCCGCTGCGAGCTGACGCACGGCGCAACCGAGACCGCGTGCTCGAAGCCGCCCGCACTGCTTTTGGGGCCGAGGGTTCGGACGTGTCGCTCGATGAGATAGCCCGTCGCGCCGGCGTTGGCGCAGGGACGGTTTACCGGCATTTCGCGACCAAGGAAGCCCTGTTCGAGGCCGTCGTCTTCGATCGAATAGGAGAGCTGGTCGAGGAGGCTCGCGCCTTATCAGACGATCCGGATCCCGGCCGTGCGTTCTCGTCCTTCGTCGAGCGCTTGGCACGAGAAGGCGCACTGAAGCGCGATCTCGTCGAGGCGCTTGCTTACGACGGAGTCCACCTGCAGCTCGGAGAGGCGCCGATCGTCCGAGCGCTCACTGATGTCCTGGCCGAGCTCTTGCGCCGCGCCCAACGCGCTGGCGCGGTGCGAAGCGACATCAGCGTCGACGACGTAGTGGCCCTATTGACCGGGGCCGCCTATTCGATTTGCCACTCACGAGCGGATGACGAGCAAACCCGTCGCCTTCTTGCGATCATGTACGACGGCCTGCGAGCCGACCGTACCGCAGAAGACGTGTAGTCAGTCGCGTCCTCCGAGAAGTCGGGGCCCGGGATTTCGCAATCGCTCCCTGTCACGCATGGGCGATGACCTGCTTCTAGTGCAGGTCAGGACCAGATCCCGGTCCGCCTTACCGTGATGATCGCCTTGAGCCTCCGTCAACCTTCTCGGGACGAGGGAGATCGTGGGCCACGAGTCCAGTGGTCGCCGTATCGAGATGCTCGGCTGGGATGTCCATCAGGATCCGACTTCTCTGCGGAGACAGGTACAGCGAGTGCACCTGGACTGGAGCTTGGTCCTGGTCGAACACAAACCGGTTGATCCGCAACAGCGCCGCTCCGATGGCCATCTCGAGCAGGTGGGCCCGGAGTGGATCGGCCAATTCGGCGGTGATCTCCTGGGCCACCCGGCCCATCGACACGCCGGCGTCTGAAAGGACCTGATACAGAGGCTTGCGACGGAGCGCACGCTCCGTCACCGAAGAAGCAAAGCGTTCGGGGAGCCAGGCCTCGGAGACCATCAGTGGTTCGCCGTCGGCCTTGTCCCGACGTACTCGCAGGACGAAAAGAGCGTCCGTGTTGATCTCGGTGAGCCCGAGGCTCGCACGGACGGCATTGGGCGGGCGCCGGACCTCGACGGCCAGGACCTCGACGGTGGTCTCGAGCTGCACTTTGCGCAAGCCGTCCATGACGGTCAGGGGCGCGGACTCTGGGGCCCCGTGCTGTTCGAGGACGAAGGTGCCAACTCCATGACGCCGTTCGAGGTACCCCTCATCGGAGAGGTCCTGGAGCGCTCGTCGAACCGTGATGCGCGACACCCCGTACTGCACGCCCAGCGCGGCTTCCGTCGGCAGAGCCGATCCCGGAGAGAAAGCACCGCGCACGATCTGGTCTCGTAAGACCAGAAAGAGCTGGCGATGGAGGGCCATTCCGCCGGGCTCGAGGGCGCCCCGACCCGCCGGGTCGAGGTCGGTTGGAACCGCACTCATCGCTGCGAAGCCTACAGACCCCATTGACCAATGATATCAGGTTGTTATAATCACATGATCTCTATGACACACCGCCGCTCATCTTTCCGTGCCTTGCTGTCCAGCGAAGGGCTGGCGGTGGCTCCCGGTGCCTATGACGCCATCAGCGCCCGCCTGATCGAACAGGCNNGGCGGGGTTCCCGCTGGTCTACATGACGGGCGCAGGGGTCTCGGCCGCTCGCGGCTACCCCGACTATGGCCTGCTCACGATGTCGGAGATGGTCGACTCGGCCCGAGTAATCGCCCGATCGGTGACCACGCCGGTGCTGGCCGACGCCGACACTGGGTACGGCAACGAACTCAATGTGACGCGCAGTGTTCGTGAGTTCGAAGCCAGCGGCGTAGCCGGCATCCATCTTGAGGATCAGGTGTCGCCGAAGCGGTGTGGACATCTCGATGGGAAAGATGTCATCGAGCGTGATCGTTTCATCTCCTTGATCCGTGCTGCCGTCGCGGCACGCCAGAGCGACGACTTTGTCATCGTCGCCCGAACCGACGCCGTTGCCACCAAGGGACTCGGCGAGGCTATCGACCGGGCCAACGAAGCCCTTGCTGCTGGCGCCGACGTCGCATTCGTCGAGGCTCTCGAGTCAATGGAGCAGGTTGCGCTAGTTCCCCGAGAAGTCGCCGGACCGTGCCTGCTCAACGTGGTGCCCTCCGGGAAGACCCCGGTAACTGACCTCAATGTCGCCGAGGAACTCGGTTACCGGATCGCTATCTGCCCGGGCCTTTTGCTCGGGGCCACCGTCCTGATCGGCGACGGAGTGCTCAAAGACCTGGAATCGACTCGAATCCACCCCGGTGGAGGCAATCCCGGATCGGTGGGGCAACTCTTTCGCCGCTTTGGCGCCGAGGAGTGGGACTGGATCAGGGCAGGTTTCACATGACCCTGTCCCCGCGCACCCTGGTCGACAAGATCTGGGACCGCCATGTCGTCGAAGACATGGGCGATGGTTGGGCGCTCTTACACATCGACCGGCACCTCCTCCACGACCTTTCCGGTCCGGGATCTCTCATCGATATCAAGCGTCGGGAGCTTGGGGTTGGCCAACCGAGGCAGGTCCTCGCCATCGCCGATCATCTCGTCTCGACGGAGCCACACCGGATGGCCGAATCGAGCTCCGTGGGTAGTGCAATGTGGGCTGTACTCAAAGAGGAGACGGATACTGCCGGGATCGAGGTAGCAGGCGCCGAGGACCCGGGCCAAGGCATCGTCCACGTCGCCGGGCCCGAGCAGGGCTTTGTCCTACCTGGGCTCACGATCATTTGCGGCGACAGTCATACGTGCACGAACGGCGCGCTCGGGGCGCTCGCCTTCGGGGTTGGTTCATCCCAGAGTGCTCAGGCCCTCGTGACCCGAGTGCTCCTCCAGCAGCGGCCTCGACAGATGCGGGTCACCGTCACCGGCACATTCGGGACGGCGACGAGCGCCAAGGACCTCGCCCTGCACCTCATCAGCACGCTGGGCGCTTCGGCAGGCGTCGGCTATGCGATCGAATACGCCGGTCCGGTCGTCACGGCGATGGAGATCGAGCAGCGACTGACCCTGTGCAACCTGACGGTCGAGCTTGGCGCCAAGTTCGGGTTGATTGCTCCCGACGAAAAGACGCTCGCTTGGCTCGAGGGGCGTCGACTAGCCCCAACCGGGGCCGACTGGCTTGAGGCTTGCGCTGCGTGGCAGAGCCTGCACTCCGAACCGGGCGCCTCGTTTGATCGGGAGGAGCAGGTCGATGCCACCGGGGTCGACCCAATGGTCACGTGGGGGACCAGCCCCGAGCATGCAGTACCGATCACCGGCACCGTTCCCTTGCCGAGCGACGCCGCCAACTCCGACCAAGCCAGGTCCTGGTCTGAGGCGCAGGACTACATGGGTGTGGCTGGTGGTAAATCGCTGATCGGCACACCGATCGATTGGGTCTTCATCGGTTCGTGCGCGAACTCGCGGCTGTCGGACTTGCGCGCGGCATCGGAAATCGTTCGTGGTCAGCGCGTCCCCGACGAGGTCACGGCATGGGTCGTCCCGGGTTCCGAGCAGGTTCGGCGTGAAGCTGAAAAGGAAGGTCTGGACCGCGTCTTCGTCGAGGCCGGCTTTGCCTGGCGCCGCTCGGGCTGCAGCCTGTGCGTGGCGGCGAACGGCGACCGGGTCCCATCGGGTGCCCGCTGCGTCTCCACCTCGAATCGCAACTTCGTTGGCCGTCAAGGTCCGGGGGCGCGGACCCACCTTGCCAGCCCGGTCACGGCAGCTGCGGCCGCCATCGCGGGTCGTCTCGTCGACCCCAGACAGATCTAATGGTCACTGCACCCTTCACCGTCGTACGGAGCCGCGCCGTCCCGCTGCTCATCCCCAACGTCGATACCGACGTCATTATCCGGGTCGAACGCATGATGAGTTCGGATCCCGACCATCTGGCCAAATGGGCTTTCGAGTCGATCCGGTATGACTCCAGCGGCGCACCGAGAGAAGACTTCGTACTGAATGACCCTGAGTACGTCGGTTCAGAGATCCTGCTCGCTGGCGACAATTTTGGCTGCGGATCTTCCCGCGAACCTGCCGTGTGGGCGGTGATGGGTCTTGGGTTTCGTTGTGTGATCGCCCCCAGCTTCGGTGACATCTTCGCCGCGAACTGCCTCACCAACGGCGTTCTCCCTGTGTCGCTCCCTGCTGATGCCGCCGAACAGCTGGCAGCAGGCGCTCGCCGCTTCGAAGAGATAACGGTAGACCTGCCGTCTCAAGAGATACGGCTTGAGTCTCGCTGTTGGACTTTCGACATTGGCCGGGTTCACAAGCTGATGCTCGTCGACGCCCTCGATGAGATGGCACTCGCGATTCGGCACCTCAAAACCGTCGAGCGCTGGGAGATCCGAGATCACAACGAGCGCCCATGGGCCTGGACGCAGGGGCGACAGGCCGGAATGGACTTAGGAGAGCACTCACCATGACAACCATCGCCGAGAACGAACGCACCAAAAGCCTAGCGAGTTGGGTCAGCGGTCTACAGGCCCACGACATTCCGCCGGCCGTCCTGGAACGAGCCAAATACCTGCTCCTCGACGGTGTCGGCTGCGCGCTCGTCGGGGCTCAACTGCCCTGGTCCCGTGTTGCGGTCGAGGCAGTGCTCGAGTTCGAAGGTGAGGGGAGTGAACCCATCATCGGCTGGGGCCGCACTGCCAGTGCACCTGCCGCCGCCCTGCTCAACGGCACCTTCATTCAGGGCTTCGAGCTCGACGATTTCCACCCGACCGCGCCCGTCCATACCGCGTCGCTCCTTGTCCCTTCATTGCTTGCGGCTGCGGGTGTGGCCGACACCAGCGTCACTGGAATCGACCTGCTGACCGCGGCGGTCGTCGGTTGCGAGGTCGCACCCCGCATCGGTCTCGCTCTTCACGGGGCGGACATGCTGACCCGAGGGTGGCACTCGGGACCTGTCTTCGGAACCCCGGCCGTCGGAGCCGCAGTTGCCAATCTCTTCAGGCTCGATGAAGAGCAGGTCGAACACGCAGTCGCGCTCGGCGCCACCCAGGCCTGTGGCCTCATGGCTGCTCAGTTCGGTGCCATGAGCAAACGCATGCACCACGGCTTTGCCGCGCGCAACGGGCTCTACGGAGCTCTCCTCGCCAGACGGGGCTATACGGGCATAGAGAATGTTTTCGACCTTCCGTGGGGCGGGTACTTCTCTGTCTTCGGGGAGGGCCACGATCCAGACGCCAGCCAGCTCACGAGCGAGCTAGGTGAGCGGTGGGAGACCGAGCGGATCGTCCTCAAGCCTTATGCCGCCCAAGGTGGGCTACACGCATCGATCGACATCATTCTCGATCTCTGCCGGGACCATGATCTCGAGGCTGACGACGTTCGATCAATCGAAGTCGATCTCTCCGAACCCATCTACCACCACAGCTGGTGGAAGGCCGAACGACCCCTCGCCCCCATAGGGGCCCAGATGCATATCGGCTATGCCATTGCTGTCGCCGTCCTCGACAAGCAGGTGCTCGCGCAACAGTTCTCGCCCTCGCGGCTGGTCTCGGAAGACGTCTGGGATCTGCTGGCCCGAGTCACCGCGAACCATCGAACCGACTTCGACGACGCCGGTCCGATCGGTCGTGGCCAAACCGAAGTTCGCGTAACTCTGAGAACCGGAAAGCAGCTCAGCGGGAGCCAGTTCGCATCGCGCTCGGCCATGCGGCCGCTCGCAAGCGAAGAGATCGTCCAGAAGTTCAGGGCGCTCACGGCCGGCGTGGTCGACTCAGCGCGCCAGCGAGCCATAGTTGAACGCTTCGCGACTCTGGAGGAGTGCGTCGATCTCGGCGATCTCAGGTCGCTACTCGCCGATCCGGTGGGCTCAGTCTTCGAACTCTGACCCTCGTCGGCTCAGGTACCCGGTGAGAGCAGGATTCGCGTTCAGACCGGCAGGAAGGGAAAGGCGACCGTGTCGATTCCGGCCAGCTGACAGCCGAGGCCGACGGCGAGGCGGGAGGAGAAGATGACGTGGGTGCGAGCGGTAGCAAGGTCGCGGCGCATCCTGTCGAGGATCGAGTCCGGCCTGATGGAGGCAGATCCCATGAGCGCGCACGCAGTGTCGAGCGCTGCGAGCCCGGCGTTCATCGCCTCGAGGCAGGCGAGTCCGATGCGGGCGCTCACCGCTCGTGGTGGCTGGTCGCCGACGACGGCGTGCTGGTAGGCGTCGTCGACGGCGTCGAGGAGGGAGGACCTGGCGCCATGGAGCCGCGTGGCGGCCCGTCCGAACTCGAGATGGGCGACGGGATCGTCGGCCAGTGCCAGGCGACGGCCCGGAGGGGGCGGATTCTTCGACTGGGCGTCGACTTCGGAGGTGACGACGTCGAGGGCGGCGCGGCCGATGCCGAGTGGAACCGCCCCGAGGCAGGGTCCGAGCATGTCGAAGGATCGCAGGCGGAAGATCGCATCGTCGGGCCACATCGGATCCCAGAGCGTGCCGATGCGGTCACGGGGAACCAGGACGTCGACGGCGGTGATGTCGTCGCTGCCGGTCCCCCTCATCCCGACCGTGTCCCAGGTTTCCTCGACGGTGAACTGGTCCTCGGTCAGAACCGCCAACCGTAGGACCGGCGAGCCGTCGGGATTGAGCTCGATCGGCTTGCCTCCCTCGAAGAGCATCACCCCGCTGGCGGCGGTGGCGGCGTGGCGGCAGCCGCTGGCGTAGGTCCAACGCCCCGAGATCAGGTACCCGTCGCCGCTGACGACGGCCCGTCCGCCCGGCGCGAACGGCCCCGCGCTCGGCCGGCTCTCGTCCCGGAACACCTCCTTCGCCTCCTGCTCGGGGAGCATCCCAGCCAGGTAATTGGTGCCGATCCCGATACCCACGCACCAGCCGGCCGAGCCGTCGGCACGAGATACTTCCTCCACCACATCGATGAGCCGCAAGCCTCTCATCCTGCGGGAGCTCATCGAGCAGGCGGTTTCGGGTTCTGACCATCCCGTCCCGGCCGAGGAGCGCGACTACGTGCTGGCCATCCGAGCCGAGCCCGACCCGAGGCGCAAGCTCGCCATCTACGCCGGCGCCGTGCGGCGGACACAGCAACGGCTGGCACCGTTGTTCCGCGTCATACGGGAGGCGGTGCCGAGCGAGCCGGAGGTGGCCGCGGTGTGGAAGGAGATCAGCGACCGCCGGGCCGCCAACATGCGCACCTTTATCACCGACGTCAACACCACCCACGCCCTGCGGGAAGACCTCACTGTCGAGCAGGCGGCCGACATCGTCTGGACGCTCAACAGCTCCGATGTCTACCTGCTCCTCACCGAAGAGCGGGGCTGGTCACCCGAGGAGTTCGAGCGGTGGCTGGCCGACGGCTGGATCCGGTTGTTGCTTCACTGAAGCGCACCTCTCAGATGCGTGCCGACGGGGGAGGGATTCAGTCGGTGACCGTCGACGCGATTCCTCGGATGAGGATGTCCAGACCGAAGTCGAAGCGCTCGTCGCCGTCACCACTGGTGAGGGCGACGGCCATGGCGGAGAGGTGGGGGAACCGGTCCGGCGGCAGGGCGCTCCAGTATGCGCGGAGTTCGGTGTAGTACGGGTCGTCGGGTCCGCCGGCAGAGGCCCGGGCTTCCATGCTCTCTTCGACCGCGGTGGCCGTGATGTAGAGCGCCAGGATGTCCATCGAGAGCGCCGCGACGCGCCGGCTGACCCCGCCGGCGCTCAGGATGGCCAACATGGTCTCGAGAAGGGGTAGGGTCTGCTCCCCGGACGGGGCGATTCCGAGCGTTGCCCGGGCCAGGTCGCCGTGTCTGGCGTAGGCGGCCCGTGCGCTGCGGGCGATCTCTTTTAGCTGCTCCTGCCAGCGGTCGGGATCGGCGCGCTCGGGTAACGGCACCTCGCCGCTCACCCGGTCGAGCAGGGCCTCGATCATCTCGTCTTTGTCGCCGACGTGGGCGTAGAGGGATGCCGGGCCGGTGTCGAGGGCGTCGGATACCCGGCGCATGGTCAGGGCGTCGAGTCCTTCGGCGTCGACGATCTGGAGGGCGGCGTCGAGGATGGCCTCCCGGCTCAACCGGCGGGTGGCCCGTCGGGCCACGGGGTTGGCCCGTCCCCGGCGGCGGGGTTGGGGCGGGAGGGCCGCGGCCTGGTCGACGGACACGGTTGAAATCCTACCTTGACACGAACGCTGTTCGTGTAGAACACTGTTCGTAATGACAAACAGTGTTCGTACCCCATCCCCGGCCCAGTCGGCCGTCTACCGCCACCGGTGGTTGATCCTGGCCGTCGTGCTCGCGGCCGAGTGCATGGACCTCATCGACTCGACAGTCGTCAACGTGGCCGCGCCCTCGATCGCCCGGGACTTCCACGCCTCTTCGACCGCGCTGGTGTGGATCGTGAGCGGCTACCCGTTGGCCATCGGGATCGGCCTGATCACCAGCGGCCGGCTGGGCGATCTGGTGGGCCGACGACGGATGTTCCTGGTCGGCGCCGTCGGCTTCGTGTTCGCCTCGGTCCTCTGCGGAGCAGCACCCGACGCCGGGTTCTTGGTAGCGGCCCGGCTGGTCCAGGGCCTGTTCTCGTCCATGATGCTGCCCCAGGGCCTCGGGGTCTTGCGGGAGGTTTTCCCCGACGACGAGCAGCAGAAGGCCTTCGGCCTCTTCGGCCCCGTCATCGGGCTCTCCGCCGTGTTCGGCCCTCTTATCGGTGGCGGCCTCATCGACTGGGACCTCTTCGGCAGCGGGTGGCGCATGGTGTTCTTCATCAACGTCCCCCTGGGGGTGGCCGCCATACTCGCCGGCCGTCGCCTCCTTCCCGCCAACCAGCCCGACCGTCAGATCCGCCTCGATTTCGTCGGCACCGGTCTGGTCGCGGTGTTCTCGCTGCTGATCGTCTATCCCCTGATCCAGGGCCGGGCCGAAGGATGGCCGTGGTGGACCTACGCCTCGATGGCCGCGGGCGTGGTCGTCCTCGGGATCTTCGCCCTCAACCAGCGGTACCGGGACCGGACCGGCAAGTCGACGTTGGTGACGCCCAGCGTGTTCGCCCACCGCGCTTACTCCTCGGGTCTCCTTTTCTTCCTGTTGTTCTTTGCCGGTTTGAGCGGGTCGGTGCTCTGCGTCACCCTCTTCCTACAGTTCGGGCAGGGTTTCACGCCCATCCGCGCCGCCATCTGCACCGTCCCGCTCTCCGCCGGCCTGGTCGCTGGCGCCGGCTTGTCCGGCGGGTTGCTCGGGCCCAAGTTCGGCCGGCGCACCTTGCAGGCCGGGGTGGCGGTGAGCGGTCTCGGCTGGGGGCTGCTGATCCTGGCCCTCCGGGGCCACGGGACGGTCGGCTTCGTCGACTTGATGCCCGGCCTCTTCGCGGTTGGCATCGGGCTCGGTCTGGTCAGCCCGCCGCTGTTCGACATCGTCCTGGCGTCGGTCACCGAACGAGAGATCGGGTCGGCCTCAGGTGTGCTCAATGCTGGCCAACAGCTGGCCGGCTCCATCGGGGTCGCCGTCCTCGGGACCGTCTTCTTCGATACCGTTTCCGGCGGGAATTTCCACCGGGGATTCTCCGACGTGCTCGCCATCGAGCTGGTCGCCTCGGTGGTCCTCCTCGGCCTGTCTCTGCTCCTGCCCCGCCGGGCCCGCGCCGACTGAAGAGCCCGCGCCGCCGAAGAATCGGTTGCTGCTCGTCGTTGTTCTAGACGTGGGCCTGGGCCCGCAGCCCGCTGACCACGAAGTCGACGCCGCGGCGGTAGTACCCGTCGTCGTCGGGGCAGTCGACCAGCAACGCGGCCATGGCGGCCACGTGCGGATACCGATCCTGCGGTAGGGAGGCCAGGGCCACCCGCTTGGCCCGGATCTTGGCCTCGTGGTCCTCGAGGGACACCTGCCCGCCGGGCTGGGTGGAGACCACGGTGATGGCGGTGGCCAGCAGGAAGTGGGCCGACTCGGCCGCCCGCTCGGGGGGCAGGCCGTCCGCGCTCAGGAGGGTCAGGGCCCGCTCGGTGAGGGCCAGGCCGGACTCACAGGTGAGAACGGCGAGGGGGGCCAGCTCGGCGCAGCCCCGGTGCCGGCGCAGCACGGCGACCAGGCAGGCGGTCAGCCGGTGCAGCTCCGACCAGTCGTCACCCGCAGGGGGGGCGGTGTCGAGCTCAGCGGCGGTCTCGTCCCACAGCCGCTCTGACATGGCGGCCAGCAGGGCGTCCTTGTCGGCGCAGTGCCAGTAGAGCGCCATCGGGCTCACCCTCAACTCCTGAGCCAGGCGCCGCATGGTTACCGCCTCGAGGCCCTCGGAGTCGGCCACATCGATGGCCCGGTCCACCAACGTCTCCTTGTGGAGCCGGGTTTTGCCCGCTGTGGCAGTTTTCACATTGACAACTCTACACCGTACGAGTAGAGATGTACAGCGTACATGTACACCGTACGTGTACAGCGTCCAGTAGGTGAAAGGTGACCGCCGTGGCCATAACAATTGACAGCCCACTCGAGCCCCTCGCAACGCAGCGGTCATCCGCCCGGCTGTGGACCCTCATCACGGTCTCGCTGGCGACGTTTATGACCTATCTCGACAACAACATCATCAACGTGGCCATCCCGACCATCCAGCGCGACCTCCACCTGACCGAGTCCGGGATTGAGTGGGTGGTCAGCTCGTACATCCTGGTCTTCGCCGCCCTGCTGCTCGCCGGCGGCCGGCTGGCCGACGTGTTCGGATTGAGGCGGCTGTTCATGGTCGGGCTGGGACTGTTTACCTTGTCGTCCCTGCTGGCCGGCCTGTCGGGGTCGGTGGACTTCCTGATCGCCTTCCGGGCCCTGCAGGGGTTGGGCGCGGCGCTGCTGACCCCGACCACCCTCGCCATCATCTCCGCCTCGTACCGGGACCCCAAGGAGCAGGCCGGGGCGGTGGCCACGTGGAGCGCGGTGGGGGCGCTGGCTCTCGCTTTCGGGCCGCTGCTCGGGGGCTTCCTGTCCGAGGACCTGTCCTGGCACTGGATCTTCTTCATCAACGTCCCCATCGGCCTCGCCACCCTCGCCCTCAGCTATCGGACGGTGCCCGAGCTGGGCGCCCGCCAGCGGCGGCGGCTGGACTGGGCCGGCGTGCTGTCGTCCACCCTGGCCCTCGGGGGGCTCACCTACGGATTGATCCAAGGCCCGCAAGTCGGGTGGGGTTCGCTGTCGGTGCTCGCTTCATTCGCCCTGGCGGCCCTCGCCGGCCTGATCTTCGTCCTGGTCGAACGCAGTCAGGCCGATCCGATGGTCGATCTCAGTCTGCTCCGGTCCCGGACGTTCACCGGGGGAGTGGTGGCCTTGATGCTGTGGGCCTTCGGCCTGTTCGGCATCTACTTCTTCACCTCGATCTACCTGCAGAACGTCCTCCACTTCAGCGCCATCAAGGCCGGGGTGGCCTTCGTCCCCATGGCCGTCCTGATGGCCGCCGGCATGAGCCTGTCCGACCGGGTCGCGGCCGCCGTCGGCGCCTACCGGTCGGTGGGTCTGGCCATGCTGCTGATGGGCGGCGGGATCGCCTCCGTCGGCCTGCTCGGAACCGGCGCCAGGTTCTGGGAGCTCATGCCGTCGTTCGCGGTGATCGGAATCGGCGGCGGGCTCACCATCCCGCTGACCGCCACCATCCTGGGCGTCCTGCCCGAGGACCGCTCCGGCGTGGCGTCCGCCGTGTTCAACGCGTCCCGTGAGGTGGCCGGACTCCTCGGCATCACTGTCATCGGGGTGGTGCTGAGCGCCCGTCGCACCGCCGAGCTCCGGCTCGGTCGCGGCCCGGTGACCGCCTACCTCGACGGGTTCCACCTGGCGGTGGTGGTGGCCGGCATCCTGGTGGCCTCCGGCGGGGTGGTGGCCTGGTTGGCTCTCCGGTCGACCCGTAGGGTTGCGACCGAGGCGGGACCGGTGCTCCAACTGGCCGCCTAGGCCGGTTGGCCGGTGCCACCGGTACCTTCGAAGAGAACGAGGGAGAACTCGCCTGGTAGTGCCACACCACCGCGGCGGCGGGCGCGGCCTCAACTTCGACGACCCCACCGATCACATCTGGACGAGCGGGAGGAAGACTTCGTCGACGATCTCCGCGATGGCCCGCTTTGATGGAGGGGTGCGGGTGTGGAACAGCTCGTTTCGGAACAGGTCGGTGGGGACGGTCGCGACTCTCGGGCTGATGCCGTGTTTGGTCTCGCCTCGTTCTTCGGCGTGTTTGAGGATCGTGCCCATGACCTCGGCGCCTACGTGGAGCATCTGGTCTTGGACTCGTGAGAACAACTCTGCGTCGGCGAAGTAGTCGCCCAAGATGCCGTAGACAGTTTCGGGGCCGACCTCGGTCAGACGAGCGGACATGCGGGTCAGCAAGGCGATCACGTCGCCGCGCAAGTTGCCGGTGTCGGGGACGTCGCCCGAGAGCACGGGTCGGTGGCGGCGCATGGCCTCGATCACCATTTCGGGGCGGTTGCGCCAGCGCCGGTAGAGGACGGCCCGGCTGGTGCCGGCCCGGTCCGCCACCGCCTCCATCGTGAGATTTGCGTAGCCGACCGCCCTCAGTTCCTCCCACGCGGCGTCGAGCAATGCCTCTTGGAGTGTCGCGCCGCGCCGGCGGGTCTTCCCCCCGCTGTGCGGCTGCGGCCCGGTTGACGCTGTGGGCATGCCCCCTCCTTTAGAGACTCTTGTATCTTACCCTCATTTCTGTTTAGATACGTCTGTCTCCTATGTCGACACTTCGAACGACTCCATCCCCGGCCGCGACGGCGAGCCCTGGCGCTCCCCCTGTGGGCCGCGTCGGGTGGTGGCCGCTCTTGGTGATCGCCTCGGCGCACCTGATGGCCGTCATCGACACCACGGTCATGTTCGTGGCCCTGCCCTCGGTCCAGCGCGGCCTATCGATGACCGTGACCGATCGCCAGTGGGTCGTCACCGCCTACACCGTCACCCTGGCCGGGTTGCTCCTCCCGGCGGGACGACTCGCCGATCGTCTTGGCGCCCGGCGGACGCTACTCATCGGGGTGGCCGGCTTCGCATGCGCCTCCGCTATCGGCGGGGCGTCGGTCGACGGGGCCATGATCATCTCAGCACGTGCGGTCCAGGGGGCCTTCGCCGCCATCCTGATCTCGTCCACCAAGTCGCTCCTCATCACCATCTACTCCGACGAGGATCAGCGGGCGCGAGCGATGGGATTCTTCACCGCCACGCTGACCGCGGGGATGGCGGTGGGACTCGTCCTGGGAGGGGTCCTGACCAGCGGCCTGGGCTGGCGCTGGTGCCTGTACGTCAACGTGATCTTGTCCGTGATCCCGCTAGTCGCCGGGCCCCGGGTCCTGCCCGCCCTTGCCGGGCGTCAGGACGTACGGTTCGACCTTCCGAGCGTGCTGCTCTCAATTGTGGGCACGGGCGGCCTCGTCTACGGGCTAGGGGAGGCCTCGTCCCTGGGGTGGTCCTCCCGGCAGATCGTCACCTCACTGGTGGCCTCTCTCGTTTCGTTGAGCTGGTTCGTCGCCCGTCAGATAGGAAAGCCCCAACCGTTGCTGCCGCTGCGGGTGGTAGCCGACAGAAATAGGGGCTGGTCGATGATCGGCCTCATTGTCAACGGTCTCAGCACCTTCGGCATGATGTTGATCCTCACTTACCAGCTCCAGGCCGTCATGGGCTACTCGGCTATGCGCACCGGGCTTGCCCTCATCCCCTTCGCCATCGCCGCGGCAGCAGGCTCGGC
Organism: Acidimicrobiaceae bacterium; assembly: GCA_003156795.1. Lineage (GTDB taxonomy): Bacteria > Actinomycetota > Acidimicrobiia > Acidimicrobiales > Palsa-688 > PALSA-688. Next base: position 44,681 of record PMHU01000083.1, read on the forward strand.
CGTCATCGCCCCCCGACTGATGGTGCGAGTCCCACCGCGATGGCTTATCGCCGCCAGCGTCGTCGTCGAAGCCGCCGGTCTGGTCCCCCTCGTTTGCCTCACTCCCCCCAGCCACTCCCTCCCGCTCGTCCTGGCCGCCACCGTCATCGAAGGGCTCGGCACCGGCGTCGCCGGACCCGCCACCCTCAACACCGCACTAGGCGGCGTCCTCTCTTCTGATCGGGGCGCAGCTGGCGCCGGCACCAGTGCCGCCGGCCAGCTGGGTTCCTCCATAGGGGCCGCCCTGCTCAACACCATCGCCGCCACCGCCACCGCCAGCTACCTGGCCGCCCACGCCGGAGCGAGCCGCGTCACCGCTACCGTCCACGGCTTCACCGTGGCCATGATCTGGGGAGCCGCCATCACTCTTGTGGCCGCCGCCGCCATCGCATTCTTGGTCAACGCCAGGACGCCGGGTGCAAGGTGGTAGCCAGCCGCGGTAGGTGCCGGCCGCATTCAGATGGGCTCAGTGGCTGGGTTTTCTACTCCTGACGGACCCGCGCCAGGATCTGTACCAAGGTTTCCAGTTCATGGGACGGAAGGTCCACCAGCCCGGCGGGTGGCCGGTCGAGGATCTCCTGGGCCTGTTGGGCCAGGGCCGCCCCCTTGGGGGTGGCCGCCACCAGCTTGACCCGGCGGTCGGTGGGGTGGGCCTGGCGCTCCACGAGTCCCGAGTGCTCCAGGCCGTCGACCACTGAGGTCAGGTTGGGCGGATCCACGCCGAGCAGCGCGGCCAGTTCGCGCATGGACATCGGCCGAGCTGCGATCCGTCGCAACGCCCTCATCCTTCCGAAGCTCAAGCCGGTTTTCTCGCTGACCTCCCGTCGACGCTCGTTGTCCAGCACCAGAGCCGCCATGGCGTGCCAGGCCTCGCGTATGGCGCGGTCGCGACGCATGCTCGACTTCGTCATGCCGCGTTCCGTTCCAGAAATTCGGGGTTGATCGACTCGGCCGTTCGCCGGGCTGTTTCCCGGGCCCACGGGGTCGTCGCCACCAGGCCGGAGAGCAGGACCGCTGCCCCGCATCCGGCCAGGACCCACCATCCGGCTCGACTGGCCACGGCGAAGTCGAGATGATTCCCCGCCTGCAGCGAGGCGGTCACGAGTGAGCCGACCACAGCCACACCCAGAGTCTGGCCGACCTGGCGCGAGGTGGAGGCGATGGCCGCGGCCACACCGGCCTGGGCCCGGGGCATGCCGGAGACGGCGGTATTGGTAATCGGCGCATTCACGAATCCGAAACCGATGCCGAAGACTACGTAGGCCGTGAACAACCACGAGAACGGGGTCACGGCGCTCAACCCCACGAGCATCAGGCAGGAGACGGCGAGGGCGGCACCGGCGATGACGAGGGGGATCCGGCCTCCTCGCCGGCCGACGATCCTTCCCGACACCGGAGCGAGGAGCATGGTCATCGCCGCCAGGGGCAGCGTGTCGATTCCGGCCGCCAATGGGGAGAGTCCGCGTACGTCCTGAAGGTAGAGAGTGTTGAGGAAGAGGAACCCGCCCAGCGCGGCAAATGCAGCGATGGCGATGACCGCAGCAGACGAGAACGGCAGGGAACGGAAGAAGCGCAGGTCGATGAGCGGCTCGAGGGCCCGGTGCTCGCAGATGAGGAGGGCGACCAACGACACGGCGGCCAGGGCGAAGGCTCCCATGATCAGGGGCGATGACCACCCCCGAGTGGGCGCCTCGATGATGGCGTAAGTGAGCGAGGTCAAGAGGGCGATCACGAGCACCTGCCCGGGGACGTCCACCCTCCTGGCGACGGGCGCCTTGGACTCGGGGATGTAACGGCGGGCCAGGATCACCGCCGCGAGCCCGACGGGGAGGTTGATCCAGAAGATCGACCGCCACCCCACCGACGTCACCAGCACCCCACCTAGTACCGGGCCCAGGGCCATGGCCACCCCGACCACCGCGGCCCAGACCCCTATGGCCTGGGCTCGCTCGCGGGGGATGGTGAAGGTGTTGGTGATGATCGACATGGCCACGGGGTTGAGCATCGACCCGCCCACGGCTTGGACCATGCGGAAGACAATTAGAAGTGTGAGGTTGGGGGCCAAGCTGCACAGGAGCGATCCGGCCGAGAAGGTCAGCAGTCCGATGACGAAGGTGCGCCGCCGCCCGAGCCGGTCGGCGGTCGATCCGGAGAGCATGAGCAGACTGGCCAGCACCAGGGTGTAGGCGTCCACCGTCCACTGCAGGCCCGAGAGCGGGGCGTGAAAGTCCCGACCGATCGAGGGAAGCGCGACGTTGACGATGGTGACGTCGAGTCCCACCATGAGGAGGCTCATCGAGCAGATGAGCAGGATGCCGACGCGTCGCCGTCGACTCAGCTCGTCCATGACGGTCGGACCCGGAACGGCCACTTCAATAGTCATAATGGTTATGTCATCATAATTACTATCGGATGTCAAGGGCCGCGCCCGAAATCCGTCGCGTGGTCGCGTCACGACGCCCTGAGTTTCAGTACAGTCCATTGCTGTGGCTGAAGGGCGGCGGCGTGCCGCTGAACTCCTCGTCCAGTGCCTCGAGCACGAGGGTGTGACTTGTGTGTTCGGTATCCCCGGGGAGGAGAACATCCACCTCACCGATGCCCTCTCGCGGTCCTCGATTCGCTACGTCTTGGTCCGTCACGAGCAAGCCGCATCGTTCATGGCGGAGATCCAGGGCCGACTTACCGGCAGAGCCGGAGTCTGCTCGGCCACCCTGGGGCCCGGCGCCATCAACCTTCTCTTGGGCACCGCCGACGCGTTTACCAACAGCACACCTGTGCTGGCCCTGTCGGCTCAGGTGGGACTGAGCCGGATCTACAAGGAATCCCACCAGAGCGTCGACCTGGTGTCCATGTTCTCGCCGGTTACGAAGTGGGCGGACCTGATTCTCACTCCCGGCTCCATCCCTGAGATGGTCCGCAAGGCGTTCAAGCTGGCCCAGACCGAACGCCCGGGGTCGGTGTATCTGGGTGTGCCAGAGGACGTAGAAGCCGCTTTCGTCGCCGATCACCTGGTTCCGCTGGCCGTCAATACACCCCGAGCAGACGAGCCCTCGACCTCGCAGATCGCGAGGGCGGCGGCCGTGCTCGACTCGAGCCGCCGACCCATCATCCTGGCCGGGCATGGGGCGGCTCGATCGGGAGCAGCCGAAGCATTGCTGCGATTCTCCGAGTTGCTGAGTCTCCCGGTGGCGACCACGTTTCACGGCAAGGGCGTGTTCCCTGACGACCACCCTCACTCCCTCGGGGCCGTCGGTTTCATGAGCCACGACTACGTCAACTTCGGGTTTGACGATGCCGACGTGATCGTCAGCGTCGGCTACGAACTGCAGGAGTTCGACCCCGTGCGCATCAACCCCGACGGGGACAAGCAAATCATCCACCTGAGCCGTGTCCCAGCGGAGGTCGACGCCCATTACGTCGTCGAGGTGGGAATCCAGGCCGACATCGAAAGCACGTTGACCGCTCTGGGCCAGGCGACAACCCGCCGCTTCGCCCAAGGGACGAGGCGCGAGAAGATCAGGCGGCTCTTGACCGACGAATTGGCCCAAGGCGCAGCTGACAACAGCTTTCCGCTGAAGCCTCAGCGAGTCGTGGCGGACACCCGATCGGCCCTCGGCCGCTCGGACATCGTCCTGGCCGACACCGGCGCGGTGAAGATGTGGATGGCGCGCCTCTACCCCACGTTCGAGCCGAACACTTGTCTGATCTCCAATGGGCTCTCGACGATGTCCTTCGCGCTGCCCGGAGCCGTCGGTGCCAAGCTGGCCGCGCCGGGCCGCAAGGTGCTGGCCGCGGTCGGAGACGGCGCGTTTCTAATGAACTCGCAGGAGATCGAGACGGCACTCCGGGAACGCGTCCACGTGGCCGTTCTGATCTGGGAGGACAACGCTTACGGTCTGATCGGCTGGAAGATGGACCTCGAGCTCGGCCATCACGTGGAAGTCGGATTCTCCAACCCCGACTTCGTGGCCTACGCCGAGAGCTTCGGTGCCCGGGGCTACCGGGTGGGTGCCGCGGCTGATCTTCTCCCGATCCTCAATGAGGCCCTGGCGGTCGACACGGTGTCGGTGATCACGTGCCCAGTCGACTACACGGAGAATCTCCGTCTCACCAATAGCCTGGGCGAACTCTCGGGACCCTTCTAAGCGCCTCGAGTCGGACCCAGAGTCGTCAGGCTTCCGGTGACGATGGGGGCCGGGTCGGGCGTAGACCGTCGCGTACCACGGCCAGCATCCGCTGCGGCGAACAGGCGGCGATGAGCGGGTTTCCCGGCGCCATGCACGGTCCCAGGACCAGGCCGAGGAGATCGGAGGAAGTGAGGTCGGAGCGGACCTCGCCCGCCGTCTGGGCGGCCCGCAATAGCTGGCCGGCGATGTCGGTGAGCAGCTCGACGGTCGCCCTGGCCTCGGGGTTCTGGAACATCTGATCGGAGTCGAAGCCTTTGGCCAAGGCGTCGATCATGTCCTGCTTGGACTGGGACTGGGCCACGAACTGGCCCAGGAACTCGAAAAGGGCTTCGCCCGGCTCGCTCGCTTCGAGGTAAGTGCGGCCCTGGGCCACCAGGCGATGCATTCGGTCCAGGAGGATCGCTTCGAGCAGGGCCTCTTTGGTAGGGAAGTGCCGGTACAGGGTGCCCACACCCAACCCGGCCGCGACGGCCACGTCGTCCATCCCGGCGGCCGATCCCCACTGGGCGAAGATCTCTTCGGCGGCCACCAGGATCCGCTGGCGATTACGCACGGCGTCAGCCCGTAGCGGCCGCGGTCCACCGTCCCCGCTGGGCTGCGCAACCGGCGTCGCCGCTGTGGCCGACGTCACAGTCGGATTCCGTTTCATGCCTTGACAAACGGAACCGACGTTCCGTATATTGGAAACGGAGCCACGGTTCACATTATACCCCCGGCCGTGACTTCCTGCCTGCACCGCCTCAAGGCTGAGAGGACCCCCCAATGAGCACCGTCCCAACCATCTCCCCTCCTGATGTATCCGCCACTGGCGTCACCCCAGTCGACGGCCGCCGATTCCAAGCGCTTTGGATCATCGCCATCGCCCAGCTGATGGTGGTCCTGGACGCCTCCATCGTCACCGTGGCGCTACCTTCGGCCCAGCGCGGGCTGCACATCTCCGTCGCCGACCGCCAGTGGGTCATCACCGCCTACACCCTGGCCTTCGGCGGCTTGCTACTCCTAGGCGGTCGCATCGCCGACTTCGTCGGTCGCAAACGGATCTTCGAGATAAGCCTGATCGGATTCGCAGGCGCATCGGCGTTGGGCGGACTGGCCGAGAACGCGGCCATGCTGTTCGGAGCCCGAGCCATCCAGGGCGCCTTCGCGGCCTTGATGGCCCCCGCCGCCCTGTCCCTGATCACGGTCACCTTCACCGACGCCAAGGAAAGAGCCCGAGCCTTCGGGGTCTACGGCGCCATATCCGGCGGCGGGGCGGCCATCGGACTCATCATGGGAGGAATGCTGACCCAGTGGGCCTCGTGGCGGTGGACGCTGCTGGTCAATGTCCCTATCGCCCTGATCGCCGTGGCCGGTTCACGTCGGGTGGTCAAGGAGAGCCGAGCCGAAGGCCACGTGCGCTACGACATCATCGGCACGGCCACCATCACCGCCGGACTGGTCGCCCTGGTGTACGGCTTCACCAAAGCCGAAACCGACGGCTGGTCGTCAACCACAACGATGGGCTTCCTGGCCATCGCCGCCGCCCTGATCGTCGCCTTCGTCCTCATCGAAAGCCGCATCGACCATCCCCTTCTGCCACTGCGCGTCCTGACCGAACGCAACCGGGGCGCCGCCTACCTCGGGGGCCTACTCATGGGCGCCGGCATGTTCGGAACCTTCGTACTGCTCACCTACTACCTGCAAGCGACCCTGCACTACTCGGCCCTCAAAACCGGCTTCGCCTTCCTGCCCTTCTCGCTCGGCGTGATTACCGGAGCGACCCTGTCCAGCCAGCTGCTGACCCGCATCGGCCCCCGCCGCATTCTCACCGCAGGAATGCTGCTGGGCGCCCTGGGGCTCATCCTGTTCAGCCGAGTCGGAGTCGACACCGGATTTTGGAGTCACGTGCTCCCGCCCGAACTGCTCACGAGCATCGGACTCGGATCGGCGTTCGTGCCACTAACCAACACCGCCCTCGTCGGCGTGGACAAGGCCGACAGCGGAGTAGCCAGCGCGCTCGTAAACACCGCTCAACAAGTCGGCGGTTCGCTCGGCACCGCGCTCCTCAACACCGTCGCCGCCTCAACCACCGCCGGCTACCTGGCCAGCCACGCCAAAACCGGCCCATTCGAAGCCCACGGGATGGTCCACGGGTACACGGTCGCCTTTACCGTCGCCGCCGCCATCCTCGCCCTCAGCGCCGTCGCTTCGGGAATCCTCGTCCAACCCCACCGGTTCCACCTCAACCTCGAGGCCGACGCCATGGTGGCGTGACAAGGGGACCCTACGACGATCGGGTCGGGCTTCGGGATCTATGGCGCCGGCGCTTCGGGCCGGGTGGCCGGGGATCGAGGTGGCGGAACCGGCTGGCCTCCGGCATGATCGCGACGACACGGTAGGGAGGAGGCGACGGGGATGAGCTACGAGCAGGTTTCGATCCGCACCCGTGACGGCGACTGCCCGGCCTACGTGTTCACGCCGTCGGGGTCCGGTCAGTTTCCGGCTGTGATCTTCTACATGGACGGGCTCGGGATCCGCCCGACGATCTTTGACATGGGGCAGCGGCTGGCCGGTCACGGCCATGTCGTGCTGGTACCCGATCTGTACTATCGGGCCGGCCCCTACGAGCCCTTGGATCCGAAGGAGGTCTTCGCCTCGGGCGACTTCAGGGCTGCTATCGGTCACCTGTTTGCTTCGACCGACAATCGTCGGGCCGCTGAGGACACGGAGGCGTTCCTCGCCTATCTCGACGGCCGAGAGGACGTGGCCGGAGCCAAGGTGGGCACGACCGGTTATTGCATGGGCGGGTCCATATCGCTGACTGCGGCGGGAACCTATCCGGACCGTATCGCCGCCGCGGCCAGCTTCCACGGCGGAAACCTGGCCACCGACTCCGAGCTGAGCCCGCACCGCCTGGCGCCGGCGATGGCGGCCCGGGTCTATGTCGCCGGTGCTGATCACGACAACTCCTACCCGCCCGAGATGGCGGCACGACTCGACCAGGCCCTGAGCGACGCCGGCGTGGATCACCGCTGCGAGGTCTATCCCGAGGCGCTGCACGGCTGGACGATGACGGACTTCCCGGTCTACAACCAGGCCGCGGCGGAACGCCACTGGACCGAGCTGGTGGCCTTGTTCGCGGCCACGCTCCCCTGAGGCGTTAGGGCCCAGCTGCCGGACCGAGGGCCATCGGATGACGAGGACCGGAGGAGTTGCTACTCGGTAACGGCTACGTTACGGTAACGGTTGTGTTACCGAGCGCCTCCACCCTGAGGTACAGCAGTGGCAGGTGAGGCCGCCGGGTTCGACGCCCTAGCCGACGGCTACCGGCGCCAGATTCTCGCCATGCTTCGCCAGGGTGACCGGGCCGTGCACGAGATCGCGGAGGAGCTTCCGATCAGCCGGCCGGCCGTGTCGCGCCATCTTCGCCTCCTGAAGGAGGCGGGCTTCGTGGAGGAGGAGGCGGTCGGGACCCGCCACCTGTACCGCCTCAGGCCGGAAGGGGTCGAAGCGGTCCGGCGTTACCTCGAGACGGTTTGGGGCGAGGCCGCGACGAGGTTCCGGATCGTGGCTGAGAATGTCGACGGAGAAGTCGGGTGAACGAGCCGCTCGAGTTCGCCTTCGAGGTCGCCTGCCGACCCGCGACGGCCTTCTCGACGTGGACCACGCGCGCATCGACTTGGTGGCCGCTCGATCACTCTGTGAGCGGGGAACGCGGTCTCCAGGTCGTCTTCGAGGAGGGCGTCGGTGGGCGCATCTTCGAGCGAACGTCGTCGGGCGCCGAGCACCAGTGGGGGAGGATCACGGCGTGGGAGCCGCCATCCCGGCTCGCTTACACCTGGCATCTGCGCTTTGGGCCTGAAGACGCCACCGACGTGGAGATCCGGTTCGTCGACGTCGGGGGGGACCGCACCCGCATCGAGATCGTGCACGGCGGCTGGGAGCGTCTCGGTGGGCGCGCCCCTCAGCGCCGGGAGGGGAACCGGCTCGGCTGGACGTCGGTCTTCCCCCACTTCGTAGAAGCAATCGACAGAGGAGACGGCTGATGGCTGCTGGCAGCAAAGACGACCCTTGGGCCCTGAAGACACCGCCGGGGACGTCGGAGTACACGATGTACCGAGACGACCAGGCCGATCCGGAACTCATCGTCTGCCAGGTCGGCTCTACCAAGCTCACCTATCAGGCTCGGGCGATCGAAGACCTGGCCGCGTGGCTGCGCGAGCAGGGCGACTGGGTGTCGCTCGGTTCCGCCGACGAGGGCAAGGACCCGGCTCCGGGGACGGTCGAGGAGTTCGGGCGTTCGGCGTCGAACCCCGTGGGCGGCTGGTACGGCATGCGCAAGGGCTACCGCGGCCGCTTCGGCATGTATCTGCCGCCGCTGCTCGAAGAGCTCGGTCTGGCCGAGGTGACCCACGACGCTCGGAACAACCAGATGCGGGCCAAGGGAAAGTCATGAGCCCTGTCAAGGTCGTCCGCTACCGCACGAAGCCAGAGCACGCAGAGGAGAACGCCGAGCTTGTGCGGGCCGTTTTCGCAGAGCTTGCCGCCGACGACCCTGCCGGCCTCCGCTACGCCACGTACCGCTTGGACGACGGCGTGACCTTCCTGCACGTCGCCACAATCGAAGGGGAGGCCAACCCGCTACTTTCGTCGGCCGCGTTCGGCCGCTTCCAGCAGGGAATCGCAGATCGGTGTGAGGAAGGACCGATAGCCATGGACGCCACTGCCGTCGGTTCTTATACCGCTCCCACTGGAATCCACCCGCAGGGGTGACGACGGTTTCGACGGACTCTCCTCCCACCCCCGTTCGGTATGCTTCGGCGCGGAAGGTCGGGCACGGATAGGGAGGTCGCGAATGAACTCTCCGGCACACGACGAGCCGAACGCGGACCAGCGCGGCGAGTGGGACTCGCCTGGCGGGCCGGTCCTCGTGGCCACGCGCGAGGTCACCGTCAACGGGCAACCGTCGATATGGATCTTCTCCGAGTTCCTCACGCCTATCTCGTTGATAAGCCTCAGGCAGTGGCTCGACGCGCCCGAGAAGTGGGCTCCGGGCATGTTGGTGCTCGAGCCGGTCCCCGGCACCGGACGCGGCGACCCCGCCGCCAACTGGTCGGGGGAGTTCATCGAGACGCTCACGGTCGATGGGAAGCCCTGCTACACCTGTCTGGCGGTGAAAACGACAGTGGCCGCGAACTACCTCGCGGCCGTGTACGAACTCGTGCCCCGGGCCCCGAAGCCCGACGCGGTGAACGTGACCGTCGATCGGGGGTTCCTCCTCGCCAGCGAGTTCGGTGGCCTTCGGCGGGTGAAGGTGCTCAAGATCGTCCGCACCGATAATGCCGCGGTCAACCAGAGCCTCTCCGCCGCCCAGCCGGTCTGGACCCAGCTGCTCGAGGCGATCATCAAGCAGGACGTCAAGGCCAGTGTCAAGCCTTCGAGCTCGGCACCGGACCCGCTGCACTTGATCCAGTCCGTGCGTGACGAGTGGGTCGGCTACGCCAACCGCACCGCTGACTTCGTCGCCCAGTCCTTGTCCGGCAGCATGTCGTCGGTGGCGGCGGGGACGTACGGGACCTCCGAGGCCATGAAGGACAGCGCGTCGGCCTTCTGGCAGCTGGCCCAGAACTGGGCGCACATGTGGCAGTCGGCGGCCAAGCTCGCGGCCGAGTTCGACCCGCCGCTCGGCCCTCCGGCGTCGGTCGACGTCGCTCCCCCGCCTCAAGGGACGTGCGAGTACTCGTACTGCATGCTCCCCCAGTCGGCCCAACCCGTCGGGGCGACCCTCGACGGGGTCCTCACCCAGCTCAGCGCCAGCCCGCAACCCGGCGAACCTTGCACCATCCCCGCTTCCTTGGTGAAGCTAACGCCCGTGACGGTCCAGTACGGAAGCCCGCCCGTCGTATACGGAGCCGTTCGAGTCGACCTTCCGATCGGCAAGTACCCCGTTGGCCTCTACACCGGGCAGATCTCGGCGTCTGGGGGGTCGTGGCCGGTCGAGGTCTACGTGAGCGGTTCCACCGAGACCGGCTAGACCAGCCACCTCC
>PMHU01000178.1 GCA_003156795.1 Acidimicrobiaceae bacterium
CCCCGCCAGGTCCCGGGCGAGAAAGGCCTGCTTGTAGGTCTCCGGCCGTCCGACGGCCTCGATCACGACGTCGGCTCCGAAGCCGCCGGTCAGATCCTTGATGGCTTCGACCGCGTCCTGTCGTGCCGCGTTGACCGTGTGCGTCGCCCCGAAACCCTTCGCCCATTCGAGCTTGCGGTCATCGACGTCGACGGCCACCACGAGCCTGGCTCCGGCCAGGGCCGACGCCGCGATGGCGGCGTCGCCGACGCCGCCGCACCCGATGACCGCGACCGAGTCACCGCGCGTGACCCCTCCGGTGTTGACCGCCGCTCCGAACCCGGCCATGACCCCGCATCCGATCAGCCCGGCTGCTTCGGGCCGGGCGCCCGGGTCGACNNGTCTTCTCGGCGAAGGCGCCGATCCCCAGCGCAGGCGCCAGAGACGTGCCGTCGAGGAGGGTCATGGGCTGGGTGGCGTTGGCGCTATCGAAGCAATACCAGGGCCGGCCGCGTCGGCAGGAGCGGCACCGCCCGCAAGGCGCCCGCCAGGCCAGGACGACGTAGTCGCCGGGGGCCACGTTGGTCACCCCTGCGCCGACGGCTTCGACGATGCCGGCGGCTTCGTGGCCGAGGAGNNAGGTCGGTGTGGCACACGCCGCAAGCACCGACGGTCACGACGACCTCACCCGGACCGGGATCGGGTATCGCGATCGTTTCGACTCGAACCGGCGCGCCCTTCTCGAGCGCCACCACTCCCATCACCTCGTAAGCCATCGGTCAGTACTCCAGGACTCGTTTGGCGGCCGCCACGATGTCGTCGACTTGAGGCAGGATCGCCTTTTCGAGGGAAGGTTCGTAAGCGACGTGCGTGTCGGTCGCGCCGACCCGGCTCACTGGTGCGTCTAGGTCGGAGAAGCAGTGCTCGGCCGCCCAGGCGGCCACCTCCGCCCCGAACCCGCACGTCAAGATGTCCTCGTGAACGACCAGGAGACGCCCGGTCTCGGCGACCTTCTCGGCCACCAAGGCCTGGTCCCACGGCAGGATGCTGCGGAGGTCGATCACTTGCACCGACGCCCCCTCGTCAGCTTCGAGGCGGTTTGCCGCCTGCCGTGACTTCTCGACGGTGGCGCCCCAAGTGACGATGGTCAGCTCATCGCCCTCTAGGACCACGCGACCTTTCCCAAAAGGAACTTGGAAACCGCGCGACGGAAACGGGCTGCGGGTGTAGGGCTGGCGGAGCAAGTGCTTGTGCTCGAGGAACATCACCGGGTCCTCGGCCTGCATGGCCGTGCGCATCAGGCCGACCGCATCGGCGGCCCTCGAAGGCATCACCACGGTCAGACCCGGGATGTGGGCGAAGATGGACTCGCCGGATTGAGAGTGCCAGATGGCGCCGCCTGATAGATACCCGCCGATCGGCACCCGCAGCACGAGCGGGCAGGTAAAGGCCCCGTTCGAACGCCAGCGGATGGTGGCGGCTTCGGTCTTGATCTGTTGCATGGCGGTCCAGATGTAGTCGAAGAACTGCACTTCGGGTACGGGCCTGAGACCCCTGATCGCCTGCCCCACGGCCCGCCCGACGATGTTGGCCTCGGCCAGTGGCGTGTTGTAGCAGCGGGCGATGCCGAAGCTCCGTTGCAGGCCGTGGGTGGTGCCGAAGACACCTCCTTTGCCCTCGACGTCGCCCAGCACGATCTCGCGCGCGTCGGCCACATCCTCACCGAAGACCCGAATGCGCTCGTCCTCCTCCATCTGCTCGTGGAGGGTGCGCCGGATCGCTTCCCCCAGAGCGACCACGTCGCCCGTGCCGTCGTCGGCCAGCTCCGCGTCGGCGGGTACAAAGGGCAGGTTGACCACCTGTTCGGTGACGCTCTCCGGGTCGGGGCGGGCCGCGGCCAGGGCCGACTTGGCCGCGTCGATCACTATCTGGCGGGCTTCCTCTTTGAGCAGGGCTATCTGCTCCGGGCTGTAGAGACCGCCGTCGACCAGTGCGTGTTCCATGAGGACCAACGGGTCATGGGCCGACTCCCGGGCCAGCTCGTCGGCCGAGCGGTACTTGCTTTGGGTATCGGCCGAGGAATGCGAGTAGGGCCGGGTCACCGAAGCGTGGATGAGCGCGGGGCCGACCCCGGCGCGGACCTCGGCGACGATGTCGGCCCCCCGCTCCCGGACCTCGAAGTAGTCACAGCCATCAATGACGTGGATGTGCAGACCGCGGAATCCGCGCGCCATCTCCGATACGGGCGCCGGCGACTGGTCCGACGACGGCACGGAGATGGCGTAGCCGTTGTCGGCCACCAGGTAGAGGACGGGCAGGTGGAGGGTGCACGCCGAATTGAGGCTTTCCCAGAACTCACCTTCCGATGTGGCCCCTTCCCCGAGCGAAACGTAGGTGAGCTCGTCCCCGTGAGCTACGCACCCGGGCAGCTGGCGACGCGAGATGTACCGGGCCGCTTCGGCGCATCCGACCGCAGGTAGGCACTGGCTGCCAGTGGCGCTGGATTCGGTGACCACGTTGAGCGGCGCGTTCCCCCAGTGACACGGCATCTGCCGTCCGCCCGACGATGGGTCCGCCGCCGAACCCACCGCTTGCATCAGAATCTCGGTGGGAGTGACCCCGAGCGACAGCATGAGGGCTCGGTCCCGGTAGTAAGGAAAGAACCAGTCGTAGGCGGGACGCAAGTACCGTCCCAGCCCGAGCAAGAGCGCCTCGTGTCCCGCCCCCGAGATCTGAAAAAAGACCCGGCTCTGCTTTTGCAGCGCGATCTCCCGGTCATCGAGGAATCGCGACACCCAGGCCAGTCGAAAGTCGTCGCGTAGCTCCTCAACCGGAACACCTCGAAAGGTCTGCCCGGGTGGCCCGGCCTCTAGGTCGACGGCCGGCTGTTGCGTGCCGGTGGAGGAAGTCGAAGCCGCCATATGGCTCGCATCGTAGGACCCCTCAAGGCGGTTGGGTAACCATGATCGCCAGGGCGATGACGAAGAGGACGTCGCAAGCCGCAGCCGCCCACATGAGGCGCGTCGCCGGACGGGCCGCCTCCTGCCTGTCGCCCGATCGGCGGATGCGGCTCTCCGCCGGTCGCACGATCGCGAAGAGGAGGCCGGCCGCGACCATCCACACGACCAGGCCGCCGATCACCCAAACCTGCCCGAACTCCGATCCTTCCGGGCGGAACCCCAGGGCGGCCGCTCCGAACAGCGGAACCGCCAGGATCAGGAGCTCCGGCCGCCCGCGTGACTGAAAGTACCGGGTGGTCTCCTCCGCAGGGCTCTGGTGCTCGGGGCGCCGGGCCGCGGCCCCGTAGACACCACTGAGGGCGACCGACCCGAAGCCGACCACGGCACAGATCACGTGGAGAGCGACGAACGCGTCATAGATCCCCTGATGCCCGGATGCGCCGGCAACCACCACGGTCCCCAGACGGTAGTCGTCCCCAAGGTTGCGCACTCGTGGCGGATGCCGATGGCAGCCGTGATCTCCGACCAACAACAATGGGGGCCGTGCCTCCCGCCTTCGCCGCCCGCCTGGCCCCTCCTGCGGCCGCGCTCCTCTGTGTCCTGGCGGTCACGGCCTGTGGCCGCACCGCGGGGTCGGCAACGTCGACGACGGTGTCGGCCACGTCCACCTCGACGACGGAAGCAAAAGGCACCCCCACGACGGCGACTGCGAGCACGACCATTCCCCTCCCGCCTACCCCCCAGCCGTCGGCAAGCGACGCCGCATCCCAGTTGGTCACGGCCTGGAGGTCGAGCAACCGGACGGCAGCCAGGAGGGTGGCGACGGCGACCGCGGTAGCCGAATTGTTCGTGACGCCCTACCCGGGGGACGGACTGGCGATCTCACGGGGTTGCAGCGTCGCCTTCCCCCCCCTTGTCTGCACCTACGGCCCGCCCGGGGGCGGCAATGCCAACGACGCGCTCTACGAGCTGTACGTGTCGCACACGGCCAGGGGGTGGTACGTCAGCTCGGTGATGATCTTCCGTTGAGCGCCCCGCTCAGCGCCCCGTCGCCACTTCTTTGACCGCGTACTCACGCAACCGGCGGTAGTCCACCTTCCCACTGGGTGATCGCCCGATGGTGGCCACTTCAATCAGGTGCCGCGGCGCCTTGTAGGCGGCCAGCCGGACCCTCACCCATTCGATGAGTTGAGCGTCGCCTGGTCGGCTCTCACCCGGTCTCACCTCGACGATGGCGGCGACGGTCTCGCCGAAGCGGTCGTCGGGGACCCCGACCACCACGGCGTCGGCGATGGCGGGGTGGAGCTTCAGCGCTTCCTCGACCTCCTCCGGGAACACCTTCTCACCGCCGGTGTTGATGCAGCCCGAACCCCGGCCGAGCAGCTGGACCGAGCCGTCGGCTCGCACGGTCGCGAAGTCGCCGGGGATGGTCCATCGCTGACCGTCGATCAGGAGAAACGTGTTCGCCGATTTGTCGGGGTCCTTGTAGTACCCGATAGGACCTCGGCCGCGCAGCGCCACCCGGCCTTGCTCGCCCGACCCGGCCACCACATCACGCCCGTCGTCGCTGATGACTTTCGTGTCCGGGCCGAGCTGGAACCCGGCTGTCTCCGCAGTGCTGCCGGCCCGGGACGTGGAGCGGGCCATGCCGAGGGCCTCGGAGGATCCGAGGCTGTCGACCAGCGTGAGACGGGGATTGTGACGCAACAGACCCGCCTTCACCTCCGCCGACCAGATGACGCCCGAGCTGATGATCAGCCACAGCGACGAGATGTCCCACCGGCCCGGGTTGGCGTCGAGAGCAGCGAGGAGCGGCTTGGCGAAGGCGTCGCCCACGATCGAAATCTCAGTAATGCGCTCGGCTTGGATCGTGTCCAGGAGTGCTTCCGGATCGAGATGGCGCGATTCGAGCATCACCACGCTTCCGGCGCTGCTCAGCACCGACATGGCGGTAAAGAGACCGGTGCCGTGCATGAGCGGCGGGCCGGGCACGAGCAGCGGCGGGGGGTGCTTGGAAGGAGCGGCCAGCGTGGCGCGCACGTCTGCCAGGTTCCCCTCCTCTGGATAGCGCAGCTCACCCGTCCGGTTGAGGAGGGCGAAGAGGTCGTCCTGGCGCCACATGACGCCCTTGGGCATCCCCGTCGTGCCACCCGTGTAGATGAAGAGAAGATCGTCGGCGTTCCGACCCCACGGGGCCCGAACCGACTCGTTCGTTGCCACGCCCGCCGCTTCCTCGAAAGGAGACGCCCAATCGGGGCAGGGCGCGGCTCCGTCGTCGACCCACCACCACAGCCTGATCCGGGGAAGGCGGGAGCGAGCCACCGCGGCCCGGTCGGCGAAGGAGCCGTGGAAGACCACGGCTTCGACGTCGGCGTTGTCCCACAGGTAGACCAGCTCGCCTTCGGTGTAGCGGTAGTTGGTGTTCACGGGAACCAACCCGGCCTTGAACGCCCCGAAGAGCGTCTCGAGGTATTCGGGCGAGTTGTAGAGGTACTCGGCCACCTTGGCTTGGTGGTCGAGCCCACCGCGCAGCAGCCCGGCTGCCACTCCGTCGGCTCGCCGATTGAACTCCTGCCAGGTCACCCGCCTGTTGCCCTGGACCAGGGCCGGCGCGTCTGGGCGAGCGGTTGCGACCGTTTCCCAGACGTCGGCGAAGTTCCAGTTGGACACGGACCTGATGGTAGCGGTGACGCCCCGAGGGGCCCGAGCCCTCGGGGCCAACCGGGCCGACCGAGCCAGGCCGGGCCAGGGGCGTCCGTCAGCCCTGGCCGGCCAGCCAGCCGCGCCTGCGGAACATGGTCAGCAGCAACACCACGGCGATCGCTTCAGTTCCCAGTCCCAGCCCCAGGAACACCGCGAGGCTCCCGATCCGGTTGACCATCCATCCGAAGTTCTGGCCGAAGAAGCCCGTGAGGAACGAGAGGGGCAGGAAGATGGTGGCGATGATGGTCAGCTGCTNNAGGAGGTCCCGGTAGCTGTCGACCAGGTCCGACAGCCGGATCAAGTGGTCGTACACGTCCCGGAAGTAGCGCTGCGCCTCCTCGTCGTATCCGGGCAGCGCCGTGATCCCGCTGGCCAAGCTGGCGAACAGGTCCCGCTGAGGTGCGATCACCCGCCGGAGGGTGATGAGAGAGCTCTTGTATTTGAGGAGCTGGGCCAGTTGGGCGTTGGTCGGCCGGCTGATCACGTCGGCTTGGAGGGCGTCGATCAGGTCGTCCAGGTCGGACAGCACCGGAAAGAAGCTGTCGACCAGCGTGTCCGCCACCCGATAGAAGAGATGACCGGGGCTGTCACCGACGAGGGAGTGAATCCGCATCCGGTCGGCCAGGGCTCCGAATGCCGGGCAGTTGTCGCGGTGAACGGTTACCAGGTACTTGTCGGACACGAAGCAGTGAACTTCGCTGACCGTCTCCAACTCGTCGGGGGAGCAACCCGCCCCGGCCGAGTCGAGCGAACCCGCCGACGCCGACGTTTGGGCTCCTGAGCCGTACAGCACCAGTACGACGTACCCGTCGTATTCGTCGAGTTTCGGGCGCTGCCGGAAGTGCTCGGCGTCCTCGATGGCGAGCGGGTGGAAGTGGAACACATCTCGCATCCAACCCAGTTCCTCGTCATCGAGGGCGGGCAGGTCCAGCCAGAAGAACTGTCCGGCGGCCAGACGCCTTTCGATATCGTCGCGCCCGACTGCGCTCATGACCGCACCAGTAGCGTCGACGAGGGTACGGACCAAGGCCGTCCCGGACGCCTCGGGAGGAGCGGCCATCAAGCTCGGGTCGCGGCATCGACGACTCGCCATTGCGAAGGTTCGCCGACGTCCTCTGCGAGGACCCCGAGCCGCTCGAGGTAGTGGAGGTGGGCCAGGGTCTCGCCCACTGCGGCCCGACGCATCCACCCTTGGATCTCCGCCCACGGGCGGTTCCAGGTCATGCGACCGGCGATCTTCCAAGTGGAGGTGTCGCCATCCCGGATGGCTTCGATCGCCTCGTCGAAGCGGGCCTGGTGATGGCTCTTCAGCTCGTTGACGCGGGCCCGGAGGTCGGCGAAGCGGTATTCGTGGGCCGGAAGCACCTCGTCGGTGTCGTAGGTCGCGACCTTGTCGAGCGAAGCCAGGAAGTCGCCCAATGGATTGGGCCCGGCCTGCGGGTGGAACGAGATGTTCGGCGTGATCCGGGGGAGGACGTGGTCACCAGAAAGCATGAGGCGCTGGGACCCCTCGTAGAAGCAGAGGTGTCCGGGCGAGTGTCCAGGGGTCCAGATCGCCGTCAGGTCCCAACCCGGGACTTCGGGCCGGTCGCCGTCCTCCATCAAGATGTCGGGCGTGGCCGCCCAGACCCAGGACCGGATCGGCATGGAGGCGTTGGTGAGGGCCGTTATCTCGTCGGGCGGGGCCCCGTCTCGGCGGAGCATGGCGTTGATCTTGGCCAGCAGGTCGTCAGGTTCTTCGTAGCGCGCCGTGATCAACGACGCGTCGGCAGGGTGGAGGGCGACCCACGCACCGGAGGCGTCGCGCACCCGACCGGCCAGCCCGTAGTGGTCCGGATGTATGTGGGTGACGAGCACGCCCTGCACGTCGGTCATGGCGTGCCCCGTGCGGGCGAGGCCGGCGACCAGGGTGTTCCAAGCGTCGTCGGTGTTCCACCCGGCGTCGATCAGGTAGGGGCCGCGTTCGGTTTCGAAGGCGTAGACGAGCACGTAGCGGAGCGGGTTGTTGGGAATCGGAACCGGAATGCTCCACAAACCCGGTCGGACGAGCTCAACGGGAGGAAGCGGCAATTCGTCGCTTGGGATTTCGGCCATCGGTCACAGCTTGCCAGTCGGGGGGCTCGCGCCGAAATTGCGATGGCCGCGGCAACCCATTTCAGCGCCGTCGCGCCGGAACCACTTCGTTGCGTCGGGTACCGTCACCCGGATGTCTGGCATCGAAATTCGTCGCGCCACCGGACTGCTCGGCCGCCGGCTCTTCGTGGACGTGCCGTTCCGGATCCACGGCGGAGACCCCGAATGGGTCCCTCCGCTGCGCCTGAGCGTGTACGACCGCCTGTCGGCCAAGCATCCGGCCATGGCCCACCAGGAAGTAGCCATTTGGGTCGCTTACCGCCACGGGCGCCCGGTCGGGCGGATCGGGGCGTGCGTCGACTCCACGTTCAACGAGTACCAGCACGTCAAGTGGGGTTGGGTCGGCTTTTTCGACAGCTTCGACGACCCGAGCGTGGCCGGGGCTCTGTTCGACACGGCGTGCGGCTGGGCCGCCGCCCTGGGAGCCGACACTTGCGTCGGACCGGCCTGTTTCACCACCAACGACGAGCTGGGCCTGCTGGTCGAGGGCTTCGACCAACCGGCGACGCTGCTCACGCTGCAGAACCCCCGGTACTACGAAGGCTTGTGGGTGGGCCACGGCTGGGAACCGGCCATGGACCTGTGGGCGTGGCGCTTCCAGCGCACCACCACAGAGCTCTCGGAGCGACAGCGCCGGACGCTGGACCGGATCCAGAAGCGGGCCAAGGTGGTCGCCCGCGGAATCCGCATGGACGACTACGACGCCGAAGTGGGCCGGTTCTTCGAGGTGTACAACGCGGCGTGGAGCGCCAACTGGGGCTTCGCGCCGATGCCGGAGCCCGAGGTGCGCCACCTGGCCAAGCAGCTCAAGCAGATCATCAACCCCAACTGGGCGTTCGGCTTGGAGACCGCGGACGGCACCGCCGTCGCCGTGTGCCTGGCCCTACCCGACGTCAACCAGCTCATGCGGGGCGTGCGTTCGGGACGGATGTTGCCGACCGGGTGGTACCCGCTCCTGACGGGGCGAAAGAAGCTCAACCAGGCCCGGGTGTGGGCCTTGGGCGTGCGTCCGGACTACCAGCATCTCGCTCTCGGGCCCCTGCTGTACAGGGAGATAGTCGACCGCCTGAGGGCCGACGGCGTCGATACCGCCGAGGCGTCGTGGACCCTCGCCTCCAACCACCGCATCAACGATCAGCTCGAGGCCATGGGCGCCCACCGCTCGAAGGTGTGGCGCTTGTACCAGCGCCCCGCCGTCGGGACCGTGGCTCAGTAGCCGTTGACTGAATGGGTGCGGTGGGCCTACAACCGGGCCCGGCTGAAGCCCTCGAGCGCCCGGTCGATGTCGGCCTCGGAGTGGGTGGCCATGACCGACGTGCGCAGTATGGCGATGGGGACGGCCGGCGGGATGGCGCAGTTGGTGTACACGCCGTTCTCGAGCAGGGCCTTCCAAAGCCTCCCCGCTTCCCAGTTGTCCCCGACGTGCACGGGGACGATGGCGCTGCCGGGCTGCTCCCCGATCTGGTAGCCAAGCTCCTTCAGCCCCCGGCGGAGCTGCTCGGCCCGGGCCAGCACCGCTTCTCGGCGCCAGTCCTCCACTTGGGCGATGCGGGCGGCCTCGAGGGCCGCGGCCAGGGCCGCGGGAGTGCCCGCCGCCGTAAACATGAGCGGCCGGCACGTGATCTTCAGATACTCCACGACCGAATGCGGCCCCGCTATGAAGCCCCCGCAGCTGGCCAGCGACTTGGAGAACGTCCCCATGACCAGGTCGGCTCGGATGCCGGCCTCGGCGGCGGTGCCGGCACCCCGCGGTCCGACGACCCCCAAGGCGTGGGCTTCGTCGACCAGCAGGCGGGCCCCGAACTCGGCGCACACCCCGGCGACCTCGGCCAGAGGAGCCCAGTCCCCCTCCATCGAATAGATCCCGTCGACGGCCACCAGGACCCCGCCCGCGTCGGCCTGCTCGCGCCACGTTCGTAGGGCCCGGCGCAAGCTGTTCGGTCGGTTGTGACGGAAAGCCCGCAACGACCCGTCGGAGAAGCGGGCGCCGTCGACCAGACTGGCGTGGGCGGCCGAATCGACCACCGCCGCGTCGTCGGCACCGATGAGCGCACCGAGCAGACCCAAGTTGGCGGCATAGCCGGTGGTGAACACCAGGGCCGATTCCATGCCGACCCACTCGGCGAGCAGCTCCTCGAGCTCTCGGTGCAGCGGGAGGGTCCCGTTGAGCATCCGGCTACCTGTCACGCCGGTGCCGTAGCGATGAATGGCCGCGATGGCCGCGTCGCGGACTCGGGGATCGATGGTGAGGCCCAGGTAGTTGTTGGATCCCAGCATCACCATGGCCTGACCACGGAAGCTCGACGTCGGACCTACCTCCCCGTCGAGCTCACGGTAGAACGGGATCAGGTCCAGAGACTCGGCCAGGCGCCACTCCTCGAGCCGCGGGTCGTCGACCTTGGCGAACACGTCGGCTTCGGGTTTCGCCGGCGCGTCGGTCACTTCCCACCCCAGGACCGCAACGATTCGAACCGCTGCTCCCACGCGTCGTGGCGGTTGCGGGCGTCGCGGATGTACGGAGACCGTCCGATGGCCCAGATCAGGGCCCGGTTGATCTGGTCGGCCGGTGGCCGGAGGGGGCGAATGACATCGACGAACAGCACCACCCGGACACCGTCGGTGTCGTTCCAGGCGTGGTGCTCATAGCCGTCGTCGAAGAGAAGACTGCGACCCTCGGCCCAGTGCTCGACCTCGCCACCGACGGAGATGCCAGCCGACTGCGCCGGTTCGGGCACTTTGAGGGCGAGGTGGTAGCGAAGCACACCCCGCCACGGGCCCCGATGCTCCCCGATGTGCTTGCCCGGCGACAGGATCGAGAAAAAGGCGGTGGTCAGCCCCGGGATCTCGTCGAGGAGGGCGGAGGTCTTGGGACACCTGGCGCAGTTGGCGTCGGCCCGGAAGCCGTACCCGAAGAAGAAGAACGTTTTCCAGCCGTCGTCATCGGTGATGGACGCCTGATCGGCAGATATGTCCTGGAAGTTCGGCAGGTCGTGGTGGTAGGTGAGCACCTCGTCCAGCTCCGACCTGATCGTCGTCCAATGGTCTTCCAGATCGCCGACCCATCCGAACGTGTCCAGGGGCAGGAACGGCGTGGTGGGCACGGTGGACGAGCGCAGCACGAAGCGCTCCGTGGCGTGAAGCAATCGCGCCCCGGCCTCGTTGGCCACGGCAAGCGCTCGGTCGCGGGGCGTCGTCGGCATTGGGTCTAGAGGCTACCGGCCGGTCGACGCCGGACCCCGTCTATCGGTGCCGGGCCGCGGCGGCGTACGCTCGTCGGCCATGTTCGAATGGTCAGAAGAGCACGACATGATGCGCACCGCGGTGCGCCAGTTCATCGAGAAGGAGATCGTCCCCGAGCTCGACGCGTTCGAGCACGAAGGCCGCCCGCCTTACGACGCCCTCCGCAAGATGTTCTCCACCTTCGGGATCGACGCCGCGGCCCGGGCCGGGTTCGCCAAACGGATCCGCCGGGAGGCGGCCGCCGAAGAAAGCGCGCCGGGCGCCACGGCCAACGATCGCGATGACGACCTCGACCTGGACCTCGGCGAGGGCGGCCGGTCCGACCCGGCCATGACGCTGATCCCGACCATCGAGCTGTCCCGGTACTGCCCGGGCATGGTCACCGCTCTGGGCGTCTCGGTGGGGCTGACCTCGGCGGCCATCAACGCCAAGGGCACCCTGGCCCAGAGGCAACGGTGGGTACCCGATCTCCTCAGCCTCACAATGATCGGGGCCTGGGCCATCACCGAGCCCGGTTCGGGTTCGGACGCGTTCGGGTCGATGGTTTCCACCGCCCGCCGCGACGGCGACGAATACGTGTTGAACGGCTCCAAGACGTTCATCACCAACGGTCCTTATGCCGACACCATCGTCTTCATCTGCAAACTCGACGAGGGCAACCGGCCCGCCGAGCGCAAGGTCCTGAGCTTTGTGCTGGACAAAGGCATGCCCGGCTTGGAGCAGTCGAAGCCCCTTCGCAAAATGGGCATGCACTCGTCGCCGACCGGGGAGCTGTTTCTAACCGACGTCCGGGCCGGTCGGGATCGATTGATCGGCGAGACCGAGGACGTCGCGGCCGGCGGCCGTGAAGGGGCCAAGGCCACGTTCGCCCAGGAGCGCGTCGGCGTGGCGGGCATGGCCCTCGGCATCATCGAGCGTTGCCTCGAGTTGTCCGTCGAGTACGCCAAGGAGAGGGTGCAGTTCGGCCGACCGATCGGCGACTTCCAGCTGATCCAGGACAAGCTGGCGCGCATGGAGGTCGCCCGCCTCAACGTCAACAACCTGGTGTTCCGCTATATCGAGATGACCCAGGCCGGAAAGCACCTGTCCCTCGCCGAAGCTTCGGCGCTCAAGCTGTACTCGGCCCGGGCCGCGTCGGAAGTGGCCATGGAGGCGGTCCAGCTGTTCGGTGGCAACGGGTACATGTCCGAGTTCCGGGTGGAACAGCTGGCCCGAGACGCCAAGGTGTTGCAGATCTACGCCGGAACCGACGAGATCCAGATCACCCACATCGCCAAGGACCTGCTCCGCCGGTAGGGCAGGCGCTTTCCATGACGGCGGGGCGCCAGCCCCGCAACGAGTTGACCACCGCGACGCATTCCGCTGCCGCCAGGAGGGCGACCGGGATCACGCGCTCGGCCAGAACACCGTCGTCGATCAGCCGCTGACGTTCGACCCCGGGGAGCAGGCCGCACTCGACTGGGGGGGTCCACCATCGGCCGTCGAGACGAACGGCGAGGTTGGCGATCGTGGCCTCGGTGACTTCCCCCCGCTCGTTGGTCATCACCACGTCGTCGACGTCCGGGTGGGCGGACCGGAGGGCGTCGAAGCGGCTGCGGTCCGCCGACTTGTGAAAGAGGCTGACGTCGCGGCTGTCGACCCTCTCCGTCGCCAAGCCGAGGCGCACCGGCGCCGAAGCCGTCTCCGGCAGGTCGCTCAACGAAACCGTGAGGCCGCCGCCATTCTCGAGCACGATCCGGACCCGTCGCTCCACATCGACGCCGTCGCACGCCGACCTAAGCTGCGCCTCCGCGACCGACGCGTCGAACGGGATGTCGAAGTAGTCGGCTGACCGTGACAGGCGCTGCAAATGGCGGGCCAGGTTGACGGGGCCGTCATGGGGATCGAATCGCAACGTCTCGAGCAGATCGGGAGCCGAGACCCTGCTGTCGACGATCGAGCACTTGGCCGCCACCTCGCGCCACTCGCTCGCGGGCCGCGACCCCCAGGTGATGCCCCCGCCCGCTCCGTATACGGCCCGCCCAGTGGACTTCTCGACGCTCGCGGTCCGAATGGCGACGGCGAACTGCGATCGACGCCCGCCCGGCTCCACGTAACCCACCGCCCCGCAGTAAACGCCCCGAGGCTCCTCCTCTATGGCGGCGATGATCTGCATAGTCCTTCGCTTGGGCGCGCCCGTCACCGAGCCGCACGGGAACAAGGCCCGAAAGACGTCGATCAGGCCGGTCGGCTCCGGCACCTGGGCGGCGATGGTGGACGTGAGCTGCCAAACCGTCGGGTACCGTTCGAGATCGCACAGGGACCGCACGACGACGCTTCCGGGCTCTGCGATTCGACCGAGGTCGTTGCGTAGAAGGTCGACGATCATCACGTGCTCGGCCTGGTCCTTGGTCGACTGCGTCAGAGCTTCAGCCCGCGCCGCATCCTCAATCGACGATCGGCCCCGACGTGTGGTGCCCTTCATGGGCCGGGTCAGCAGGGCGTCTCCGTCCCGGAGGAAGAACAGCTCCGGCGAGGCGCAGAGCACGACGTGGGTACCGGTGTCGATGAAGGCGTTGTAGGCACCGGATTGAACCCGAGCCATGGACCCGTACACACCGACCGGATCTTCGATATGGCCTCTCGCCCGAACGGTGAGGTTGACCTGGTAGGTCTCCCCCGCGCCCAAGAACTCCCTGATCCGAGCGACCTCGTCGGCATATCGGTCCGGCGGCCAGCCCAACCGCCAGGTCGGTAGTGGTCGCTCCGCTGGGGCCGAGACGGCGTCGACCTTTGCTCGACCGGCGAACAAGCCGAACCAGGCCAGCGGCAGGTCGGGATCGGGGCCGGCCACCACCAAGGCGTCATCGAAGGCGGGCGCCGCCTCGTAAGCCACGAATCCGGCCGCCCACAGCCCGGCCCGGGCCGCTCGCTCGGCCCTTTCGACCACCCGGGCGACCTCGTCGACGTGGTAGGCGACTAGCGCTTCGGCGAAACCCGTCAGCACAAACGAGCCACGGTCCCCCTTCAGGTCGTCGAAGCGGACCCGAGGAACGCAGTCTGGACTCCCGGTCTCCATAGCGTCCTAAGTCGCTATCTCCGCCACCATCAGGTCCACCAGAACCTGGACCTCGGTCGTGACCACGAAACCGTCGTGGCGGGTGAGCCAGTCGTAGACGCGAACGTGAAGCTCGTTGTCCTTGTCGAACCGGTTGAGGTACACGACCACCCGCAAGGGGGAAAGCACGTCGTGACACAGGCGCAAGGAGTTGATGGCCCCTAGTTCGGCCTGGCCCACCACGATGACGAGGTTGGTGCCCAGGATCCGGGCCAGTTCGGCGATGTCCCCGTTGGTTGCGAGGGGCGAAGCCACCCCTCCGGCGCCCTCGATGAGGCCGACGTCGACCGGCATGAGCGGCCACCCCGAACCCACCTCTCTCTCCAGCTCACCCAACAGCACGGTGGGCAGGCCCAGAAGCTCGGCTGCCATCGGAGGAGCCATCGCTACCGGGTACCACCGGCCCGGGGGGCAGACCTCCGTTGCCGTCTCTCCGGTGGCGGCGGCCAGGATATCGGCGTCGGTGACCACGTCCTCGCGTGCGTAGGACTGGGCCGGCTTCCGCGCCGACACCGTCCACCCGAGGGCCGAAAGGCGTCGGAGGATCTCGGCGGCCACCCAGGTCTTGCCGACGTCTGTTCCCGTCCCGGTCACGAGGACCAGCAGCTTCGGCCTCACGGCAGGTCCGCCAGGGCCTTGGCCAGGCGGGTTACCTCGTCGCCCGAGTGAGCGGCCGACAGTGAAACCCGCAGCCGGCTGGTCCCAGCGGGGACGGTCGGCGGCCGGATGGCGGGAACCAGCAACCCGGCGCCCAACAGCTTCGTGGACGCGGCCAGGGCGGACGCCTCGTCGCCCATCACGACCGGCACGATCGGCGACGGGTGGCGTTCACGAATGGCGTCAACGTGGCCGCGGAGGGTGCGCCGGAGTCGGCCTCCCTCGGCCGACCGGCAGATGTCCACCGCAGCCTTCGCCGCAGCCGCGCTGGAGGGTGCCAGTCCTGTGGTGAACACGAAGGATCGACCGCGGTTGACCACGAGATCCACGAAAGGCCGCGAGCCGGCCACGTAGCCGCCTTGCGAACCGAGGGCCTTGGACAGGGTCCCGACCCGAATGCAGGCCACTTGAGGATCGACCGGGTCGACATCGAAAACGGCGTGGGCGTCGTCCAGCACCAGCATGGCTCCTCGACGGGCGCACAGATTCGAGAGCTCGGCGACGGGCGCCACATCGCCGTCCATCGAGAACACCGTGTCACTCACCAACAGCGCCCTCCCGGGAGCGGATCGGACCAACTGGTCGGCGTGGTCAGCGTCGCCGTGGCGGTACACGACCACTTCGGCCCGGGCCAACCTGGCGCCGTCGATGATCGAAGCGTGGTTGAGCTCGTCGGAGACTATGCGGGCACCGGCCCCGAACGTCGTGAGCACGGCCAGGTTGGCTTGGTAGCCGGTTGCGAACACCAGCACGGCCTCGACGCCCCGCCAGTCCGCGAGGGAATTTTCCAGCTCCGAGTGCACTGGACGGTCGCCCACGACGAGACGCGACGACCCTGTGCCTGCTCCCCACCGCTCGACGGCGGCTCGGGCCGCGGCGCAGACTGCCGGGTGCTGGGAGAGCCCCAGGTAGTCGTTGGAAGCGAAGGCGACTACCGATCGGCCGTCCTCCAGCTCGAAGCGGGGCCCGCGTCCTTCCAGGGAGCGCAGCTGCCGCCACTGGCCGGCGGCGCGTATCGAGTCGGCCTCTGTGGCCGCCCAGTCGGCCCACGTCACCGGCACGTCTGCGCGATCGACGTTTCCAGCACGTCCACGATGCGGTCGATTTCGTCCTCGGTCGAAGTGAGGATGGGAACCAGCACCACCACGTCCCCCAACGGTCGAATCAGCACTCCGGCCTCGACGGCTGCCGCGCACACCCGCCGTCCCCACCGCAAGCCGTCGGCCGGTGGGGCCAGCTCTACGCCGGCCATGAGACCGCACGTACGAACATCGGCCACCGCGGCCTCGGACGCGAGGGGGGCCAGTCTCTTGGCCAGCTGCTCGGCCCGCTCGACCACGTTGGCGACCACATCCCACTCAAGCAGCAATTGCAGGTGACGGAGGGCGACGGCGGCGGCCAAGGCGTTACCGCCGAAGCTGTGGCCGTGGTACAGGGCGGCCGGGCCGAGGTCCTCTCCGAGGAAGGCGTCGGCCACCGGTCCGGAGGCCACCGTCGCGCTCATCGGCAGGTAGCCACCGGCGAGGCCTTTTCCGAGGCACAGCAAGTCGGGGCGCAACCCGCCCGGCTGCGACGCGAACAGGCTCCCGGTGCGACCGAAGCCGGTTGCCACCTCATCGCAGACCAGCAGTACACCGGCCTCCTGGCAGGCCCGCCCGAACCGCTGCACGTCACGAGCCTCGGCCACGTGCATGCCCGCCGCGCCCTGCACCATCGGCTCGATGATGGCGGCGGCGAGCTCGCTCGACCGGGCCCGCAGGACACCGATCGCCGCCTCGCACCATTCCGGGTCGCGATAGCCCGGCGTGTGGATCACCCCCGGGAAACGGAGCGGATCGAAGAGGTCCGTGCCGAATCCGCCCGCCCCGACAGACAGCGAACCGATGGTGTCACCGTGGTAGGCGTCGCCGAGGGCGAGGAAACAGGACCGACCGTCCACGCCCCTATTCCGCCAGTACTGGAAAGCGATCTTGAGCGCCTGCTCCACCGCGGCGGCGCCGTCCGACGCGAAGAGGAACCTGGGGTCCTCGACGGGCACCTCGGTCGCCAGCGCTTCCGCCAGCTCCACCACGACGGTGTTTCCGTGGCCGAGAAGCGTGGAGTGGGCGACCCGGGAGGCCTGGGCCCGCAAGGCTTCGTCCAGTTCGGGGACCCGATGCCCGAGTGTCGTCACCCAGAGGCTCGACATGGCGTCGAGGTAGCGCCGACCATCCACGTCGATCAGCTCTCGACCCTCGGCCCGGTCCACGATCACCGGACGGTTCGTCGCGTAGGAATCCATCTGGGTGAAGCCATGCCACACCCGGGCCCGGTCGCGTTGGATCCAACTCGCTTCGGTGCGGCGGGTCACGGCGCCTTACGATAACGGGCCGTGCTCCCCCCCACCATGCTCGACACCATCGCCGCAGCCCGCGACCGCCTGATCCGCGAACGTCAGCCGCTCGCGTCAAGGCTACTGTCAGACTTGGCGTCGATCCCTGATTCGCTCGTGCCGTCGCTGGCCGCCCTGGCCCACGAAGTCCGGGTGGAGTGGTGCGGGGAAGCGGTCGAGATCGAGGGCATCCTTTCGGCTAAGACCGGCGGCTGCCCCGAGGACTGCCATTTCTGCTCGCAGTCCTCCCGCTTNNTTCTGCGCGCAGTCCTCGCGATTCGACACCCCGGTGCTGGCGACGCCGTTCCTCGACACCGAGCAGGTCCTCGCAGCCGCCCGGGAGACGGCCGGGCTCGGCGCCAGCGAGTTCTGCATCGTGCTGGCGGTGCGCGGACCCGACGAGCGGACGGTGCGCCGCCTACTCGACCTGGTACCTCTGGTCCGCAATGAAACCGGGCTCAACGTGGCCATCTCGGCCGGGATCCTGGATCGCGATCAAGCCTTGCGCCTGGCGGCCGGTGGGGTGCACCGCTACAACCACAACCTCGAAACGGCCCGGTCCTTTTTCCCCGAAATCGTCACGACCCACACCTGGGCTGAGCGCTACGAGACGTGCCAGCTCGTCAAGGAGGTCGGGATGGAGCTGTGCTGCGGCGTGCTGCTCGGCATGGGCGAAACCGACGCCCAGCGCCTGGAGCTCATCGAACAGCTCGCCGAGCTCGGACCCGCCGAAGTCCCCGTCAACTTCCTCGACCCGCGGCCCGGGACTCCTCTCATGATCCGCAAGCCCGTGCAGCCGCTGGACGCCATCCGCTGGATAGCCCTGTTCAGGTTGGGGCTGCCAGGAGTGATCCTCCGCTACGCCGGAGGCCGGGAGATCACCCTCGGCGAGCTGCAGGCCATGGGCATGACGGCCGGGATCAACGCCTTGATCGTGGGTAACTACCTGACCACCCTCGGTCGGAGCCCCGTCGAGGACCTGACCATGCTCAATGACTTGCGCATGCCGATCGGCGCCCTATCGAAAGTCCTTTGAGCGCATCCCACTGCGAGGGCTGTGGCCTCCCCACCGGCGCCTGCCCTACCGAGGGGCTATGCCGGGGGCCTTTCGAGCCACCCCGCTTCTGCACCACGTGCGGCCGGAGGCTCCGGGTCGTCGTCGTGCCGACCGGCTGGACCGCCAGCTGCCGCGATCACGGTTCGGTGGCCCGGGTTGAGGGGCCCAGTCGGCAGCAGAGGTCCTGAGAGACCACCGGGATTCGTGACAGCGGGGCCGGCCACGGCTAGCGTCCCCGTTTGCTACTTGCCGACGAGGAGGTCGAGCGATGAGAAGGATGCTTGCGATGGTCGCCGTCGTTGCCACTATGGGGCTGGGTCTCAACGCTTGCGGTTCGACGTCGAGCAGTTCGTCGGGCGGCACCCCGCAGAAGGGCGGCACGCTCAACATGCTGGGCACGGGAGACGTCGACTACATGGACCCGAACGTGTCCTATTACACGACTGGCTACCTCGCGCTCCGAATGTTCAGCCGGCAGCTGCTGACCTACCCCGCCATCCAGGGGCAGACCACGACGGTGGCGCCCGACCTGGCGACCGCGCTCCCGACCGTCGCGAACGGCGGGATAAGTGCGGACGGGCTCACTTACAAGCTGACGATCCGGAAGGGGGCCATGTGGAACACCACCCCCCCGCGCCAGGTAACCGCGGCTGATGCCGTCCGTGGCCTGGAGAGGACGTGCAATCCCGTCCAACCGTTCGGCGGGCTCCCCGACTTCGAGACGCTGATCGTCGGCATGGAAAGCTTCTGCACCGCGTTCTCGCAGGTGGCTCAAAAGACCGGACCCATCGAGGCCTTCATGGACTCGCATTCGATCGCCGGGGCGACGGTCGATCCGTCCAACCCGCTCACAGTCGTGTACAAGCTCACCCAGCCCGCCACCTACTTCACGGACCAGCTGGCCATGCCCGCCTTCTCGCCGGCCCCGGTAGAGTTCCTCAAGTA
This sequence comes from Acidimicrobiaceae bacterium, assembly GCA_003156795.1. GTDB lineage: Bacteria > Actinomycetota > Acidimicrobiia > Acidimicrobiales > Palsa-688 > PALSA-688. The sequence goes on from PMHU01000178.1 coordinate 19,143, forward strand.
CCTCCCAGGCGGCAACGCCCTGGCCCAGAACACGTTGTCGGACGGCCCGTACGAGATCCAGAGCTACGACCCGACCAAGTCCATCGTGTTCGTTCGCAACCCGGCTTGGAAGGCCTCCAGCGATCCGATACGCAAGGCCTACGTGGACAGGATCGTCGTTTCGGAGACCGGCAACCAGACCCAGATCCAACAGGAGCTCGAGACCAACTCTCCCGCCGCCGACATGGGTTGGGATGCGCCGGTTCCTACCGCCGACATCCCTGCGTTGCTCGCCAACAAGGACCCCAAGCTGACGCTCGGCCAGACCTTCGGGACGGACCCGTACGTGCTGTTCAACACGATCTCTCCCAACAACAACGGGGCCTTCAAGAGCACGGCAGTCCGTCAAGCCGTCGAATACGCGATCAATCGCGCCGACCTCGTCCAGGACGACGGTGGCCCGCAGATAGCGCCACCGTTGACACACATACTGCCCGCGGGCATCCTCGGGTCCAAGCAGTACGACCCCTACCCGAACAACCTGCAGACCGCCAGGCAGAAGCTGACCTCCGCCCTGCCGGCGGGCACCAAGCTGCACCTGGTCGTGCTGTATCAGAGCTCCCTCGACTTTGAAAGCAAGATGTTCCAGACCCTGCAAGCCGACCTGGGCAAGGTCGGCATCTCGGTGAGTGGAGACGGCGTGCCATCTTCGGCCTTCTACGCCAGGTACCTGGAAGTGCCGCGCGTGGCCCAGACCGGGGTTTGGGACCTGGCCCTGGCCCAATGGTTCCCGGACTGGTACGGGAACGCCGCGTTGTCCTTCTTCAACCCGCTGTTCTCGGGTTCCTTCTCATTCCCACCGTCCGGCAGCAACTTCGGCTTCTACAACGACCCGACGACCAACCACCTGATCCAAGAGGCTTCGACGGCCACCAGCTCCTCGCAAGCCGAGTCTCTATGGGGCCAGGCCGACCAGCAGGTCATGGCCGACGCCGCCATCTTCCCCATCACGTCGCCGACCCAACCCGTGTACCACGCCGCCGAAGTCCACAACACGGTGTTCGTGCCGAACATCCTCCAGTTCGATCCCACCAACGTGTGGCTAACCAACGGTTAACGCTGGCCACGAAGCAACCTGGAGAATGTCCTTGGACCGGCCCTCATGTCCACGAATTGCGTCAAGTTGGTTCGTGGCGAGTCCGTAGCCCGCGGTTGGGGCCAAGACCCCTATAGTCCGCCGGAATGGACCGGCAGCAACTCCAATCCCTATTCGACCTGACCGGTCGCACCGCCATCATCACCGGTGGCTCACGCGGCATAGGCCTGGCCATAGCCGAGGGCTTCGCAGCCGCCGGCGCCCGTATCGTCATTGCCAGCCGGAAGGCGGCGGCTTGCGAAGCCGCCGCCGAGTGGCTGCGGGGCATGGGCGGGGACGCGTTGGGGGTTCCAGCCCACCTCGGTGATCTCGACGACGTGAAGTCGTTGGTCGGGGCCACCGTCGCCGGCTACGGCGGGGTGGACATCGTGGTCAACAACGCCGCCAACGCCCTGACCCAACCGTTGGGAGAGTTCACCCCGGACGCGTGGGCGAAGTCATTCGACGTCAACGTTCGAGGTCCGGTGTTCCTCCTTCAGGAGGCGCTGCCTTACTTGCGGTCCAGCGACCATGCCGCGGTCATCAACGTCATCTCCGTCGGTGCGTTCATGTTCGCCCCGAACCTGGCCATGTACACCGCGGGGAAAGCGGCCCTGCTCTCTTTCACTCGCGCCATGGCAGCTCAGTTCGCCGCTGACGGCATCCGCGTCAACGCGCTGGCACCAGGGTCAGTGGACACCGACATGGTGCGCAACACCTCGCCTGAGATGCAGGAGTCGATGGCGGCGGCCGCCTTACAGAGGCGCATCGCCAGCGCGGGCGAAATGGTGGGACCGGCCCTGCTTCTCGCCTCCGACGCCGGCAGCTTCATGACCGGGCAGGTGCTGGTGGCCGACGGCGGCCTGGTGGCCCACTAGAGGCCACCGCGTTCGGGCGTCAGGCGCGAGCTTCGGTGATGGCGGCCTGCAACCGATGGCGCTGGGCAATGAGTTGGGCCGCGGCCTCAGACACCGTGCGCCACGGCTCCGAAGTCGGGTCTACCTCGGCCGCCAGCTTGTCGTGCAGAGGATTTACGCCTGGCTCGGCCGGCGCGAGCACTTGGACCGGGTCGGTGCCCCCGGCCGAGTTCTGACGGTAGAACTGAAGCGACGCCACGTTGAGGTCCTGGTCGAGGAGCACCGCGGCGGCGCCCTGGGTCAGCGCCGGGGTAGAGGAGTCGACGACCCATCCCCCGGTGTTGCAAATGCTCACGGGCTGGGGGTAGCCAGCCAGCTGCCTGTATTCGACGAACGGCTTGTGGGTGTGGCCGAATATGAATGTCACGTCGTCGCTGACGGAGCCGAGCTCTTCGGTTATCTGCCGCAGCACCGGGCCTTCCAGGTAGCGCCGCAGCCCCGATTCGCTCTTGGCGCTGAGGGTGAGAGCGGGTGTCCCCCGCTCGCTTCGGGCCAGGTGGCGGACTTCGCGCCGGGTGACGGCAACCGTCAGCGCCGACTCCAACGGTCGCAACCAGCGGGGACCGTGGTTCCTCGATACCAGGCTCTTGGCCAGGTTGCCGGCCAGCTCGTCCAAGTCGGCCGCGCTGCTGAGATCGGCGTAGACCAGTCCCACGTCAGTCCCGACTTCTCCGGATCGACCCAGAGTGGACCAGAAGAAGTCGATCCACGCGAAGTTCTCCGCCTCAATCTGGGCGATCGTGGGCGAGCGGTCGGTCTGCTCCGGGAATAGGACGTCGCGAAGCGACGACATCAGGGTGTAGATCGGTTCGGTCAGGTGACCGTGGCTGATGATCCGGCAACGGTGGCCCGCGGGGTCGACGAGAGCCAGGTTCGGGTAGGCGTGATGGATATCTATGTGGCCACAGCCGAGGCGGCGCTTGACCAACGCCGAGATGAAGTCGCTGCCGGCCGGACGCTGTAAGTCGGCCGACAGGCTGGTCACGTGCCACGGCTCTTCCAGCGGTTCGCCGGGAGCCAGGTCCCGCAAGTACCGGATGTACTGGGCTTCACGCGCCCCTTCCCACAAGTGGTGATCGTGATTGCCGGGCAGGTAGTAGACGCTCGGACCGAACAGTGGCGCGGCCCCGCCCAAGGCCAGATCGACGAAGCACCCGAAAGCGGTGCTGGCCACCGCGTCGGACGACAGCGCCAGGTCGAGCACGTCCCCGGCGAGGATCAGGGTTGGGGGTTGCGACTGCCCCGCCACCAGGGCGCGCAAACCATCCAGGGCGGCCACTAGCAGCGGGCTTGGAGTTCCTGGCTCCACTTCGAAACCGCCCGGCGCGGCAGGCGACCGCGACCCTTCGACCACCGAGGTCAGCATGCTGTTCTGGGCTCCGAAATGCAGATCGGAGAGCACGACGTAACGGATCTCTGTCATTCCGTCAACACGGTAACGCCACCCAACTTGACGGAACAGGCAGGAATGCCAGAATGCGATCATGAGTGGCGTGGTCGGCGTCCAGGGGGGAGCGAGGTGGGCCAAGGAGGGAATGGATCGGGGGAGATCGAAGCAGCCGAGGCCGCCGGACGCCTAGGCGCCGGCAAGACCGCCGTCCACCTGGACCGGTTGCGGCGGACGACGTCTCGTCTGCTGACCGCTCCCACCCCCGCAGAGGTGGCCCGGGCCGTGACCGATTCGTTGGCCGAAAGCGATCGCGGCGGAATTCTGTGGTGCCAGGTGTGGGTCGTCGAAGGCGACCTGCTCACGCTGGCCAACGAGGTCCCGCCGCCATCGAACGAGGCGCCGAGGTCGGTGAGACTCGACGGCCGAGCGATCCTTGCCGAGTGCGTTCGGGCCCGGGCTCCGGCCTTCGCCAACTGGTCCCCCGCCGACGTCGAAGGCCCCGAGGGTTCCGGCCCCCCTGCGATGCCTCCACATGCGACCGCCATCATCCCGGTCCTCTTCGGGGCCAGGTGCTTCGGGGCGCTGGTCGTCGGCTACCCGCCGCAGCAGGAGGTCGACTCGGAGGAACGCGGGTTCCTTGCCTCACTGGCCGAACAAGCGGCCCAGGCCCTCGATCGCGCGGAGCTCTACGAGGAAAACGCCGCTCTCGCCCAGGCCAACGACTTCCTCGCCGAGTCGGCCCAGATACTGGCCGAAGCATCCGACTTCGCCGACACCCTCGACAGGCTGGCCCGTCTGTCGTTGACTGCGCTCGGAGACATCTGCGTGATCGACCTGCGCGACGAAGAAGGCCTGGCCGAGCGCATGGTCGCTCGCCACCGCAACCCGAGCCAGCAGCCGCTCCTGGATCGGCTCAGCCAGGATCACGGACCGGATCCTCGAGACCGCGACCCGGTGTTGGACGTGGTCAGAGACAGCCGGACGAGCTGGTCGCCCGAAGTGACCGACGAGTTCCTTCGTGAGTCGGCGCGTGACAACCCGCATTTCGACGCGCTGAAGGCGCTGCAGATCCGTTCGTACGTGGCCGTCCCTCTGGTGACCTCAGGCGAAACCCTCGGGTCTTTCACGATCCTGTCCGCCGGTCGAGCGTTCACGCCGGCCGACGTCTCGTTGGCGGAGAAGCTGGCCCAACAGGTCGCGGCCCTGGCCTACAACGCCCGCAGGTATGACGCCACCCTCCAGACATCACAAATCCTCCAGCACAGCCTCCTGCCTCGAAAGATCCCCATCGTGGCCGGCCTCCAGATCGACACCCGCTACCTGCCCGCAACCCGAGGACTCGAAGTCGGCGGCGACTTCTACGACCTGGTCGTCCTGCCCAGCAGTCGGGCCGGCTTCATGATCGGCGACGTGGCCGGCCACAATCGCGACGCGGCCGCCGTCATGGGTCAGCTCCGCAGTGCCGCTCGAGCCCTATCAGGCCAGGTGCGCTCGCCCGCGTCGCTCATCATCGCGCTGCAGTGGAGCTGGGACCTCCTGGGCTTCGACCGCATCGCTACCGCGCTGTTCGGACGGCTCGACCAGACCAACGGGGACCTGGTCCTGGCGTCGGCGGGCCACCCTCCCCCGCTGCTGATCGAGCCGCATAGGGCCCGCTTCCTCCCGATCATCCCGAGCGCCCCCTTGGGCGTTCCCGCCAGCGAGGCCGACAACTGGGAGGGTCGTTTGGAACCGGGCCACACACTACTGCTGTACACAGACGGGGTGCTGGACGAGCGGGGAGAGAGGAGCGCCGGCGGCATGGACCGACTGGCCGAGGTCGCAGCCGATGGCGACATCCACCCTTCAGCAGTTTGCGAGCGGGTGGTGGCGATGCTTCCCCCCCACCGATCCGACGACGTAGCCCTCCTGGCCCTGCGGATCGCAGACTGAATCGATAAGCCGCTGGGTAGGCGGTCGCTCAGACGGCGGGAACCGTCACGTCGCCCTGTTCGGAGAGGAGCTGCTCCCACGTGGTGTAGCTCATGCAGAAGCGCCCGCCCATTCCCCAAGACGAGCCCCAGCTGTTCCAGAACCAGACGAGTTGGTTGGTTGCGTCGATCTCGTCGGCGACGACTTCGTGCCCGCCCCGCACAATGGCTCCGGCTGCGATGGCGACCAGTCCGGTGGCCGGGTCGGGCGAATCGAAGCTCGTGTACCACCGGATCCCCGTTATGACCGGGCGCAGCACGAGCGCTTGCAAGGCCTGCTCGATGCCCAGCGCGTGGGTGTAGGACGAGATCCAACCCAGCTGCTTGGCCGCCTTGCAGACCATCAGACCCGTCCCGCCCGGGTCGTTGGGCGGGTATGGCTCGCCTTCCATCTTCGTCTCCAGCTCATACAGCTGGACCGCGGCGCTCTCGTCGTAGACCTTGCCGCTGGCATCGTCGGGTGCGGAATCCAGTGATCCGCACAGGGCGTTGGCCGTGCAGGAGCCGATGTCGCCTTGGTTGAGCGGCAAGCCGGTGGATGCGTGGGTGACGCTGACCACTTTCGGCGCCCGCTCGGCCGGGTAATCTCGCGATCGCGGATCGTGGAGCACGTGCCGACCCAGGCGACGCCCGGCGACGATGAGCTCGGGGATCTCTCGCGAAACTAGCTCGTAATCGGGCATGTTCCATTCCTACCCGCTCGCACCCTCGATATCCCTCCTTCTAGCCATTTTGGCCATTAGACGTCCAAGCCAGCAGGCGGTCCAGTTCCCATCCGTTGACCACCCGTTCGGGACGGACTTCCGCGACCGCGGCCTGCTCGCACCCGAGGCCCAGCCACTCGAGCTGTCCCGGTGCGTGGGCGTCGGTATCGATGCTGATCAGGCAGTCGAGCTCGACGACCATCTCGAGCAGCTCGGGCGGTGGGTCCCTGCGCTCGGGGCGCGAGTTGATCTCCACCGCTGTACCGGAGGCGGCGCAGGCACCGAAGACGGCCTGGGCGTCGAAGGTCGAGGGCTTCCGGCCTCGGCCCACCAGCTTGCGGCCGGTGCAATGGCCGAGGATGTCGGTGTGCGGATTCTCGATGGCCGCCAGCATGCGCCGCGTCATGAATCTCGCCTCCATGCTCAGCTTGGAGTGAACGCTGGCGACGACCACGTCGAGATCGGAGAGAAGGCCCTCGTCCTGGTCGAGGGTCCCGTCCTCGAGGATGTCCACTTCGATGCCCTTGAGGATGCGAAATGGTGCGAGCTCGCCGTTGAGCCGGTCGACCACCTTGAGTTGCTGTTTGAGGCGTTCAGGATCGAGGCCGTGGGCGACGGTCAGGCGGGGACTGTGGTCGGTGAGGGCGAGATAGTCGTGGCCGAGCGCGATCGCGGCCTCGGCCATATCGCGGATGCTGCTACCGCCGTCAGACCAGTCGGAATGGCTGTGGCAGTCGCCTCTGAGGATCTGGCGGTAGCCCTCCGCTTCGGAGCTCAGGCTCGGCTGCGGGACGTCCTCGAGCTGCTGGAGATACTCCGGGGTGCGGTCCAACAAGGCCTCGATGATGACTTGGGCGGACTTGTCTCCGACTCCTGGAAGCTCACGCAGGCGGCCGGTAGTGGCCAACGACGCGAGCTGGGCCTCGTCGATCTCGGCCACGGCTTCCGCCGCCCGCCTGAAAGCCCGGACCCGGTACGTGTCGGCGTGCTGGCGCTCGAGCAGGTAGGCGATCCTCTGGAGGGCTTGGATTGGTCGGATGCTTCAGAGGCTAATCAGCACCGGCCGACTCGGCCGGCGCAGCCGATTTCGCTGAGCCTGGGCGGGGTTTCGAGCAGCCTGGGCGCGGTTTTGAGCTCTCGGAAGCGATTAGGCGGGGAAACGCGGGGAATTAGCACCGAGAGTTGAAACTCGCGCCCAGAGTTGGCCGTACACGCCGCGACATACGCGGGGCCGGACGCAGCAGGCGTTGGCAACGCTCGCGAGTCGTCTCCTGCCGCGATGCGGCGAAGTAGCGTGCTCGCCAGCAAGAAAACAGGATAGGAGCAGCTCGTGTCATCAGGTTGCAGTCACCTCGACTCCATCACCACGACCAAAGCGAGCGGGAATGGCTGCGTGGAGTGTTTGCAGTCCGGTGGGCAGTGGGTGCACCTCCGGCGCTGCACGGCGTGCTCGCATGTCGGGTGCTGTGACAACTCTCCTGGCCGGCACGCGACCGGCCACTTCCACCAGACCGGCCACCCCCTGATGCAGTCCTTCGAACCTGGCGAGGAATGGTTTTGGTGCTACATAGATGAGATCTCGTTCGAGCTAGAGGGCGAAAGGCCGAGCGTTTCTCACACATGACCGAGCCGCCCGAGCCGCCGGGCCGCCCGCCGCCCGCCGCCACGGGTCTACACGTTGGCAGGACTAGAAGCGGCTGAGGCTGAGGCCGCCAGCTGACCGGGGCCCTGACCGGGACGGCTGGGAAGAAGGATGGCGACGGCCGCGGCGCCGGTCAAGCAGACGCCCGCCGCGACGAAGCACGCGGCGTGCAATCCGTCCATGAAGGAGCGGGTGACGGCCTGGCCGAATGCGATCCCGGCGCTACCCGGCAAACCCGCCGCCACCGCTCGGCCGGCCCCGAAGCTGGCGGTTGCCTTGTGAAGCAGAGCGGCGGGTAGGGCGGACGTCCGTTCGAGGCTGTGGGCGTAGAGGGTCGAGTAGACGCTGCCCAGGACAGCGACACCGAGGGTTCCGCCGATCTCGCGGGTGGCGTCGTTGACGGCCGATCCGGCGCCCGCCTGTTCGGGCTTGACGACTCCCATGATCGACTCGGTCGCCGCAGACGACGTCAGCCCCATGCCCGTTCCGAGGAGGACCATCTGAGCGGCGATCGGGTCATATTTCACCAAGGAAGCCGACATGGCGATCCAGGCGAATGCGATGGCGAGGGACAGCAGCCCGCCGGCCACGACGGCCTTGTTGCCGATCCGCACTAGCAGGCGCGACCCCACGATCGACGAGATGGCGATGCTGAACGCCACCGGGAGGATCCGCACCCCGGTCGACACCGGGCTGAAGTGGCGGAGCTGTTGAAAGTACAGGGTGATCAGGAAGATGAACCCG
>PMHU01000315.1 GCA_003156795.1 Acidimicrobiaceae bacterium
GTTGGTGGGCTCGTCGAGGATCAAGCAGTTGGTGCCGGTCGCCATGAGCGAGGCCAACAAGGCTCGCGTTCGCTCTCCCGGCGAGAGCTGTCCGATGGGTCGTCCGACGTCACCAGGACCCATGCCGAACTTGGCCAGAATCGACCTGGATTCCTCCGGTAGCAGTCCGGTCGCGGATGCGAACCCAGACAGCAGGTCAGACCCGGCGTCGAGGCTGGCGCGCCTCTGATCCAGCTCGCCGACGACGACGCTCGGCCCGACCCAGCGCCGGCCCGACTCGATCGGTAGCCGGCCAAAGAGAGCCGCCAGCAGGGTCGACTTCCCGCCTCCGTTGGGTCCAGTGATCGCGATGCGGTCAGCCCACGTCACTTCAATGTCGAGCGGCCCCATGGTGAAGGGGCCACGGCAGACGACGGCTTCGTCGAGGCGGGCCACGACCTCACCGCTTCGCGACGCTGACGACAAGTCGAGCCGCAGTTCCCATCCCTCCCAGGGCTTCTCGACCGTGCCCAGGCGAGAAAGGGCCTTCTCGGACTGGCGCACCTTGGAGGCTTGCTTCTCGGTCCGGTTGGCGAAGAAGTCGCGCTGGGCTTTGTCGTTGTCCCGAGGTTTCTTGGCCGACCGCCGGACGCCGGTCTCCGACCAGGCGCGCTGGGTCCGAATGCGCTGGCTGAGACTGGCGTGCCGCGATACCCAGTCCTGGTAGGCCTGGGTTTGGTGGCTGCGGGCCAACGCCCGGCGATCCACGTACTCGCTCCACGCTCCCGCGTACTCGGCGGCGGTGTGATGGCGCTCGTCGATCTCGAGGATCCTTTTCACGGCGCGGTCCAGGAAGGCTCGATCGTGCGACACGACCACAACCGCGCCTTGCAGCGACGCTAGGAAGCCTTCGAGGAGGGCCAGTCCGGCGAAGTCCAGGTCGTTGGTCGGCTCGTCGAGAAGGAAGACATCGAAACGGGCGAGCAGCACCGCCGCCAGCCCGACTCGCGCCGCCTGCCCGCCCGACAGCTCCGCCACCGCCAAGTCGAGCCTGTCGGCCCGAAAGCCGATGTCGGCCGCGACGGTCCCGACCCGGGCGTCGAAGTCGTCGCCGCCGAGGGCCAGGAAATGGTCCAAGGCGTCTGTGTAGGCGTCGATCGCGGAGGGGTCCTCGGCGAGGGCGGCGGTCAAGCGGTCCAACTCGGCCGCCGCCGGAGCGACGCCCGTACGCCGGCCCAGGTACTCCCGCACCGTTTCGCCCGGGTCCGCGTCCGGTTCCTGGGACAGGTAGCCGACCCGAAGCGATCTAGGTGAGCGTTCGACGCTGCCGCCGTCGGGCTCTTGGAGGCCGGCCAAGACCCTCAGCAGCGTCGACTTGCCGACGCCGTTGGGTCCCACCACCCCGAGGCGCGACCCGTCGCCGACCGACAACGAAACCCCTTGCAGGATGGCCTCGCTGCCTTGGTGCAGAGTGACCCCCTTGGCGGTAAGCACGAGCGGCGACGCTAACCGCCCGGCCCGGCCCAAACCGTGGTTTTCCAGAACCCCACGCGGCCTAAAGTATCGGCAACGATGGCCCATCCGCGGATGTACCACGACGACGACCCGCACCTATCGGAGCTGCGGGAGGTCTGCCTCAAGTTCCCCGAGACCATCGAGGTGGAATCGTGGGGCCGGCCGAGCTTTCGGGCCGGCACCAAGATGTTCGCCATATTTACGGGGAGTGAGGAAGGGCGCTTCGCCGTGGTGCTCAAAGCCGAGCCGGAAGAACGACCAGCCCTCTTGGCCGACGACCGCTTCTACGTTCCTCCCTACTTCGGGTCAAGCGGATGGCTAGGGCTCGACTTCACCAAGGCACCGGTCGACTGGACCGAAGTCGGCGAACTCATGGACAGCTCCTACCGGCAGGTCGCGCTCAAGCGCATGCTGGCCGCCCTGGATTCGTAGCTCGAATTACCAACCGACCTCGCCGTCGACCATTTCCCGGATGAGATCGGCGTGGCCGTTGTGGCGGGCGTATTCCTCGATCATGTGGTTGAAGATCCATCGCAGAGACACTTCCTCGCCGCGCCGTACACCGGTGTGATCAAGATCGAAGCGCTGGGCGTTGGCTCGACTCTGTGCGCACTCGTCCTGCCACGCCTCCTTGTCGTACTCCCAATCGGCGTCGTCGAGCGGGATCAGCTCGCTGTCATCGATCGCCGGGTCGTAGAAGATGGGCGGAGAATCGGGGGCTCGTAGGAGGGTCCGGGTGAACCAGCTTCGTTCGACGTCGGCCATGTGACGTACGAGCCCGTGCAGCGACAGGCTCGAGCTCGCGACTGGTCGAGCCATGAGGGCGTCGCGACCGAGGCCTTCGCACTTGAGCATCAACGTCGTCCGGTGGAACTCGAGCCACGCTTCGAGCATTCCCCGCTCGTCCAGCCCGTAGTCCGGTTCCGCCCGGCGCGGGTCCTTCAGATCCTCGACCACGACGCTCACCTTCCTGTCTCGAGTATGCCGTGTATAGCAACCGGCTTGTCTGTATTCCAGCGATAAAGCGATGAGTCTGGGCGGAGCGCTCCCCGAGGGGTGGGTTGGGCCCCCACCTAGAATCGCAGCTAACGCGCCACTCGATCGCGCTTCGAGGGAGGCACTGGCGCGTTAGCCGCGCATATCGCAGGTAACGCGCCAGCGCTCGCCGATCTCAAGTTCCCAGTGGCGCGTTAGCGCGATTTCCCGTTCGGGAGACCGGCGTCGGGCTGCGCCTAGCCCGACCTGACTTCGAACTCGTCCGAGGTGGCCTCGATCGGGCGCAGCCGCCCATAATCGTCGCGGGCGTCACCGTGGTAGGTGAGGCGGTACCACCCGGGCCGGACGTCGTGGGGGATGTCCCACGTGATGGTGATCTCCGAAAGGCGCTTGCCCCGGCGAGCCCAGTGAAATTTGGTCGACCAGTCCCCGTCGTCAGCGATCCGGACCCACCCGACGTCGTCTCGGAATTGGACGAGAAGGTAGGTGTCGCCGCGGCGGAGGTCGTTGTTCGGGTGGGCCCCCGCCACCACGATGCGGACCTGCTCGCCCGGGCGGTAGGAAGGGAGAGAACCCGTCAGGATGTCTCCCACCGAGCGGCCGGGCGGGGCCTCGTCCACGTCGCGGACTTGCTTGGCGGCGCGAGGCACGCTTATGACGGGCGGTGGATCACCCCTATCGGCCGGCTTTCCGTCCCGCATGGCCTTCGCCAGCCCCGCCGCCGCCTGCTGGAACGCGGAAAGCTCCCACCGCCCGAACAACGTGCTCCCGCCCTCGTAGCGCTGGGCTTCGTACTCTTCGGGAGTGGTCACGTAGTGGATGTAGGCGTTGCTGTAACCGGCCACCAGGACGTGGGCGATCGGGGCTCCGACGATTGCCGCGACCGTTCGTCGCAGCCGCAGCCCGGCGACGATGGTGGCCTCGCCCGGGATGGCGAGTAGATACAGAGTTCCGAGCCGCAGCAGCTGAACGGGGACCCGCTCCTGTACGAACGGCACCATCCGATTGATCAGTCCCCCGGGGACGACCACGCCCTTGGGGGTTTGGGCCGCTCGAAGCTTCGGGGACAGTCGATACCAGACCTGGTTGGAGAGCCCGTCCCACACCGGGTTGCGGCCCTGACGAAAACCCTTGAAGCCCGGACCCTCGTCGGTCCCGGCGAAGGATGAGGCACCTCCGCAGCCTGGACTGGTCCGATGCGGGAGGCCGTCGCCTGTGAACTCGGCACCGACGTCGACGCCGGACAGGGCGACGTAGGTAATTCGGTAGTCGACCGGACCTTCGATGGCGGCGGCAGCCTCGATGGCGGCTGCGGCCGCCTCGAACTGACGCCGCCCGATGATGCGGGTGTTCTCGAACTCGTCCTCGGTCGGCCCGCTGCCTGGTCGGTGATTGAGGTTCGGCGACATGTCGCCCGCGTTGGTCTGGGCGAAGGCCGAGATAAAAGAGGGGCCGTCCGCGGCCAGGTAGTCGACCCCCTCGACCAGACGCTCCCAGTGGTAGGCCGCGTAGCCCTTGTTGTCGGAGCTGATCAATCGGTTGCGATTCGTCATGCTCGTGCCATGGGTGGCGAACCAGTTGATGGCTCCCACCACCTGCCCTTCCCGCTGAATGGCGAGGACGGTCGTCTGGGGGTCGATGGCATCTGGAAAGAAGGCGCGATCCTCGGCCGGGTTGAGGTCGAAAGCGGGGCGCGACCGATTGGAGCTGGCGTCGTGCAGCTCCCCGTGGCCGACGGTCAATACGGAGGGGGCCACGTCCGAGTGGGCCCGCTCCACCGCTTCGAGGATCCCGTCGACGATGGCGGCGAACGTCTGGGGCCGGAACCCGCCCGTGTTCGAGTTGTACAGACGGTGATGGGAGTAACCACCGGGTCCGCAGTGCGTGTGGGTGGCCGTTATCACGACGTTCTCGTCGCGATACATGCCTCCGTACTCGCGCCCCAGCCGGGCCAGTACTTCCCGGTGGACGCTGTCGAACACCATGGGCAGGTCGTTGATCGAAAGCAACAGACGACGGCCGGAAGCCTCGTCGGCGATCACGAACGCCCGTGATCTCAACCTGGTGTGCAGGCCCTTCGTCTGCTGGTAGGCCTTGCCGTAGCCCAGCATGCCGCACTCGGCCGGCTCGCCCGTGATGTCGGCGATGCCCCGGCCCACCAGGTAGGCGCCCGCGCCGCCGTCTCCGCTCACCGAGGAAGAGTAGCTGCCCGGGTCGTAAATTAGACAGGTCCCCGGGGCCCGACGGAGTACCAGTTCGGCGCCCAGTCGGTCAGTTATCCGCTGAGGGCGGCCGCCTCGGCGCCTGTACCCTGGTTGGGTGAGCTCATACCTCGACGCGGTGAGGGAACGGGTGGTCGTCTTCGACGGCGCGACCGGTACCAACCTGCAGCTGCGCCACCTCGGCCCCGACGACTTCGGGGGCCCGAATCTCGAAGGCTGCAACGAGGTACTCGTCGACACCCGGCCCGACGTCGTCGCCGACCTCCACCGCAGCTTCTTCGACGTCGGCTGTGACGTGGTGGAGACCGACAGCTTCGGCAGCTTGCCCTGGGTCCTAGCCGAATATGACATGGCCCATCGCACCAAGGAGCTGGCGACCAAGGCCGCCCGAATCGCACGCGACGTCGCCGGACCCGACCGAGTTGGGCGCTGGGTGGCCGGGTCGCTCGGGCCCGGCACCAAGATCGCGTCCCTCGGGCAGATCAATTTCGTCGAGCAGCGCGACGGGTACCAGGAGGCGGCCGAGGGTCTGCTCGACGGCGGCGTCGACCTTTTTGTCATCGAGACGGTTCAGGATCTGCTTCAAGCCAAGGCCGCCATCATCGGGTGCCGACGGGCCATGGCGAACGCCGGGCGACAGGTACCGATCCAAGTGCAAGTGACCATCGAAACGACCGGCCGCATGCTGATGGGGACCGAAATCGGCGCCGCCCTCACGACCTTGGAGGCTCTCGGCCCCGACCTGATCGGGCTCAACTGCGNNCTCAACTGCGCCACCGGTCCGGCCGAGATGAGCGAGCACTTGCGCTATCTGTCCCAGCGGGCGCGCTCCCCCATCTCCGTGCTTCCCAATGCCGGGCTGCCTTCCGTAGTCGACGGCCGCATGCACTACGACCTCACGCCGGCGCAGCTCGCCGAGCACCACGCCCGCTTCGTCACCGAGTACGGGATATCCGTCGTAGGGGGCTGCTGCGGGACCACGCCCGAACACCTCCAAGCCGTCGTGGAGCGGTGCAAAGCGCTGACCCCGACCATCCGTCACCCAGAGGTCGAACCGGGCGTGGCGTCGATCTACAGCCACGTGCCGTACGACCAGACTCCGTCCTTTCTCGTGGTCGGCGAGCGCACCAACGCCAACNNCGTCTGCGTCGACTACACGGGCGAGGACGGCGTGTCCGACATGTGGGAGGTGGCGAGCCGCTTTGCGACACAGGCCACGCTGCCGATCATGCTGGACTCCACCGAGCCGAACGTCATCGAAACCGGCTTGCAGCTGATCGCCGGCAAACCGATCCTCAACTCAGTCAACTTGGAGGACGGGGATGCCCCCGGCACCCGCTTGGATCGCTTCCTCTCACTCGCCCGGGAGTACGGGGCGGCCGTGGTGTGCACGTGCATCGAC
>PMHU01000264.1 GCA_003156795.1 Acidimicrobiaceae bacterium
AAGTACATCTCCTCCGCCCCTGGAACCCGGAGGCTCACGTTTCCATGTCCGTTGGCGGAGATGGCTCCGCTGGCCACCACCCGTTGAGCGACATCAACTACCTGATCGACCAAGTCCTTTTCCATCACACCTCCGAGCCTCGGTAGCCGACAAGATCCGTGAGGGACGATAGCTGTGCCCTGCTCACCAGGTGACACGAGACGAGCGCCCAACATTCCCCCTCACCCGCACCCGACCGCGCCACGCGCCGGAGGAGAACTGGCTTAGTTCGCCAACTGACCGGTATCGACACCCAGGGCGAGCGAATCCAACGACGCCCGGAACGACACTCCTGGTGAAGGTCCCGCCCGATCCGGATCGAAGGGAGTGTCCGCAGGCCGGGCCGAACGGGGTTCGGGTGGGACACTGTTCGGGATGCCTTCAGATGAGTTCGATGAGGTCGGCTGTCCCGCTCTCATGAACTGTGATGACGAGGATCATTCGGGTTGTCCTCATGTGCCGTTCCATGATGCTTACGTGCGCTTGAATCCTGGGTTGACGGCGAGCTGGCCAGCGAGGCCGTCTCAGGCGATCTTCCTGTGCATTTGCAGGTGCCATGCAGCCTGCCCGCTCGCAAGCTTTGATCCGTCGCAATGGCCCGGTTCGTGCACTTGTAATGGCACCTTACGGATGCTGGATAACAAGGCGCAGAGAAAAGACTCCGGAGACGGCGAACAGGCGCGTTCCATCAACCTGGGCGGAATCGTTTCGACCGGGATAAGGGAAACTCTGCACAAGCGAGCCGCTCGCCATGCCGTGCAGCGGCGCAGCGCCGAGCTGGACGACCATGAGGTTCGGGAGCTGGTCGCCCAGGAGTGGGCGAATCACGGACTCGATCCCCCCGGAACCGTCGCGGCGGACCGGATCGCGGATGAGATCGCCCACCCACCGGGGCCAGTCGAGCGAGCCCAAAGACGGTTGCGCCTGGCAAGAGACCTCGTCGGGATGCCACTCCGGCTCCACAAGGCGACGCGGGGTGGTCTCGGGGAGACGATCGAGCGAGCCGGACGCGACCGAGGCAAGGTCTACGAAATGGCCACCGGCCGTGATCCTGTTGAGGTCCACCTTGCGTCGGGTTCAGCGGCTCAGCTCGACAGAATCGCAAGGAGAGCGGTAGCGCTGCCTTCGCTTATGGCCGTCGCGAAGGTCGAGCTGCGACTTTCACACGATGGACAGATCGAGGTCTGGGACTATCGCCCCGACGAGCCGCCCCCCGAACTGCCGATCGGGTCCCTTCCAAGCAGCGACTCCACCCGGGCAGGCGAACTGGTCCGGATCGCTCTCGCCGTGAACCAACCCTGTGTATGCCCGGCGGCGGTACTGCGCACTCGCGATGGCCCATGGCAGCTCCTCGTTCGCCGCCCCTTGACCAAGCACCCGCCCCCGGGCCCCTGACACCGCTGTCCAAATGGCGCCGGAACGGCTGTGCGACGATGGTGACATGGAAACACCCACCACTGGCTCCGCCAATAAGAGCGGCCTCCACTTCTCGGGGGTAGTCCTTATGAAGGGCCATCCCCATCACCCGATGCTGCACCATCACGGGCTCGGCGACCTGTCCGTATCCTCGGGCCGAGTGCAACTCCTGAGCTTCCGCAGCGACGAGCAGCTAGCGGAGAGCCCCGGAAATCAGATGACGCTTGGGACTCGACCACCCTCAACGAGTTCGGTTCCATCCTGTTCGTAGACTTCGCTGACGAGTCCCTACCACGTCACGAGACCCAGTGGGCCATCGACTTCGGACTGATCGACGACATTCAGCGACTGCTCCACCCAGACGGCACCGTTGACCACGAGAAACTGGTCGAGTACCAGGTCCTCCTCTCGATCGAGGACATCGCGGCCGGAATCCGCTACCGCCAAAAGTTCATCGACGGGGTGACAGCACTCGGGGGGCGCTACGAGGACGAGTCGACATCGTTCGAGCACCTCATCGCCAAGTGGCCTTGGTGAGCCTCGAAGCGCCCTGATCGACTCCGCGCTCCGCCAGGCCCCAGCGGGAGAAGAGAATGCGCCCCTGTTCTGCCGCGTTGACCTCGGTACGCCGTCATAGGTCGGCACCCGCATCGAGTGGTCATGGATCTTTGAGTTGCTCAGACCTAGCCACCCGTAGCCTGCCTGGGCCTTGAGCGCATTCTTGCCCATCCGCACCAGCCAGGGACCTGACAGAAGACAACAACACCAGAACCGGACTACGGCCGGGACCCGGTGACAAACCCTGCCGACTCGGCGCTGGCCAGGTGACCGCTCTGCCGCGAGGCCGAAAGCTCGGGATCAGATCGTTCGGCGTCAGGAGTCCACCGTCAGCAGACGGGCAGTACCTCTTACCCGGCTCTGAGAGCTACCCGCGATGAAGACGCAGGCTGGTGCGGACAGATGTTGCGACGAGGATGGCAAGGCTGGTACATGCCAGGATGAGGGGCAGGGCGGTCTCCCAGCCGGGTTGGTAGAGGTGGCCGTAGTAGAAGCTTCCGATGGTCATGTCGCTGACCTGGTAGGCGATAAAGGGCACCGACAGAACCGCGATGGCCCACCCTGGCCGTGGGTCCAATGGGCTCCAGAGAACAGCGATGATCACGGTGCAGGCGAAGAGAACTTGGAACACGGTCATGATCCCGCCTTGGGGCGGGTATGAGGGGGACACGGACCCGTCGTTGAGGTAGGTGCCGTTGACGGCGTTTCCGTCACCGACGAGACTGAGCAGGATCGCCACGGCGGCGGTGGGCGCCAGCCACCACCAGGTTCTCGGCGATCGACTCCGCTGCAACGATCGACATGCGGTTACGACCGCACAGGCGGCGGCGATGGCGCCGATGGCCAAGAAACCGGGGGTGGCGATGAACTCCTCGTATCGCACCCCACCTGGGGCCGGGGGCACCGACGCGGCCAGCCAGACCGCCACACTGACCAGGTAGACGCTCGCAGCCACGGCAAAGCCGGCGGCGATACGCCATGCGCCGCGCACCGCGGCGGCAAACGCAGCGGATGACACCAGCGCCAGGCCCACCCACGTTCCCAGTCGCAGGGTACCCCAGGCACCCCAAGCACCCCAAGTGTTGAAGCCTGGGTTGACGTCAGTGGGGAGAAAGAAGACCAGTCCGTGCTCGGCGAAATACACCATCGAGGCGACCGCTAAAGCCGCCTGCACCCCCAAGCCGATCAGCGCCGCCAGCGCAACGCTTTGGGAGGCAGATGCCCGGATGCTGCGGGCCGCCCCGGCGCGGAAAACCCGCAGACCGGTCCCGGCACGCACCACGTCGAGTGCCGTCCCCAGGGGCACCCACCGTAAGTCGGGGGTCGCATCATCCACCAACGCGGCAACCAGATCGGCGCCGCGGTCGCGTCGAAACTCGGGCGGAAACGCCATCAACAACCACTCGCATTGGCGTTCGTAGCCGATCATGCCAGCCTTCCTGCCGGACGGCCGCCGAGGCGGACCAGAGCCCGCTTGGCCACCCGCACGTTGGCGGCCAGACGATCCGTCTCCGCGGCCAGCGCCTCCTGCCCCAGCCCGGTGAGACGAAAGTACCGTCGGGCGCGGCCGGACACGATCTCTTCGCCGTCGGCAGCCACCAAGCCGTCGGTCTCAAGCCGATCCAACGTCCCATACACAGTCCCGGGTCGCAGTTTGACCCGACCCTCGGAAAGGCCAAGCACCGACTGGATCACCCCGTAGCCGTGCAGCCGACCCCCAGCAAGCGCGGTCAAGATGAAGAACGTCGGCTCGCGCAGTCCTTCCTCAGGCACGCTCCTATACTACAGCAACCGATATATCAGCCACAAGACTATCTGCTCGCGGTCGGGTCGAAGTTGGCCGTCCGGTGCATGGCGCCGGCTCCGCGTTCGCGTTCATCTTCTCGATTGTGGACGTGTTGAACGTTCTGCGCTTCCGGTCAGGGGGGCTTGTGCACGCGCGAGGGTGATGCCGGAGCCCTCCGGGGCGACCAAACCCAGCGCTGGGCTGATCGCGCTCTGTGATCTCAAGCAGTGGCCTCTGAGCACGTCCGAGCGGGTAGTCCCTTGGTGATCTGGCAGAGCGTTTTGGTTATCGTCGCGGCGGCGGCTCCGATCTGTTTGGCGTCGGCCGTATCGGGTTCCCCGAGGCATTTGGCCACCTGCTCCGGGGTTTGACCGGCGAGGATCGCAGGGTCGTAGGACGCCCCCACTAGATCGGCGATACCGCAAAGATCGATGAATGGAATCGACCCGTGCGGATCGTAGATGTCGATCAGTCTCTGCTCAGCAGCGGTCGGTTCCTGAAGCAGTTGATAGCCATTGGAAGCGCATACCCCCGAGCCGGGCTGGCATAGCTGGTTGGTCGTCTCCTCCACCCCACGGAAAGAGAGGTAGCTGCTGGTGTAGGTGGCAGACCGGAACGACAGGGTGGGGGTGTTGGGGTAGGCGTCGGTTGA
>PMHU01000138.1 GCA_003156795.1 Acidimicrobiaceae bacterium
GCAAGAAGAAGCACAAGAAGATGCTGAAGGCGACGCGCTGGCAGCGGCGGGCGGGCCGCTAAGGCTGCGCCACAATCACCACCAGCCGGCCGGGGCCCGGGAAGGATCCGGCCACGAACCAGGTGCCCCCGCTGCCGGCCAACAACGGCGTCTCGCCCGTGGAGTTGCCCAGCCGATCCCTCCACTTCGCTAATCCTGGCTCGACTACCAGGGCCGCCGGCTCCAAGTCATTGCCCCGCTCCCCGACCGGCCCACCCAGGCGATCCCAGCTGCGGTAGACGTCGGCGGTCGACACGTGCAGCGGCGGGATGAGCAACGTGTAGGGCCGCCGGTCGACCGGCTCGAAAGGCAGCGGTGAGACCTCGTCGCCGATGCCTGTGACCCGGGCCCGGCCGCCTAGCAGGCAGAAGGGAACGTCGGCGCCCAGGCGGGCCGCGATGCCGACGTCGGCCACTCCCGCCCAGCGCAAGATGGCGGCGGCGTCCGCGGAACCGCCGCCCAGACCGGCGCCCGATGGGATCCGCTTGTGGAGGCGCACCGCGGCCCGACGGCCGGAGGCCAGGAGCGCGCGGGAGACCAGGTTGTCCGGCCCGCCGGGCACCGATCGCCCGGCCGCGCCGACCACATCGAGCCCGTCGCCGACCGACAGCTCCAACCGGTCGGCCAGGTCGAGCGAGACCATTTCGGCGTCGATGAGGTGATACCCATCCGGTCGCACGCCGGTGATCCGAAGCGACAGCGTCAGCTTGGCCGGGGCGTCGACCACGGCCGGCAGGTCACCCATCCGCGAGGCCGGGAGCAGCCACGGACGACGCTCTCTTTTCCGCCACCGCGGCAGCAGCCAACCGACCCCAAGCGTGCACGTCGAGCTCCTCGGCCCGGCATTCGGGCCGGACCCCGGCTCGCCCGAACGCGGCCGGCGAGACCAGGCCGACCAGAGACCGGCGCAGCATCTTGCGCCGGGTGGCGAACCCGGCCCGCACCAGAGCGAAAATCGCCTCCGCGGAAACGACGTCGGGGTCGACCGCTGGAGCGGGGCGGCGCCGAATCGACACCAACGCAGACTCCACCTTCGGCTCGGGGATGAACACTGAGGCCGGGACCCGGCCCACCACCGAAGCGTCGGCCCAGTAGGCCACCTTGACCGACACGGCCCCGTAGGCGTCGTCCCCGACCGACGCCGAGAGGCGAGCGCCCACCTCCATTTGGACCATCACGAGGAGCCGATCGATGACGGGAACGGAGTCGAGAAGGTCGGCGACCAAAGGGGTGGCGATGTTGTACGGCAGGTTGGCCACCACGACCCAGCCCGGTTCGCGGCCGAGGAGTTCGGGCCAGTCGGCGGTCATGGCGTCGGCCCGGATGAGCGTCACCGGACGCCCTTCGACGACGCCTTCCAGCACCGGCATCAAATGCCGGTCCACCTCGATGGCGGTAACCGAGGCGCCGGTCTCGGCCAGGGCGAGCGTCAAGGACCCCAGACCCGGTCCCACTTCCAGCACCCGGTCTCCGGGCCCGACGCCGGCCAAGCGGGCGATCCGGCGCACCGTGTTCGGGTCGGCCACGAAGTTCTGACCCAACGACCGGCTCGGATGAAGCCCGTTCGTCGCCAGCAAGTCGCTCACTTGGCGGCGGGTGAGCGTCACGCGACAGGTGCGTCCGCAAGCCGGAAGACCCGCGCCGTGTTGTCCCAAGTAGCCCGCTCGATCGCGGCGACGTCGACGCCGCGCAGTTGCGCGACCGCCGCGCCCACGATGGGAACCCAACCGGGCCGGTTGGCCTGGCCCCGATTGGGGACCGGCGCCAGATACGGGCTGTCGGTCTCGACGAGCAGCCGGTCGAGCGGACACGTGGCCGCCGCCTCGCGCACGTCGTCGGCCTTTTTGAAGGTGACGATGCCGCTAAAGGACAGGTACGCCCCCAAGTCGAGTCCGCGCTTGGCCTCGGTCACGCCGCCGCTGAAGCAATGGAGGATCCACCGCGGCGGCACCCCTTCGGTCGACAGGATGTCGAAGGTCTCGTCCCAAGCGTCGCGGGTGTGGACGACCAGCGTCAGGTCGAGCGACGCGGCCAGCCGTATCTGGGCCGCGAACACCTCCCTCTGGGCCGCTCTCGGCGAGTGCTCGTAGTAGAAATCGAGCCCGCACTCGCCCACGCCCACCACGACCGGGTCGGGGGGGTCGAGCAGCGCGGCGACGCCGTCCAAGCCCTCGGAGGCCTGGTGAGGATGCAAGCCCACGGTGGCCCACACCCCGTCGTGCTCGCGGGCGGTGGCGACGGCCGCGGCCGATGCCGTGGCGTCGGTACCGATGGTGACGATCCGGGTGACTCCGGCCTGGCGGGCGTCGTCGATGGCCGACGGGCCCACCCCGTCGTAGTCGATGTGGCAATGGCTGTCCGCCCACATGGCGGCTACTCGGTTATCCGCGGGAACAGAGGTCCGGCCCGCTCCACGCGCGATCCGGCCGGGTACCCACCCCACGCGGCCGCCTCCGGAAGGCGCTGTTCCGACACTGCGCCGGCCAGGCCGATCCGTCGCCATATTTCCTGCGACGCCCTCGACAGGGCCGGGCTGGCCAGCAAGGCCACGATCCGCAGAGCCTCCAAGGCGTCGCCGAGCACGGCGTTGACGGCCGGGCCCGGATCGGCCTTCCATGGCTCGGCCGCTTCGAGGGCGGCGTTGGTCTCGCGCACCAACCGCCAAGTGGCGTCGAGGGCTTCGCTCGGCGCGATCCGCTCCCAGGCCGAAGCGGCCGCCTCGTAGACCGACGCCGCGATAGCGGCCAGCCGACTCTCGGGATCGGGGGCCGGGCCGATGCCACCACACTTGCGCTCCACCACCGTCGATACCCGTGCCAGCAAGTTGCCGAGATTGTTGGCCAAGTCGGCGTTGTAGCGCGCCACCATGCCCTCATATGAGAAGTCGCCGTCGGGCCCGAAGGTCTGATCGCGCAAGAAGTGGTATCGGAATCCGTCGACCCCGAAGGTGGGGATCAGGTCCGCGGGGGCAATCTGGTTGAGGGCCGACTTCGACATCTTCTCGCCGCCGACCAGCAAGAACCCGTGAACTGCGATCCGCTTGGGGGGCTCCAAACCGGCGGCCATGAGCAGTGCCGGCCAGTACACGCAATGGAATCGAAGGATGTCCTTGCCTATCAAGTGGTGCGCTTCGGGCCACCAGGCTCCGAATCGCGCTGGGTCCGCTCCGTAGCCGACGGCAGTGGCGTAGTTGATGAGGGCGTCGTACCAGACGTAGAACACGTGACCGGCGTCCCACGGCACCGGAACACCCCACGTGATCGACGTCCGAGAGATCGAAATGTCGCGCAGACCACCCTTGATCAGGCCGATGGCTTCGTTGCGCTTGGCCTCAGGGGTTACCGCGCCCGGCTTCTGCTCGAACCACTCGAGGAGGCGGTCGCTGAACTCCGAGAGTTTGAAGAAGTAGTTCTCCTCCTTGAGCATCTCCACCGGGGTGCGGTGGATGGGACAAAGGTTGCCGTCAATCAGCTCGCCCTCGGTGTAGTAAGCCTCGCACGAGACGCAATAAAGACCTTCGTACGGACGCAATTCGATCCAGCCGTTGTCATAGGCCGCCTGCATCAGCTTTTGGGTCGCCTGGTAATGGCGGGGTTCGGTCGTGCGGATGAAGTCGTCGTAGGAGATGTCCAAGCCGGCCCAGGTCTGCCGGTACCTGTCGCTGGTCCTATCGGCGTGCTCCATAGGGGTGAGGCCATTGGCTTCGGCCGCCCGCTGGACCTTCAATCCGTGCTCGTCGGTACCGGTCAAGAAGAAGACGTCGTCGCCGATAAGACGGTGCCAACGGGCTAGGGCGTCGGCCGTCACCGTGGTATAGGCGTGCCCGATGTGGGGCGCGTCGTTGACGTAGTAGATCGGCGTGGTGACGTAGAAGCGGGTCACGACCGTCGAGGGTAGGACATGGCGCCGTCGAGCCGGTCACCAAATGCAGACCATGCGCCTGTCACCCAGGCGTGTCTCGCAATGCGACGGCCAAGGCGTACACACGGCGTCGGGGCACCCGGAGTTGGGCGGTCACCTCGGCTACCGCCTGGCGACGATCGAGGCCGGCCGCCATTCTCGAGCGGATGGCGTCGGCGATGGCGGCGTCGCCCACGTCCTCAGACACCTGGCGGTCGCCGCTCCCGTCGGCCTCCATTTCGGCCAGGCCGGCAATGATCAGCACCCACTCCCCCCTGCNNCATCCATGCGACGGCATCGCCGAGGGCGCCGCGCCAAGTCTCCTCGTGAAGTTTGGTGAGCTCCCGGGCCAGTGCCACCCGCCGCTCCTTACCGCAGACAACGGACAGATCGGCGATGGTGCGGGCCACGCGATGCGGCGACTCGTAGACGACGGTCGTCATCCGCTCTGAGGCAACCGACTGCAGCTGGGCCGCTCTGTCGCGACCTTTGCGGGCGAGAAAGCCTTCGAAGCGATATCGCGATGCGGACAACCCTGACAAGGCCAAGGCGGCGCTCACCGCGGTAGGCCCCGGTACCACTTCGACCTTGATCCCGGCGTCGGCACAGGCGCGTACGACTTCGTGGCCCGGATCCGAGATCGTCGGCATGCCGGCGTCGCTCACCAGCGCGCCGGTCGAGCCGGAACCCAAAATGCCGACCACGTACTCGACCATGGCGTGCTCGCTGTGCTGATCCAGTCTGACCAGCCGCGGGGCGGGAATCTGGAGCGCGCTCAGCAGCTTCCGGGTGCGACGGGTGTCCTCGCAGAAGATGACCTCCGCCTCCGATAAGGCACCCACCGCTCGCGATGAAATGTCGCCGAGATTCCCGATCGGGGTCCCGACCAGGATCAACCGGCCCGAGCGACCCCCTCCGGCGTCGCCGTCGCCCGGCTCGGCCTCTCCCGTCACCCTCCTCGGACCTCGAGGCGGTCCCCTACCTGAAGGCGCCATCGTTCGAACGTGCCGCCCGGGGCCACGAGGAGGGCTCCCGGGCGGAGATGCGGCCGGGCCAGACGTCGGGGCGGCAGAGCCGCGATGCGCCGCACCTGAAGCCCCGGCTGATCGCCGTCGGGGTCGGCCGGTCCGCACCACGCCACGTCCAACGAGACGGGTTCCCTCAATGTGTGCACGACCATGGGGCGCGACAGCAGCAGCGCGCCCTGGAGTGTCCGCTGCCATCCTTGGCGCGGGTCCTCGATCGCCGCCAGGACGTCCCCGTCGCGTATGAGCCAGGACACGCGGTCAGACGTTGAAGCGGATCTCGAGGACATCGCCGTCGACGACCTCATAGTCCTTGCCCTCGACTCGGAGCTTTCCCGCCTCCTTGGCCGCATGCCAGGAACCCAGCCGCAGCAGCTCGTCCCAGCGGATTATCTCAGCCCGGATGAAACCTCGTTGCAGATCGGAGTGGATCACTCCGGCACACTCCGGCGCTTTGGCGCCGGCCCTAAATGTCCAAGCTCGGCTCTCCTTGTCCCCCGTCGTTAGGATCGTGCGCCGGCCGAGGAGGTGGTAGGCGGCCCGAGCCACGCGGGGCAGAGCCCCTTCACCGAGCCCGAGGCCTTCGAGCAGCTCGACCCGGGAGGCCGGATCCAGCTGGGCCGCTTCCGCCTCCAGCTCCACGCTGACACCGAGGACCTCACCGTGGCTACCGAGCTCGTCGGCGACCGGCTTGACGATGGCTTCGCTGTCCGCCGCCTGCTCCTCCCCGAGGTTGACCACGGCCAGCACCGGCTTGTTGGTCAGCAGGAAGAAGGGTCTGAGCAAGGCCCGCTCCTCCGCCGACAACGACGACCGGTAGATGGCGGTGCCCCCCTGCAGCTCGGTCTGGGCTCGCTCCAGGGCCGCCACCTCAGCCGCCAGCGACTTGTCGGTCTTGGCCGCCTTGCGCCGCTTGTCGATCTGGCTGTCGACGGTGGCCGCATCGGCCAGCAGCAACTCCAGCTCGAGCACCCCCAGGTCCGAGACCGGATCGGTGTCGCCGACCACGTTTTCGTCCTCGAAGGCCCGCAGCACCAGGCACAGGGCGTCGGCCTCCCTGATGCCGGCCAGGAACCGGTTGCCGAGTCCCTCGCCGGTGGAGGCACCCGCCACCAGTCCCGCGATGTCGACGAACTCCTCGGTGGCGTGGACCACCTTGCGGCTGGCGCTCATGACGGCCAGCTGATCGAGCCGGTGGTCGGGCACCTGGGCCACGCCCACGGTGGTCTCAGTGGTCGAGAACGGATGCGCCGCGACCAGGGCCGAGCCGCCGGTGAGCGCGTTGAAGAGACTCGACTTCCCGGAGTTGGGGAGACCCACTATGCCCAGGCGTTCCATCAGGTCGCAGGCTACCGGCGCCGTAGCCCGGACGTCCGGCCGGGCCGCGGCTGGCCGTCGGGGCCGATCTCACCTAGCCTGCCCGCCTATGTCGAAGCGCACCCACAAGGCTCGTACGCGCGCCAAGAAGAAGAAGGCCAACCACGGCCAGAAGCCGAACCGGGGACGCTGAACCCAGGACGGGCCCGCGGCGTCAGGCCCCTAGACCGGCGGCGGAGACCAGGGCCGCCAGCGACTCGAGCGGGCGGGCCCCGAGATGGCTGATCACCTCAGCCGCAGCCAGTGCCCCCAGTCGGGCGCACTGCTCCGCCTCCATCTGGCGAACAACCCCGTACAGGAATCCGGCCGCGTAGCTGTCACCCGCCCCGGTGGTGTCCACCAGGCTCGTCATCGGAGCCGCGGGCACGGAGACCACCTCTCCTCCCCGGACCACCACCGAACCGAGGGCGCCGAGATTTACGGCCACCGTCGAGCAGCGCTTGCCGAGCGCCGCCAGCGCCCCGTGGATCTCGTCCGTGCCAGCCATCCCGCACGCCTCCTGCTCGTTGGCGAACAGGAGGTCCACCTGGTCGAGCAGGCCGTCGATCTCGGCCCGGTGTAACTCGACCCACGCCGGATCTGACAGCGAGAATGCCACCAGGCTCCCGGCGTCATGGGCCGCCGAGATGGCCCGTTGCACGACCGCGTCGGTAGGTCNNGTAGGTCGCGACCCGTACAGGTAGCCCTCCAGGTACAGGACCTGGGCCGCGGCGATGGTGTCCACGTCTAAGTCGGCCGGCACCAAGAGGGCGCCGATGCCGAGACTGGTGCACATGGTCTTCTCGGCGTCAGGGGTCACCATGATCAGGCAACGTCCGGTGCCAGGGCCCTCCTGCTGAGGCGGGACGCGGAAACGCACACCGGCCGACTGGATGTCATGGACAAAGACCTGGCCGAGGACGTCATCACGCACCTTCCCGATGAACTCTACGGAGGCGCCCAGCGAAGCCAGGCACGCCGCGGTGTTGGCCGCCGAACCACCCGACGCTTCCGTGGCCGGGCCGAGGGAGGCGTAGATCTTCTCGGCCTCGGCGTCGTCGACGAGGGTCATGGTGCCCTTCTCGAGACCGAAGCCGGCGACCAGCCCGTCCGGGGACGGGGCCAGCACATCGACGATGGCGTGGCCCATGGTGACGACTTCACTTGTTGACGGCATGTGACGACCGTAGCGGCCAGCCCACTAGGATGAGCGAACGACGGGAACGCTGGAGGAGGTGTGAGTGCCGCACACGGCGGAAGTCCGTTTGCCCCAGGGTGCGGTGCCACGGCGTTACGAGTTGGAGTTGACGCCGGATCTGGCGGAATCCCGGTTCGACGGGACCGAGGTCGTCACCTTGGATGTGGTCGCCCCGCTCCGTGAGCTGGTCTGCAATGCCGACGAGCTGCAGATCCATCAGGTCCGCCTCGAGGCGCCAGACGGCTCGAGCCGGGTCGGCCAGGTCCGCCTCGACACCGAATCCCAGCGCGCCACCTTCTCCTTCGACGGCCCGATCGAACCCGCCTCCGGCTACCGGCTGCGACTCGCCTTCACGGGCATCCTCAATGACCAGCTGGAAGGCTTCTACCGCAGCACCTTCACCGACGACCACGGCCGTGAGCATGCGATCGCGGTCACCCAGTTCGAGCCCGCTGACGCCCGACGGGCCTTTCCCTGCTGGGACGAACCCTAATTCAAGGCCACCTTCGCGGTAAGCCTGGTCATCGACGACGACCTCACGGCGCTCTCCAACGGCGCCCTTGCGGCGCAAGAACCCGTCGGTGGCGGGCGGCTCCGGGCGCGCTTCGCCGAGACCATGCCCATGTCGACCTACCTGGTGGCGTTCGTCATTGGCCCGTTCGAGCTCACCAAGCCCACCGATGTTGACGGCGTTCCCCTCCGTGTGGCCGCGGTGCCGGGTAAGTCGCATCTGACGGGATATGCGATCGAGGCCGGGAGCCACGCGCTCCGTTTCTTCTCACAGTATTTCGAGCTGCGATACCCCGCCGACAAGATCGATCACGTGGCGATTCCCGACTTCGCCTTCGGCGCCATGGAGAACCTGGGGTGCGTCACCTTCCGGGAGACGGC
>PMHU01000054.1 GCA_003156795.1 Acidimicrobiaceae bacterium
ATCGACAGCTCCAGGGACTTTCGGACGCCCGCGTCGACGATCGTGACAGGACGGCTGGCCGGCACGCCGTCAGCACCTGGTACCTGCCCCCCGAGGAACCGGGCCAGCTCGTCGAGCGGGCGCTGGGTGGCAGACAGGCCGATGCGCTGCGGCGAACCCCTGGTCGCGTCCTCGAGCCGCTCCAACGACAACGCCATGTGGGTGCCGCGCTTGGTAGATGCGATGGCGTGGATCTCGTCGACGATNNAGCAGCAGGTACAGCGACTCGGGAGTCGTGATGAGGATGTCGGGGGGCCGGCGGACCATGGCCCGGCGGTCCTCGGGTGGGGTGTCGCCGGTGCGAGTGGCGATCCGCAGCTCCGGGAGCTCTACTCCAAGGCGGGCTGCCTCTCGCGCTATGCCCGACAAGGGAGCCCTGAGGTTGCGCGCCACGTCGTAGGTCAGGGCTTTGAGGGGGCTCACATACAGGACCCGGCAACCCTGGCCGGCGCCTTGGGTGAGCAGGCGGTCGAGGGCCCAGAGGAAAGCGGCCAGCGTCTTGCCTGAACCCGTCGGGGCGAGGATCAGAGTGTGCTCGCCTCGACCGATGGATTCCCACCCTCGGGTCTGGGCCTCGGTGGGCGCGGAGAAGGCACCCTGGAACCAGGCCTCGGTCGCCGGAGAGAAGTCCACTCCCAGAGCGTACGAGTGGACAGCGACAATCTGCGACGAGGCGGCGGCGGCGATACCGTCGATCCATGGAAACCGTTCGGCGCAAACGTCACCTGGCGGTCCGGCGACCGCCGTTCGTGGTCGCGTTCGAGGGCAGGGGCCGCCCCCCGGAATCACGTTGAGCAAGGAGCCCGCCCGGTTGGTGGCCGCGGCGGTATGGAGGGCACAGCCGAAGCTGATAGCGGCACTGGACGAGCGGTTCGGGGAACCGGTCGACGCCTACGTCAACGGGTCGCAAGTCTGGCTGCGTGAGGACGGGCCCGGCGGGATCCTGCTGGAGTGGCGCTTGCACCCCGTCGGTGGGTACCGGAGACCCCCTGGGGTCGACACGTACGAGGTCTTCTCGGCCACCGCACTAGCGCTGGCATCGGGTGAGCAGCCACCGGCGCCGCTCGATCAACTGTGGGACGGTCTCGAGGTGTTCGCCGCCTACGACGACGACATCGAGCCGCAGCCTCTGACGGCGGCGGCGGTGTTGGCGATCGGGTTCGAACCAGACGCGTCGGGACTGGTGGACCACGAAACCATCGCGGACCGGTGGGAGCGGACGCGGGGCGCGGTCTCGATCATCGCAAACCTGCTGGACCAGCTCACGAGCTGAGATACGCGAGCGGCCGACAACACCCCCGGTGTGTCCGTCTCGGCGAGCACCTGGGCGCTACTGATCTTGGATTCCGCTGTCGACACCTGAGTCCTGTCGCGGTTGGACCTGCCGTCGCTCCAGCTCGAGCCCGTAGTGGATGTCCACCTGGCGGAGCACCCAACCGAAGCGGGCCAGACCGTCGACCACGTCGACAGCGAGGAGACCTGCACCCTCAGGCTCATGGTCGTGGGCGCGCTTGGCCAAGCACATCACGTACCCATCCCACACCGAAGAAGAAACAGCCCGGATCCCCTCGAAGTTGCGCCGCGTGGCCTTGACGACGCGAGTCGACAAGCCCTGCGGGGGCGAGCCCCCCCGTCGCATGGGCGGCAGGGTCGCCAGGACCGGCACCGCTCCAGCCCCGAACGTCCGAGGATGGGCCTCAACCACGACGTGCGCGACATACGAGCGGCTGACGATCTGGACGCCCGATGCCGGGCTCAGGGTCGGGATCGGCCGCTCCAAGCGCTCGAGGTAGTCCAGCGCCAGTGGCGAAGTCAGAGCACTGAGAGACGCAACCGACGCCATCTCAGCGTCAACGTCCCGGTCCAGTCGCATCGCTGTCGATCCGTCTCGTCCGAGCGAGGACAGGTAGGCGTCGAGTTGGGAGCTGTCCACCCGCCGGTCGGCCGGTCGGACCGATACCGACTGCCGCCTCCACGCGGCAACCTTCCCGAGTATCGGGACGCCTTCCAATCCGCGCTGCGCCACGACCGGCGCCCCGACCTAGCTCCGCCAGATCGCCGGGCGCGGCGTGTCGAAGACCACGTCGATGGGCTCGCCTCTGATGGCTTTGAACGCCATGTACTTCCAATGCCCGCCGCCGGCCAGGGGCTCGGGCAACGCGTCCTCGGCGAACCATCCGACGTCGCGGGTCTCCAAAGGGTGGGCCCGCAAACCGCCGCCAACCGCCCTGCACTGGAAGACGAGCGAATAGAACGGAAGACCTCGGGCGCCGAGGCGCAGCCCGTCGAAGACCGCAACCAGCCGCACCGGCTCGACGAGGATCCCCGCCTCTTCCTCTACCTCCTTGACCACGACCTCTGCGGCCGAGTAGCCGACGTCGGCCCAGCCGGTCGGGTACAGCCAAACGCCGGAATCGCCGCGCTGGATCAGAAGCAGCTCGCCGTCGTCGTTGCCAACGATCGCACCGACGGCGACCTTCGGAGTGACGTAGCCGGCTACCCCGTGACCGACGCTGTCGAGCCAGCCCGCCAGCACTTCCTTTTCGTCGAACCGGCCTTCGTCGTGGCCGGCCGCCACCCGGATGTCAGCGGCCACCTTCAGGATTTCCTCGAAGCGCTCCTGCTCGTACAGGCTCTCCGTGAAGGCCAGGCCAGTCCGAGCGATACCGGCGAGCGCCTCACTCCACCGCACGAGGTCTAGGTCCGTGACCATCTTCTCCGGCATCGGGTCCGAGACTACCGCCGATCACCAGGGCGTCCTCCGCCGCTTGGGTCACAGCTGGGGCAGCACCGCCCGGGCGGCTACCTGCACCGGATCCCACACGGGGGAAAAGGGCGGGGCGTAGCCAAGGTCGAGGCCGACCAGGTCCTCGACGGTGAGATGACCGGAGAGGGCGGCGGCAACGACGTCCACCCGCTTGGCCGACCCGTGACCACCGACGATCTGGGCGCCGAGCAGCCGGCCCGACCGTCGCTCGGCGACCACCTTGACGGTGATGGGGTGCGACTCTGGCATGTAGCCCGCGGCCGTGGTGGCGTCTATCCGTGATGCGACTGCGGAGAACCCGGCTCGCTTCGCTTCGTCCTCTGTCAGACCGGTGCGCCCGATCTCGGTCTGGCAAACACGGGTGACGGCCGTACCCAGCACGCCGGGGAAAGTGGCGTAGCCCCCGCTCATGTTGATCCCGGCGACGCGGCCCTGCTTGTTGGCCACGGTGCCGAGCGCAACGTAGACCGGATGCCCGGACACCACGTGGACCGACTGGCAGCAGTCGCCGGCCGCCCAGACCCCATCGGCTGAGGTCCGCTGTTGCCTGTCGACTTCGAGGCCTTCATGGACACCCGTCTGGAGCCCGGCCTCGGTGCCGAGGCCGCTATTGGGCTCCACGCCCAGGCCGAGGATGACCAGGTCGGCGGCGATGTCGCCGGCCGCCGTCCTGACGTGGGTTTCGGTGATCGCTTCTGCCCGCACCCCGACTCGGACGTCGATACCCCGGTTTCGTAGCGCCCTGGCGACGAGTGCCCCCATATCGGGATCCAGGCTGCCCATCACCTCGGGTCGAGCTTCGATGACCGTCACCGTTGCGCCCCTGACGACGAACGCTTCGGCCAACTCCAATCCGACGTAGCCGCTGCCGATCACCGTCACCCGCTTGACCCGGCGCTTGCCTGCGTCGGCAAGAAGGCGGCTGGAATCGTCGAGGGTCTGCACACCGTGTACGTGAGGCAGGTCAGCGCCGGGCAGATCCGGCCGGCGCGGCCGGGCCCCCGTTGCAATGTGGAGCATGTCGAAGCCGAGGTGGAAGGTCCGGTCGTGGGCCAAGTTGTGGACCTCGGCCCGGCGCGCTTCGAGATCGAGACCGACCACCTCGTGTTGGGTTCTTACGTCGATATGCATGGCTCGGAAGTCCTCGGGAGTGCGGACGACCAGGTCCTCGATTTCGTGAACCGCGCCGGATGCCAGGTACGGGATCCCGCATGCCGAATAGCTCGTCCAATTTCCCTTCTCCAGCGCAACGATCTCGAGCGTCGGGGCTCGCCGGCGCGCTTGCGCGGCGGCAGCCATGCCGGCGGCGTCCCCTCCGATGACCAGCAGGCGTTCTCCCATCGGAGAGACTCTAAGCGGGCCGGTCTCATCGCTTACCGTTCCGTGGTGACAACGACCGGAGCACGGTGCGTGCCAACATGGCGGGATGGGCGTCCGCGACGACTGTCGCCACTATCTTCACCGGAGCACGCCCACGGGCGAAGCCATGCAGCGCTGCCGGCTGGCGGTCAACGAGGAAGGCCCCTTCGCCTGCCCCGAGGGCTGTCTGTTCTTCGAGCCCCGGGCCGTTTCGGGTGCGGGCTGGACGCAGCCGTCGAGTCAGCCCATGAGCAACACGGCCGACGCCCTGTACGCCCTGCCACCCGAAAGCAAGCGCAAGAAGGGCCGCAAGAAGCGCTGACCGGGAGGCCCAGCCGCGGGACCCGGAGAACCCGAGCCGATCAGCCGGTGAGGTGACGGCGCTTGTGCTCGAAGGCCTTGGCCGCCCCCCACCGGATCCCGAGCTCGGCCAGGGCAGGATCGACGTCAGCGAACGATGTGGGAGAGAGGTCGTAGTCGTCGCCTGGAAAGGCCTCGACCGAGAACCGGTCCCGTTGTACTGGCGGCACCCCGATCGCGTTGATCACTCCGGTCGGGTACTTGACCGCGCTTCGGAGCAGCGCGAGCGGCGTGGTGCGCTGATCGTCGATGTCGCTAAGGAGCAGCGCCCGCACAGAAGCGCCGGCTTCATCCCGCGCCTGTCGCCCGGCGACGTCCGCCGCCTCGGCGACCTCCGGCGAGACCTCCCCGGCCCATGCCGTTACCACCGTCGTCACGGATCGGACCACCCACTTAGGGAGGGCCTCTTCTATGCCGTCGGCCAGGGCAGTCGCATGGGTCTCGATCGACTCATCCGAGCCGCTCATCCTCAGCTCTCGAGCGGATGGTCGAGTCGGTCGACATCCACGCCGATCTGCTCCAACCACGCGATGGCCGCATCCACCGCGGGCTCCTCGCCGTCGAGCTCGCAGACGATCCAGCCGACCTCGTCGGTCACATCGGCCCGCCGGATGTTCGGCGTCACGTTGAAGCGTTGTACGACTTCTGCGATCACGGGCCTGCGAATCAGATCGGTCGGAAACGTGAGACGCACCCTAGCTGCGATCACGTACCTAATCCGGCGTTGAGGTTGCCCGAACGGAAACCTTCCAGATCGACGGTCACGTAGCGGTACCCAGCGGCTTTGACGGCTTCGACGACCTCGGATCGGTTCGTGAAGGCCCGTTCGAGGTCGGCCCCAGCCAGTTCGATGCGGGCCAAGTCGCCGTAGTGACGCACCCGCAATTCCCGGAAGCCCAGACCTCGAAGCGCTTCCTCCGCTCGGGCCACGCGGTTGAGGGTGCCCAAGCTCACCTCAGTACCGTATGGCACGCGCGAGGCCAGGCAAGCGGCCGCGGGCTTGTCCCAGACCTCGAGGCCGAGGTCCTTGGCCGCCCGCCGTACGTCCGTCTTGGTGAACCCGGCGGCGACCAGCGGAAAGACAGCCCCGCGCTCGCGGGCCGCCCTCTGACCCGGACGGTGGTCCGAGAGGTCATCGACGTTGACCCCCAGTGCCACCACGGCCCGTTCCGCCTCGGCCAGCGGCGCCAAGCGATCCATGAGCTCGCTCTTGCAGTGGTAGCAGCGGTCGGGGCCGTTTGCCACGTACCCCGGTCGCGCCCCCTCGTCGGTGTACACCTCGGTCCAACGAAGGCCCCAGGACTCCGCCAGACGGCGACAGTCATCATGCTCTGCGGGGGCAAGGGAGGGCGAAATGGCCGTCGCGGCCAGGGCGCTTCCTGGTCCGAGGACGTCGTTGGCCACCCATGCGAGCAAGCCGGAGTCGACCCCGCCGCTGAAGGCGACCACCATGCGCTGCGCCGACGCCACGGATTCGCGCAGCACGTCCATGCTTGCAGCGGACCGGGATCCCGAGATTTTCACTTGGCGTCCTCGACGTGAAGTCGGATCCTCTTGTTGCCCTTGCCTTTCGACTCGGTCTTCAGCACAGCGATGCGACCGACCTCGTCGGTGGAACGAACGTGGGTGCCGCCGTCGGCTTGCTTGTCGAGGCCCACTATGTCGACGACCCGGATTTCCGTCACGAACTCCGGTATCAAGTTGACCTTTGTCCGGATCAGGTCGGCGTCCGCCATGGCAGCCGGCCGCGGCAAGAAGCTGACCGCTATGGGTCTGGCCGCGGCCAGTTCGGCGTTGACCCGCTCCTCCACCATGGCCCCGAAACCGTCGGGTAGGGGGTCGAACTCGAAGTCCATGCGGGCCGACAGCGGCTCCATGTTCCCCCCGGTCACCGGTACCCCCCACTCGTTCCAGATCACCCCGCACAACACGTGCAAAGCGGTGTGGGTGCGCATGAGGGCATGTCGGCGGTCCCAGTCGAGCTCGGCTGCTACCTCGTCGCCGGCCGTCGGCAGGGGCCCGTCGCCACCGAGGGAGTGCCACACCTCGCGGCCTTCCTTGCGCACGTCCACTACAGGTAGTTCGGCGAGGCTACCGGTGTCGTGCGGCTGCCCACCGCCAGTCGGATAGAACGCCGAACGGTCCAGCGCCACCCGGCGACCTTCGGCGTCGATCGCCACAACCGTCGCCCCGAACGTTCGGAGATAGGCGTCACGCAAGTACAGCAGGTCGGTGCCGGGCACCCAATGAGCGTAGGTCGTCGCTCGACCGAGGTCGGCGAGCCGGAGGTCCTCTAGCCCACGCCGACCTGGGCCAGCACGTCTTCGACCGAGCCGACGATCCCTGCGTAGAAGGACCCGAACTCTGCGTACAGGGCCGACGCCTCGTCGAAGCGCATCGTGTAAACGGTGTCCTTGAGGTCGTCGGGGTGGACTCCGAACAGCGTGACCCCCCATTCGAAGTCGTCCAGACCCGCGGAACCCGTGATCACCTGCACTATGCGACCGGCGAAACGCCTGCCCGACTTGCCGTGGTCGATCATGAGCCGCTTGCGCTCCTCGAAGTCGACCGTGTACCAGTTGTCCCGGTCACCGCGCCGCTTGGACATCGGGTAGAAGCAGATAGCGCGCTTTCCTTCCGGCGGCAGACGTGGGTACAACCGTGCTTGCAAGTGCTCTTCGGGCAGGCCTTGCGAGTACTCGG
This sequence comes from Acidimicrobiaceae bacterium, assembly GCA_003156795.1. GTDB lineage: Bacteria > Actinomycetota > Acidimicrobiia > Acidimicrobiales > Palsa-688 > PALSA-688. Next base: position 7,229 of record PMHU01000054.1, read on the forward strand.
AGAGCTCCGTGAGCGACACGTACGACGACACCACTTCCAACCCGGCCCCTTGGAGCGCCGACTGGAGGCCGCGCAACCGCCCCCAGTCGGGGCCGAGAGCCATCACACCGAGGTCGGCCTTGTGCCCGAACACCGAGAAGGCGACAACCTGGTGTTCACCGTCCTCGACCGCTTTGACCGCGGCGGTGATCGCCTCTCCGTCGGCGTCGGGCCCGATCTTGCAGAACAGGTGTAACACGCCCCATCCAACGGAGGGAGACAGCGCCGAGGTCATCGGGTGGAGTCTAGGGCCGGGCTCTCCTCGGGCCGACGGGAAGGACCCGGGCCCAAAGGCCCGGGTCCTCGCCAAAGAGATGATCCCGGTGGAACTCCTAGCACCCCGGGAGGGGTGGCTTAGTAGTCCTCCATGCCGCCGCCAGGCATGGCGGGGACGTCCTTTTCCGGCTTGTCGACGATCACCGCTTCGACGGTGAGGAACAAGGCCGCGATGGATGCCGCGTTCTGGAGAGCAGAGCGCGTGACTTTGGCCGCGTCGATGACGCCGGCCTTGAACAGGTCCTCGTACTCGCCCGTATCGGCGTTGAGGCCCTCGGCCGCGTTCTTGAGGTTGCGGACCCGATCGACCACCACGCCGCCCTCTAGGCCGGCGTTGATCGCAATCTGCTTCAGCGGTTCTTCGACGGCCCGGGCCACGATGCGGGCACCGGTGGCTTCGTCACCCTCCAGCTTCTCGGCCCGGTCCAGGATGGCGGCCTGCGAGCGGAGTAGGGCCACGCCGCCGCCGGGGACCACGCCTTCTTCTACGGCAGCTTTGGTGGTGGAGACGGCGTCCTCGATGCGGTGCTTCTTCTCCTTGAGCTCCACTTCGGTGGCCGCGCCGACCTTGATCACAGCGACCCCGCCGGACAGCTTCGCCAGGCGTTCCTGCAGCTTCTCCCGGTCGTAGTCGGAGTCGGTGTTCTCGATTTCGGTCTTGATCTGGCTGATGCGGCCCTTGATATCGGATTCGGTACCGGCGCCCTCGACCACGGTGGTCTCGTCCTTGGTCACCACGACCTTGCGGGCCCGACCGAGAAGGTCGAGGGTGGTGTTCTCCAGCTTGAGACCTACCTCTTCGGTCACTACCTGGCCGCCGGTCAGGATGGCGATGTCCTGGAGCATGGCCTTGCGCCGCTCGCCGAAGCCGGGAGCCTTGATGGCCACGCTCTTGAACGTGCCTCGGATCTTGTTGACCACCAGGGTCGCCAGGGCCTCGCCGTCGACGTCCTCAGCGATGACGACGAGCGGGCGGCCGGACTGCATGACCTTCTCCAGCAGGGGAAGGAGGTCGCGCACGGCCGAGATCTTCGATCCGACCAGCAGGATGTACGCGTCCTCGAGTACGGCTTCCATCCGCTCCGGGTCGGTGGCGAAGTACGGGGCGATGTAGCCCTTGTCGAAGCGCATGCCTTCGACCAGTTCGAGGTCCATGCCGAAGGTCTGCGACTCTTCGACGGTGATGACGCNNACCTGGGCGATCTGCTCCTTGGTCTCGGTCTCCTTCGACTGGCCCTTGAGCGAGCCGACCGCGGCTTCGACCGCGGCCTCGATCCCTCTCTTGAGCGACATCGGGTTGGCGCCGGCGGCCACGTTGCGAAGCCCTTCGTGTACGAGGGCCCAGGCGAGCACGGTGGCGGTGGTGGTGCCGTCGCCGGCCACGTCGTCGGTCTTCTTGGCTACTTCTTTGACCAGCTCGGCCCCGATCCTCTCGTAAGGGTCTTCGAGGTCTATTTCCTTGGCAATGGACACACCGTCGTTGGTGATGGTGGGGGCTCCCCACTTCTTCTCCAGCACGACGTTGCGGCCCTTGGGGCCAAGGGTGACGCGGACGGCGTCAGCGAGCTGGTTCATACCGCTTTCGAGCGCCCGGCGGGCGTTCTCGTCGAAGGCAATCAGCTTGGGCATCGGTCTTTGGTTCCCTCCATTGGGTGCACCACGGTTAGCACTCTCACATCGCGAGTGCTAACAGTTAACCGCCTTTTCGAGCACTAGTGCAACCGCGGCGCTCAGCCTCCGGCGACAGCGGGGACGATGGACACGGTCGTCCCGTCCGCCACGGGCGTGTCGATGCCTTCGAGGAAGCGGATGTCCTCGTCGGTGACGAACACGTTGACGAAGCGGCGCAGCTTGCCTTTCTCGTCGAAAAGCCGGTCGGCGAAGCCCGGGTGAACCGCTTCGAGGGCTTTGAGCGTCTCGGCCACGGTCGTGCCGTCGACGGTGACTTCGCTGTCGCCGCCCGACAGGGGACGCAGCTGGGTTGGGATCCGCACCGTCACCGACATGGCTACCCGACCTCAGAGATGTCGACGGCCGCCGCAAAGGCCTCCAAAGTGGGAGCGATGCGGGCGGTCGGACCACAGTGAGGAGCCACCGCTTCGATGGTCTTCAGCCCGTTGCCGGTCACGTAGGCGACGACCCTCTCGTCGGAGCGGACCACGCCGGCGGCCGCCAGCTTGGCCAGGGTGGCGATGGTGACCCCACCGGCCGTCTCGGCGAAAATACCCTCGCTTCGAGCCAGCAGCCGGATCCCTTCGATGATCTCCTCATCGGTAACCGAGCCGATCGAGCCTCCCGAATCCCTCACGGCTTCGAGGGCGTAGGGGCCATCGGCCGGGTTGCCGATGGCCAGCGACTTGGCGATGGTGTTCGGCTTGACCGGCTTGATGGCGTCGCGCCCGGCGGCGAACGCTTGCGCTACAGGCGAGCATCCTTCCGCCTGGGCACCAGATATGCGCACGTGCGGCTCGGCGTCGAGGAGGCCGACTGAATACAACTCCTTGAAGCCTTTCGCCACCTTGGTGAGCTGGCTGCCCGACGCCACCGGCACCACGACGTGATCCGGGACCTGCCATCCCAGCTGCTCGGCCACTTCGAAAGCCAGGGTCTTGGAGCCTTCGGCGTAGTACGTGCGGACGTTGACGTTGACGAAAGCCCACGACGGGTGCTGGCCGGCCAACTCGGCGCACAGCCGGTTCACGTCGTCGTAGTTGCCGTCGACCGCGATCAGGCGCCCTCCGAACACCGCCGTGGTGATCACCTTGCCGGCCTCGAGGTCTGCGGGGATGAACACCACCGACTCCATGCCCGCATGAGCCGCGTGCGCCGCTACCGAGTTGGCCAGGTTGCCCGTCGACGCGCAGGCTGCCACTTTGAAACCCAGCTCCTGGGCCTTGGTCAGCGCGACCGACACGACCCGGTCCTTGAAGGAGCCGGTCGGATTGAGGGTGTCATTCTTGATCCACAGCTCGCCGAGACCGAGCTCGGCCGCAAGGCGGTCGGCCCGAACGAGAGGGGTAAACCCTGCACCCAGGTTGACCGCACCTTCGGACCGGACCGGTAGCAGGTCGGCGTAGCGCCAGATCGACGGCGGGCCAGCCGCGATCGACTCCCGACTGATGGAGCTTCGGATCGCCTCGTAGTCGTACACGACTTCAAGGGGCCCGAAGCACCATTCGCACACGTGAAGCGCTTCGGCTGGATAGGGCCGGCCGCATTCCCGGCATCGCAAACCTTCGACAAACGGCAACGGGGTCCTCCTAGCTGGCCTCATCGAACCGGGCATTGGCACCTAGGTCCCGCGGAGGAGAACAGGTTGCCGCGGCTTCACAGGGCCCGTCCCTCTGCCGCTCTTGATGATGTCCCTACCATTGTACTGGTTCGGTCGGGCTGGAGCACGTCGATTGCGTGGCAGGATAAGGGCGGCATGTTTCGGTCGTTTGTATCCTCCCAATTCCCCGCCTCGCGCGTCCTGGCTGGCAAGAGAGGCCGGCGCATATCGGTGTGCCTGCCCGCCCGCGACGAGGCTGCGACCGTCGGCGACACTGTCAGAACCATCCTCCGGGAGCTGATGGACCGTCACCCGATCGTCGACGAGCTGGTCGTGATCGACGACGGGTCGACCGACGACACCGCTGCCCTGGCTGCCGCGGCGGGTGCCCGGGTGGTCTCGGCCGCGAGCGTGCTGCCCGAGTACGGCACCGAGCACGGCAAGGGTCAAGCCATGTGGCGGGCCGTCCACGAGACATCCGGTGACCTGATCGTCTTCTGCGACGCGGACGTTCGAGACTTCGATCCGGGTTTCGTGCTCGGCCTGTTGGGACCGCTGGTTACCCGAGACGACGTGACGTTCGTCAAGGGCTTCTACGAGCGGCCCCTGGACGGCCGGGCCGGCGAGGGCGGCCGGGTGACGGAGCTGATGGCGAGGCCGCTGATCTCGGTCTTTTTCCCCTATCTGTCCGAGCTCGTCCAGCCGCTGTCGGGAGAGTGTGCGGCCCCTCGCCACGTGCTGGAGGCGGTTCCTTTCGTGGGCGGCTACGGCGTAGACCTGGGGCTGTTGATCGACGTGACCGAGCGGTTCGGCCCGGCCGGGCTGGTGCAGTGCGACCTGGGTGAGCGGGTCCACCGCAACCGACCCCTTGCGGACCTGAGCGTGCAAGCCCTCGGCATCTTGCAGGTCGCTCTGCAGCGCGCCGGCGGGCCCGGTGCCGGCGCCGCCGACTTCGGCTGGACCTCCCACCTCGTCCGCCCAGGGGCCGCGCCGGCGGCGGTGTCGTACGTCGAGCGGCCCCCGCTGGTCGAAGTTCCGGCCTATCGCAAGACGGCTTAGAGGCGGGCCCGCAGCAGCTCGGCTACTACCTCTTCGACGGCGACGAGGGGCTCGGCCCAAGCCCGTTCCTCCCCGACTGCACCGACCAGAGTCCGGTAGTCGACGGGTTGATCGCCTTCGGCGTTTCCGGCCAGCACCATCACCGGTACGCCGCCTTCCCGGGCCAGGGCCGCCACACCGCCCACCGCCTTGCCGTGAAAGCTCTCGGCGTCAAGAAGCCCCTCACCGGTGATGACCAGGTCGGCTCCCTGGATCCGCTCCGCCAGGTCGATCCGGTCGGCAACCAGATCGAACCCGCTGACCAGGGTGGCGCCCAGAGCGGCCAGGCCGCCGGCCAGACCGCCCGCCGCGCCGGACCCCTCGATGTCCTGCACGTCAACACCGAACCGGTCCCGGTACAGCTGGGCCAGCCGTTCGAGTCGGCGGGCCAATAGCTGCGCCTGGGCCGGAGTGGCGCCCTTTTGGGGGGAGAAGGTGGCCGCCGCGTCCAAGAAGCGGGTAGTGACATCGCAAGCGACCACCAGGAGTATCCCCGAAAGTCTGGAGTGGGGCTCGAGGACTTCGAGGGCCCCCCACCCGCCGTCCGTCGTCGCCGATCCACCCATTCCCACGAATATCTGTCGGGACCCCGCCTTGACCGCGGCGGCTATCAGTTCTCCTGTGCCGGCCGTGTCGGCGGCTATGGGATCATTGCCCTCGGGCCCGCCCGCCAAGTCCAGGCCCGACGCCTTGGCCATTTCGACCGCGGCCGTCTCGCCACCGTCGAGCTCGAACCAGGCCGAATCCACGAGCCGCCCGAGGGGACCCCGAACTTGGAGGGGGCGGGCCCGACCGCCGAGGGCGGCGCAGAATCCCTCTCCGCCGTCGGACACCGGAGCCAGGTCGAAGGTCCATCCGGCCGCTCTCGCGGCTCGGGCCATCGCTTCGGCTACCTCGGCCGCGGTTGCGGACCCTCTGAACTTGTCGGGCGCGATGACCACGTGCGGCACCCTCCCATGGTGCCCGGTGACGGCCGGTCATGGGACGGCGGGCGACACGGGTAGGGTCATCCCGAAATGGCTGGAGCACACGACTTGCTGGTTCTCTCCAACCGGGGGCCCGTCAGCTTCGGCCGCGACGCCGAGGGAAACCTTCAGGCCAAGCGGGGCTCCGGAGGACTCGTCGTTACCTTGGGGCCGGGCGCGGAGCGCGACGGAGCCCTGTGGCTGGGCTGCGCATCCACGCCGGATGATCGCGAGGCCGCCGGCCTGGGTCTCGGGGCAGACCACGGGTTCCGATATCGGCCCGTCATCGTCGAACGGGACGACTACCAGGGCTATTACGACGTGATATCCAACCAGACGCTGTGGTTTTGTGTTCATGGCCTTTGGGACCTGCCCCGGCGGCCGCGCTTCGACCGACACTGGTGGGCCGCGTGGCGTCGCTTCCGGGCCGTCAACGAGCAGATCGCGGACGCTGCTGCGGACGCCGCCGCACCGGGCGCCACCGTCCTGATTCAGGACTATCAGCTGGCGCTCGTCCCCATGATGCTCGCCGACCGCCGACCGGACTTGCGGACGGTCGCATTCCTGCACACTCCCTGGTGCTCGCCCGAGGAGCTATCGGTGCTGCCGGATGAAGTCGCAGAAGCGGTTCTTTCGGGTCTGGCCGGCGGCGGGGCTTGCGGTTTTCACTCCCCCAGGTGGGCGAAGGCATTCGACGACTGTTGCCAGGAACTGCTGGGGCGGGCACCCGCCACGTTCGTGTCGCCCGCTGGCACTGACGCGGAAGACCTTCGCATCGTCGCCACGACAGAAGCGTGCCGGCGGGAGTACGACATCATCGAGACCCAAGTGGGCGACCGGACTCTGATCGTCCGGGTGGACCGGATGGAGCCGTCCAAAAACGTTCTGCGCGGTTTCTGGGCGTTCGACGAGCTGTTGGAAACCAGGGCGGACCTGCGCGGCCGGGTCGTCTTCGCGGCCATGGTCTATCCCTCTCGGGTCGGCTTGGCGGAGTATCAGGCGTACGGCCAGGAAGTGCAAGGTTTAGTAGCCCATCTCAACGCCAAGTGGTCCAGCCCGGGCTGGACTCCGATCGTGTTGGACACGGAGGACGACTACCCCAGGTCGGTCGCCGCCCTGCGCAGGTCGGACGTACTCCTCGTCAACCCGGTCCGGGACGGTCTCAACCTGGTGGCCAAAGAAGGGCCCGTGGTCAACGACAGGAACGGCTCAGTCGTCCTCAGCCGTCAGGCGGGGGTTTGGGACGAGCTGGGTGACCACGCCTTCGGGGTCAACCCTTTCGATGTTTCCGGCACTGCCGCCGCTCTCGGCCAGGCGATCGACTTGACGCCCGAGGACCGGGCGCGTCAAGCGGCTGGCCTCCGCAAAGCGGCCCAATCCTCGTCGCCGCTTGGGTGGTTCGACGACCAGCTGTCGAAGGCGGTCCGGCCGGGCCGTTAATGCCCTTCCAGCAATTCGAGGAAGCGGACCGCCCCGTCGGGCCCGTCCACCGAGAGGTCGGCGGCGGCGACCAGCTGACTTGGCGTCTCGTCCCCAGCTACCGCCACTGCGAGGGTGACGATTCCCGACGCCCGCAAGCTCGAGAGCTGAGCGAAAGCCGGCATGTCGCCTTCGTCGTCTCCGATGAAGCACACGGCAGCCAAGCCCGACGACAGTTCGGCGACGACCGTGCCCTTGTCCGTCGCGATGGGCGGACGCAGCTCCACCGACATCTTCCCGGGATGGGCGATCACCCCTCGTACCTTGGCCTGCTCGGACGCGAATTGGCCGGCCCATCCGGCCCGCTCGGGAGCCGTGCGGTAGTGGATCGTGGTGGCGAGACCCTTGCGTTCGACGACTACGCCTTTGGGAGCCGTCGCTTCGGCTTCGTCGCCGACCTTCGAGAGCGCTACCCGCCACGGGATTGCCGCGGGCGCCGTATCGACGCTCCCGCTGACGTCCGCTGACCGCTCCATGCCGTAGAGCCCCACCAGAACAGTGGCGCCCGACCCGGACAAGTGGCGCAACAGATACGAGACGGGCCGGCCTGATATCACGGCCACCCGGGCGAACCGAGCCGCCAACCGGTTGAGCAGCTCAGGCGTGCCGGGGAGGGGTTCGGCCCGGTCGAAGTCGTCGACGATCGGGGAGAGCACGCCGTCGAAGTCGACGAATACGCCCGCCGCGCTAGGAAAGTCCAGCCATGGACCGAGGTCGGTGGTCAGGCTCGGCTGGCCAGGTTCGGGCCGATGACCAGCACGATGTTGGCTTTGGCGCGTTCCGTGGCCGGGATGGGCGCGCACGCGGGGGCCGGAACGGTTGGGTTGACGATGGCCGGCGTGAGGCCGATGGTGACCGCGAGGGCATCGGCTTCCGCCGTGTACCCGGGTGTCATGACGAAGATCTCAGAGGCCGACACCGTTGCGGTTGCGTTGTCCGCCGCCAGGGTGTCATAGCCGGGGCTGCGCCTGAGCTTGGCGCTCCACTCACCGGCCAGCTGGCCGACGCCGACTCCGTTAAGGACTTGGAGCTTGATGCTGGCAACGGGCACGAGGGTGGTGCTGGTCGTAGGGGCGGGAGGAGTCGTGGTGGTCGTCGCCTTCCCCTTGGAATGGGAACTGGTCGGACGGGTGGCGGCCGTTGTCGTCTTCTGGCTGTGGTGCAGCACCACCAAGCCTATGGCGACCACTACCACGATCAGGATCAGCGCCTTGGCCGCGTGGACGCCTCCTTCTCGGTTGTTGCCTCGCTGTCCCGGACCCATCGGGCGGTTCACCGCACCCGCCTCCCGCCCGCTCCATCGNNGAATCGGGCTCGGCGGCGCAAATCACGGTCACGACGAAGCCGGCGGATCAACAGCGGGGCCACCGATGCAGCCTCCTCAGATTCCATCAGGACAGCCAGGATCCGCCGGTAGCTACTGGCTGACATGCGGAAGCGGGCCTTGATCGCCGACTCCTTCAAACCGGTTTCGGTCCACCAGGAACCCTCGAACTCGAGGATGGCGCGGTCCCGCTCGGAGAGTCCCATCCGGTGGAGCCTGCCACCCTTACCCAATCGGATCAAGCATCATGGGTGGGAGCGAACGCATCCAAGTGGATCCGAGACGACTCGTTCGCTCGCCTTGGACACGCCCCCAAGCTGGCTCGGATCGGGATCCCGACGAGATGTTGGGATCCATCGACACCTTCTCCACTCACGACTCAGGCCAAACGGTTCTGATCCTTGCTGGATCAAGTCGCCGCGATTAGGGTCACGTTTCTCCCGCGCACAGTAACGGGAGAAGCGGTCTGTCCAAGGCTTCTGCCATCCGGCGAAGCGACCTTGATGAGCGGTACAGGAAAAAGGGGAGTCCTCATGAACCGTCTGTATTCGAGCCTGGCAGCGTCGGCGTTGTGTGCCTCGTCGCTGTTCGCCACCGCGGCCACCGCCGCACCCAGCGGGGCGTCCGCGCTGGCCGGCACCATCGGCTTCAGCGGGCGCGACCTGCGCGCCCCGCTGCCTGGGGGGACCCATTTCAGGCCGGCTACCGGGACGGTGGAGGGTTCCTACAACTGGTCCGGTTACGCGCAGAACAACGGCTCGACGACAGGGCCTTTCACCGGTGTGAAGGCGAAGTTCGTCGTGCCCACCGTGACCGAGCCGACGACCGGTACGCAGTACTCCTCCGACTGGGTGGGTGTCGGCGGTTATAACGAGAGCACCCTCGTCCAGGACGGGATCGAAGCCGACAACATGAACGGCACGCCCTTCTACCAGGCGTGGACAGAGATCCTGCCCGCAGCCGAAGACCCGCTCACGCTGACCATCCATCCCGGTGACACCATCAAGGCGTCGGTCCGCGAAATCGCCACCAACACCTGGAAGATGAAGGTGAAAGACGTTACGACCGGCCAGAAGGCCACCCGTACGGTCAGCTACACCTCGTCCGGCGCCAGCATCGAGGTGATCACCGAGCGGCCGTGCATCGAGGACGGCTGCACCTCCACCAGCGATCTGGCCACCCTGGCCCAGACAACCAACGAGACCTACCTGCCGGCCGCCCTGACCACTTCGGCCCCCGGTCCGACGGCTGTCTATGATCCGGCCCTCACACCCCTCGCCGGCCAGACGCTGTATGACATCGAAATGCTCAACAACGCCGACACGGCGGTGATCGCGACCCCGTCGAACGCCAACGCACAGAACAACGGGTTCACTGTCCAGGACGGCAGCACCGTCCCCCCGCCTCCGGCATAGTCCAAAGCTAGGTCTCCAAGACTCAGTTGCTGCCACCTGGTTCTGCGCCAGGTGGCAGCAACCGGCGGTGTCGCGGGGGTTCGGTGTCGCTGCCGCGCTGATCGTGCGGTTGACCGAGATCAAGAACCATGAGCTAGCCTTTGGCGGTTTTCTCGGCCCACAAGAAGCCAGCCAGTTCTGAGGCGACGGTGGAGACATTGTCCCCTCGCGTACTAATCTGACGGAGAAAGGGGCTTCACAAGATGCTAAAGGCCGTTCGTTGGTCGGTCGTAGCTGCCGGCGTAGTAGTCGCCGGCACGAGCTATGTCATTCCAGCGCCTGCGTCAGCTGCCGGACAGCGCAGCAACCGGCCAGTCGGGACTTTCCACTCGAGCCTCCCCACGTATCCGATCGCGAGGAGTTGGGGAGCCTTTAATCCTCCCAATTCACTTGAGAACGTTAAAGTCACGAAACCCAACATCGTGCAGGTTGCTACCTCGGCTACGGCCAGCTACCTACTCACCTCGACAGGGCAGGTTTACGCTTGGGGTATAGGGCTGGACGGCGCGCTCGGCGATGGATCGAATGCCAACTCCGTCGACACCCCGGTCCTCGTGAAGCTGCCTGTACCCATTGTTTCACTTGCGAACCCGGCGCCCTACAAAGGCGAGATCGTGGTAGGGACGAATGGGGACGCATATGGCTGGGGCTCTAACAAAGACGGCTGGCTTTGTGTGACTGGACAGGATCTTGACACTCCCGTCCAGGTGCCGCTATCAGGTGTGACATCGGTCGCCGGGCAGGGCAACCACGCTCTGTACAACGAGGGCGGGACGCTGTACGCATGCGGAAATGGGGCGCACGGCTCACTCGGCGACGGCTCGATGGCCATCTCTTCCTCGCCCGTCAAGGTAGACCTGCCCGGACCAGTCTCAGCCGAAACCGCTTCATGGGCGGGTTCGGGTGCGGTCGTGGACGGCGTCTACTACGACTGGGGTTACAACGGTATGGGCCAGTTGGGCAACGGGACGACCCAGGACTCCGACGTCCCCGTCCAGGTGAGCCTCCCTGCTCCGGTGAAGGAGGTCTTCCGAGGCGGAGACTACCAAGGTGACGGGTCGACCTTGGCCCTTCTCACTGACGGCCGGGTCTTCGGTTGGGGATGGAACACGTCCGGCCAACTCGACCTCGGCACCACCACCAACCACTCTAAGCCCGTCAATGTGCCGGCGCTCCAGGGAGCGAGCGAGGTCGTCTGCGGGGGTTCGGCGTGCTACGCCATCCTCAATGGACAGCTGAAGGGCTTCGGGAACGGTGCGTCCGGAGTGTTGCAAAAGGACGGTAGGTACGTCGCGTATATCACCGCATGTTCCCAGAACGTGGCGGCACTGCGCCTAAATTGACGTACTTCTGATCGCCGTCCCTGCCGGTGTCGCGGTGGGGGCGTACGGTCGGCAGTCGTGGGTCTCGGTCTGACTAGCGAGCAGGTTTGGGCCCGAGAAACTTGGCGGGTACCCGAGCGCATCAAACTGGCATGACTCCGCCCTCAGTTCGACACTGGGCGGCCCCACTCCAGGACTCGGGGGGTTTTCTAGACTGATTTCTTCAGTCCCCGCCCGAGTAGCTCAGTCGGTCAGAGCAGGCGCCTTGTAAGCGTCAGGTCGTCGGTTCGATTCCGACCTCGGGCTCCATAGCGGCTCGTCGACCGGAATCGACAGCGCTGAATGCCAGGCGCCAAACCAGCGGCGGGNNAGTCACCGCTTCATGCGGCCGGGGCCCCACCGCCGTTCACGAGCGCCCTCCCCTATTTCCTCTGGTCGCACGGCTGCACTACTCTTTATCACTCTCTATCGACTTGATGGATTTCATAGCGGACCTGGTCGGCCGCTCGAAGGAGAACCTATGCACCGCTCTCGAATCATGGTGGCCCTGGTCGCCGTCGGCCTCACGGCCGCTGCTTGCGGGTCTTCCAAGGCCGCTTCGACTTCAACACCACCAGGCGGAGTCGTCAACAAGCTCGGCCCGGCCTACGACACCGCTACCGCAACCTCGGTAACCCTGGACGGAGTCGGAGCCAACTCGATCGACCCCTTCTTCGAGCGGGTGTTCTACGACTATCACAAGGCGAATCCCAAGACGACCATCAACTACTCCCCTGCGGGCAGCAGCGTGGGCATCTCTGACATCGAACAGAACACCGTCGCCTTCGGCGACACCGAGATCCCCATGGCCGCCTCCGACCTGGCCAAGGCCACGGGCGGAGCCGTCCTGCAAATACCCGTCGACCTCGGTGGGGTCGCGATCAGCTACAACGTTCCCGGCGCAACCCAGGGCCTCCGGTTGGACGGTCCCACGCTGGCAGGCATATTCGACGGAAGCATCACGAAATGGAACGACCCGCAGATCGCGAGCGTCTCTGGCGTGACCAACCTGCCGGATATCCCCATCATCCCCGTCCACCGGGCCGACTCGTCGGGCCCGGGATGGGACCTCGACGACTACCTCATCAAGACGTCTTCGGCGTGGGTGGCCAAGGTCGGCACCACCAAGGCGTCCAAGACGTGGCCGCTGGCAACGGTCGGAATCGGTGAGCAGCTCAACACCGGAGTGGCCAACTACGTGCACCAGACACCGGGAGCCATCGGGTTCGTCGAGTACGGCTACGCCCTGCGGGCCGGCTTCGACAATGCCGCCCTCAAGAACCAGGCCGGCTCTTTCGTCACTCCCTCCATCCAGGCCATAACGGCCGACGCAAGCCAAGCCACCAGCTTGAGCTCGTCGAAGTACTCGATCATCAACGAGCCCGGGGCAGGTAGCTACCCCCTCGCCAATTTCAGCTGGACGCTGCTCTACCAAAAGCAAACGGACACCAACAAGGGCCTCGCCATCGGAAAGTTGATCGACTACGTGGTCACCACCGGCCAGGCCGACGCCGCCGCACTCGGCTACGCGCCGCTCCCAGCGAGCGTGGCGCAGCTGGCGGTTACCACGCTCGGTCAGCTCGAGACCGCGGCCGGCACCCCGCTATTCTCCTAGGCGCAAGCGCGACAGCTAGCGCAGGGGGGGCCAGCGGTTGACCGTGGTGTCGGGCCACTGGCAGGCGGTCGGCGGGGTGTCCGACGCCCTCACCAGAGGGCGGGCCCGCCGGGGCGCCGGCACCTACGCGGGGCTTCGGTGGGCCGGGGCGGCGATATTCGTCGCCCTCCTACTCGGCCTCGTCATCACCGTGGCGGCCCAGTCGAGCCAGGCCTTCTCTCACTCGGGAATCGGATTCATCTGGTCGGGAACCTGGAACCCCGCCAACAACCAATACGGCGCCGGCATCCTCCTGGTCGGTACCGCGATCACCACTCTCGTGGCCATGGCGATCGTCGTGCCGGTCGGTCTCGGTGTCGCCGTTTTTCTCTCCGAGCAGGCACCTCGCTGGATCGCGGCGCCGCTCTCCTCGGCTATCGACCTGCTGGCCGCTGTACCGAGCATCGTGGTGGGACTCTGGGGCCTATTGGTGCTCACGCCTGTGTTCGCCAGGCACGTCGAGCCTTTCTTCCGCTCTTTCCCCGTGCTCGGCTATCTGTTCCACGGCGAGGCCTACGGACCGAGCATCATCCTGGCCTCGGTCGTGCTGGCCGTGATGGCCCTCCCTTCCGTCGTCACCCTGAGCCGGACCGCTCTCAGCGGGGTACCCGTCGCCGACCGCGAGGCCGCCATCGCGATGGGCGCCACCGGATGGCAAGTGACCCGGAAGGCCGTGATCCCGGCCGCCCGTTCCGGGATCGCGGCGGCGCTGATACTCGCGGTCGGGCGGGCGCTGGGTGAGAGCATCGCGGTGGCCATGGTCATCGGCAACCGACCGGCCATCCCACACTCGCTCCTGGCGCCAGGGGCCACCCTGGGATCGGCCATCGTCAACCAGTTCGCCGAGGCGACCCCCGGCCTAGCCACCAGCTCTGTGATCGCTTTGGGAGCGGTGCTGCTCCTATTGACGCTGTTGGTCAACCTGGGCGGCCAGGCGCTGCTGCGCCGCCGGAGCGGAGGGGATCGCAGCCCCGCCGCCGCGACCGTTCTCCCCCGCGGCCCGACCATCGAAGCCGAGGCGGCCACCGCTCCCGACGGGGCCATCCACGATCCGGCCGTGGGCCGGCGGTTGAAGTCAGCGGTGCGCGAGCACTCCGCCAGCTCGCTCGGCCGCCGACGCCTGACCGGCAACCTGATGCACCTGCTGTGCTGGCTCGCCGTGATCGTCGGGGTTGCCCCACTGGCGGCCCTGATCTACTACACGATCGTCCGCGGGGCAGGAGCCATCTCCTGGAGCTTTCTCACGCACGCCCCTACACCTTCCGGCATCCCGGGCGGCGGCATCGCGCCGGCGATCACCGGCAGCGCCAAGATCGCCGGGCTCGCCCTGGCCATGGCGGTTCCGGTCGGACTGCTTACTGCTCTCTTCCTGTACGAGCAGGCCGGGAAGTTGGCATCGGGCATACGCTTCGCGGCCGAAGTCATGACCGGGGTGCCGTCGATAATCGTCGGAATATTCGCCTACGCCTTCCTGGTGCGTCCCCTGCACCACTTCTCCGACCTGGCCGCCAGCTTCGCCATCGCGGTGCTCATGGTTCCAATAATGATCCGAGCCAACGAGGAGGCCATCCGCACCGTCGCCCTCGATCTTTGGGAGGCGGGCGTAGCGCTCGGGGCGCGGCGCTCGCGCGTGGCTCGCTCGGTCGTGCTTCGAAGCGCCATGCCGGGCGTGTTGACCGGCAACCTTCTGGCCCTGGCGCGCGGCCTCGGTGAGACGGCCCCGCTCCTGTTTACGGTGGCGGCACCGACCGCGGTCATGACGCTCCTCATCTTCAGCGACGGCACCCAGCCGTTTGCGGACGCGCAACGGGCGGCTTGGGGTACCGCATTTGTCCTGCTGGTAGCGGTCCTGCTCATCAGCGTCGCCACCCGTCTGATCGCCTGGGGCTACACGCGGAATGCCCGCTGAGATGCTAGAAGGACTGGGGAACCCGTGACCGATCACGCGAACGCCGCCACGTCCGACCCCGCGGTCCCAACTGCCGCGCCGAGCGGGGTTTCAGCGCTGACCCTCGAAGACGTCAGCGTTCGCTTCGGTGACCACGTGGCCATCCGCAAGGTCAGTCTGAAGATCCCCGCCAACCGGGTGACCACCCTCGTCGGGCCATCTGGGTGCGGGAAGACGGCCCTGCTGCGAGCCATCAACCGGATGCACGACCACACGGGCGGGGTGGTGGGTGGCCGAATCAGCTTGGGCGACCTCGACATCTACGGCCCAGGAGTACGCCCGGAGCTGGTCAGGAGCCGGATCGGCATGGTCTTCCAGCGGCCGAACCCCTTCCCCACCATGAATATCTACGAAAACGTGGTGTCGGGACTGCGGCTCAACGGCGTGCGCAGCAAGCGGCTGCTGCGCGAGGCGGCCGAGTCGGCGCTTCACCACGCCGCCCTCTGGGATATCGTCAAGGACCGTCTGCACCAGCCGGCCGTGCGCCTGTCGGGCGGCCAGCAGCAGCGCTTGTGCATCGCCAGGGCCCTGGCCGTAGAGCCGGAGTTGCTCCTCATGGATGAGCCGTGCTCGGCCCTCGACCCCGTAGCCACCGGCAAGATCGAGGACCTGATCGGGCAGTTGGCGCCCCACATCACCATCGTTCTCGTCACCCACGACATGTTCCAAGCGGCGCGGGTTTCCGATCAGGCCGCCGTTTTCCTGATGGGCGACGACCGGGTGGGCGAGCTGGTCGAGTCGGGCCCGGCATCCGAGGTCCTCAACTCCCCGAAGGACCCCCGCACCAAGGCATACGTGAGCGGACGGGTTCCCTAGCGCTCCTCGAGGTGGGCGGTGTCGTTGTAGCTGCGAACCACCCAGCGGCCCCCGACCACCACGAGGTGCGAAATGGATCCGTTGTCCGCCCCTAAGAAGGCAAAAGGACGCGACCCGCTCGCCTGCGCCAGGGCCCGGCCGATCACGCCCCCGTGCGTGAACACGGCCACGGTCTGGCCGGGGTGGCGGGAGGCTATGTCGTCGATACCGTCCTTGACCCGGCGGGCGAACTCGTCGTCGGGCTCGGCGCCGGGAATGACCTCCCAGCGCTCTTCGGCGAGCATGCGCTGGGCGATCGGGCCGTTTTCCAGGACCCGGATCCGGTAAAGGCCGCCTTCCCACTCGCCCAGGAAGACCTCCCGCAGCCGGGATTCGACCGCCGGCTCGATGCCGAGGCACTGCACGAGCGGGGCGGCCGTCTCCGCGGTCCGCCGCAAGTTGGTGACGTAGATGGCGTCGATCTTCTCGTCGTTTCGGAAGGCAGCCAGACGGTCGGCTATCCGATCGGCCTGGGCGCGACCTCGTGGGTCGAGCTCCGGGTCGCCTTGGCCGCCGACCAGCCGAAACGGCGCATCCTCTCGGGCCGGAACCGTCTCTCCGTGACGGACCAACAGGATGCTCGTCGCCCCCGGCGGCCGCTCGAAGCGGAGCTGGCGAACCGCGTCCGACGAGGGATTTTCTGTCTCGCTCACGCGTCTCTCACGGACCAGATGCTACGTGGCCCTGCGGTCGACGCGTCAGGCCACGAGCGGCTCGTCGTCGCTGAAGTCGTCCTGCTGGTGGTGATCCAGCTTGCGCTTGATGCGCTGCAGGGCGTTGTCGATCGACTTGGCGTGCCGGCCCAAGTGAGTTCCTATCTCGTGATAGGACTTGCCCTCTACGTACAACCGTAGGACTTCGACCTCCAAGCCCGACAGGCCCTCCGACATGGACCGCCGCATTTCAGTGACCTGTTGCTGCGATATCACCACGTCGGCGGGATCCATGGCCCGGTGGTCATCGAGGAGCTCCTCTACGGCGCCTTCGGATTCGTCGTCGGATCCCCTCACGCCGGAGATGGAGACGTACCGGTTGAGGGGCTGGTGCTTGAAGCGCGTCGCCGCCTTGATGGCGCTGATGATCTGACGGGTGACGCACAGGTCGGCAAACGCTCTAAACGACGACTCCCGGTCGGCCCGAAAGTCTCTAGCGGCCTTGTACAGACCGATCAGGCCTTCCTGCTCCACGTCGTCGGCGTCGGCGCCCATGAGGAAGTAGGTGCGGGCCTTGGCCCGGGCGAACCGGCGATAGCGCTGAAGCAGCAAGTCGAGGGCGCTCGGATCCCCGGCCTGGAATCGGGCCACCAGCGCCTCGTCATCGAGCTCTATCAGGGAAACCAGCGAAGTGTGGAGCGACACGGGGACCTCATCTTGGATGCGAAAACCGGTGCGGGAAGCACATCCGATTAGTAGTTCGTACTGACTAGTCATTCTTAGCTAATCCCGCCACCCTGTCAACGGTCATTCACCGAATCATCCTTCAAAAAATACGCCTGACCAGGAAAAATGCCACCTATTGGTGCGAATCCGGGCGGGGCGAAGTTCGGCGAAGGCCCAATTGCGGTCTTTCGCCGTGAAGGGAATATAGTTCGTAATAGCTAGTCCGTTAACCCCAGGGGCTAGGGTCGGCTGGCTGACTCCCGGCGCCGCGCCACTTCGAAGCAGGCCAGCGCCGCGGCCGCCGAGACGTTGAGCGAGTCCAGTGGGCCAAGGAGTGGGATCGCCACGGCGACGTCGCACCGCTGGCGCACCAGCCTGGACAAGCCGCGGCCTTCGGCTCCGAGGACGAGGGCGACCGGCTCGGTGGCCACCCGCAAGTCCCACAGATCTGTCGGCGCTCCGCTGGCGAGCGCCACCGTCCATATGCCCGCCTCCGCCAGTGTGGCCAGGGCGGCGGGGATGCCTGGCACCGTCGCGATCGGCAGGTGCTCGACCGCGCCAGCGGCCGCCTTCACCGCGCTCGGGGTGAGGCGGGCGGCTCGGTGGCGTCCCACCACGACCCCTGTGACACCGGCACAGAGGCCACTGCGCATGACAGCGCCGAGGTTGTGGGGGTCGGTGACGCCGTCCAGGACCAGGAGGAAGGGTGGCCGGTTATCGAGAGATCTCGTGGCCAGCGCGTACAGATCCGTGTCGGATATCGGGTCGGCTCGGGCGAGGACCCCCTGCGGCGAGTCGGTGAGGGCCGCGGCGGCGAGCTGATCCCTCCCTACCTTGCGCACCAGTACCCGGGCTTCGGTGGCCAGGTCGATGATCTCCCCGAGGGCGCCCGCCTCGTCAACCCCGTCGGCGACAAGAACCTGGTGAACCTTGCGACGCCGAGCCCGCAAAAGTTCGCGGACGGCCTGTCGCCCCTCGACCTGCTCCCCCCCGAGCCCGTCGACCGGCGAGGATCGAGAAGCCGCCGACCTCCGCGGCCTGGGAGTGGGGCCGGAGCGACGAGGGGGGCGCGGTTTCATGGTGGCCAGGACTCAGCGGGGCACGATCAGCGCCACCGCAAAACAGGCGACGCCCTCTCGACGCCCGAGCGCGCCCAGCGACTCCGCCCTCTTGGCCTTCACGCTGACCGGGGCGCCGACCACGTCGCTCAATCGATCCTGCATGGCCTGGCGGTGCGGAGCCAGCTTCGGAGCTTCGATCACCACGGTGACGTCGACGTTGCCGATCTCGTAGCGGGTCGACACCGACAGCACGACGCGACCGAGCAGCTCCATGCTGTCCACCCCGGCATAGGCCGGGTCGGTGTCGGGGAAGTGGCTACCGATATCCCCCATCCCGGCTGCCCCGAGAAGGGCATCGGCGACGGCGTGGGCTACGGCATCGGCGTCGCTATGGCCAGCCAGACCCGGCCCCTCCAACTTGATGCCACCGAGCACGAGGCCACGTTGGGCATCTTCGCTAAAGGGATGGATGTCGAAACCGAGTCCCACCCGAGGGTTCATCGCCGCGCTCCCATAAGGGCAGCCGCCACGATCAGGTCCGTGGCGGACGTCACTTTCATATTGTCGGGTGGTCCATCCACCACGACGACCCGCCCACCGATCGCTTCGACCAGCGCGGCGTCGTCGGTAGCATCCGTGGCCGCCAGGTGCACCCGTCTCAATACCTCGGCCCTGAATGCTTGGGGAGTCTGTACGGCGACGAGACGAGACCGGTCGAGGGTGACCAGGTGGCCTCCGGGGCCGACCTCCTTTACGGTGTCGGTAACCGGGGTGGCCGGAATGGCGGCGTCGGCTCCTCCGGCCACTGCGTCGATGACGGCCCGCCACAGTTCCAACCGGGCCAGGGGCCGAGCCGAATCGTGGACGGCGATGATGTCAGCGTCGTCGGGGACGGCGGACAGGCCGGCGCGCACGGACGCGGACCGGCTCGCCCCGCCCGGCACCGCGACGTCGGCATCCCATGTCGAAGTGGCATCAAGGACGTGCCCAGGCGGTAGCACGAGCACGGTCCCGCCGCACGCCCGCCGCGCCGATTCGAGCGACCACTCGAGCACGGGCCGACCGGCCAGGTCGACGAACTGCTTCGCGGCGCCGAAGCGCGAACCAGAGCCGGCGGCGACGACAACAGCCCATGTACTCACGGCGCGCGGAGCGTAACAAACCGGGCGGGCCCATGTGGTGGGCCTCAGCGCCGGGCTTTGGTGGCGCTGAGGGTTGTGCGCTCTGCGTTCAGCGCAGCGCTTCGTCGAGGGTCTTCTCGGCCTCGGCCTCATTGACGCCGATGGCGAAAGTCAACTCGGACACCAGGATCTGGCGGGCCCGGTTGAGCATCCGCTTCTCCCCCGCGGAAAGACCCTTGTCCTTGTCGCGGTTCGACAAGTTGCGCACGACTTCTGCCACCTGGTAAATGTCTCCCGACTTCAGCTTCTCGAAGTGGTTCTTGTAGCGACGGGACCAGTTGGTCGGCATGCGCACGTCCTTCTTGCGGAGAACTGCGAACACCTCCTCGACTTCCTCATCGTTGATCACTTCGCGGAGACCCACCTCTTCGGTGTTGTCCGACGGCACCATGAGCGTCAGGTCCCCGTAAGCCAGGCGCAGAACGAGGTACTCCTTCTTCTCGCCGAAGGCCTCCTTCACCTCACGCCGCTCGACTATGGCCGCGCCATGGTGGGGGTAGACAACCTTGTCTCCAACATCGAATGTCATGTTGCTCCAGAGCGGAATCTTGCGTGGGGGCCACCTCCAGGATACCAGCCCCCCGGTCGAGGTTGTCAGCGAGACCCCGAGGCCCAAAGGCGTCCTAGGCGCCCCGGCGGCCGGGGACATTAACCTGCGCAACGACATGGACGACTTCGACCTTCTAAGCCACTCGGAGCTGTTCTCATCTTTCGACCAGACCGTTCTGCGAAGAATCGTCGAAGCGGCTCGGCCCCTCGAGTGTGAACGGAACTTCGTGATCTTCGAAGAGGACGACGAGGCCGACGAGATGTTCGTGGTTCGCAGCGGACGGATCGCCATCGGGCGCCGCTCGCTCGACGGGCGAGAGTCGCTGGTGACCTTGATGGAGACGGGGGACGCGTTCGGCGAGATGCCGCTGTTCGATGACGGCAATCGCTCGGCGTCGGCCCGCGCCCTCGAACGCTCCGTGGTCCTCGGGATCCCGTTCTTCGTCGTCAGGGCCGCCCTCGACGAGGAACCGCAGCTGTTGTGGAACGTCGTCGCCCTCCTCGCCGAGAGGATCCGCGCCACCGACTCAGCCCTGGCGGACGCGGTGCTGCTGGACGTGACCGGACGCACGGCCAAACGACTCCTCGAGCTGGCCGGCGACCAGTCCGAGTTTCAGCTTCCGATAACCCAGGAAGAGCTGGCCGGCCTGGTCGGCGCCTCGCGAGAGCGGGTCAACAAAGCGATCGCCGCCTTCATCCGCCTCGGCTGGATCGAGCAGCTCGATCGCAAGTACCGGATCCTCGAGCGCGATCGCCTGGCTCAGAGAGCCCGTTGAACGGCGCCGCAGGAACGAGCTGCGTAGCGCCCTCGACGGTTGACTAGAGCGACAGCACCCACTCCTGCCACCGGGCCACCTGACCGAATCCCATGGCGTGGTTGATGGAGAGCATCGGAGCGTTGACGCCGGCGTTCCACGTTTCGACCACGGACATCTCCGGGCGTTCCCTCAGCAAACGAAGGGCGTTGGCCGCTTTGATCCATCGTCCGAGACCCCGGTTGCGATGCGACGGCTCGACGCCGGTGTCGCCCTGCTGGGCTAGCCACGGTCGATACACAAAGCCTCCTAGTTCGGTGTAACCGACGAGCTCCCCCGTCGCGTCATGGCGGGCGCAGACCGTCCAGTTCCAGCCGCCCCGGCGCAGGTGCGCCTCCTGATTGGCTCGGAGCTGCTCGGCCGTCCACGTGACGTCTTGGTCTTCATCGCTGCGCGGCGCGGTGTTCATGACCCCGGTCACCAAGGTCAGTTGATCCAACCAGTCGTCGGGGCACACGTCGTCGAAACACAGCAGCGAATAGCCTGAGGCCCTCTCGTCGGCAGCCTTCACCCAGGCCTCCAGCAGGGCCCGGTCCAGTTGGTCGGTCCGCACCCGATTCTGCTCAGCCAGCAGTCCCTGCCTGGCCCCGGTCGCCTCGGCGAACGCCATCCCGGCCCGGTGGGAGGTAGCCACGTCGAACTTCAGCTTGGTCCTGCCGTCATTCCGGGCCCGCTCCACCACCGCGTCCAGGAGGGCGCGGCCGATACCTCGGCTGCGGTGTTCCGCCCCCACCACCAGGAAGTGGATGAAGGCTTCGTCGGTGCACCCTTGGACGTCGTTGAGAACGAGCCGGGCGGCCCCGACTGGCTCGTCGCCCTTGTCCAGCACGGCAACCAGCACCCTGCGGTGATCAGCCGTTCGGCTCAGGGCAGCCAGCTCCCCGGCGGGCAGATCCGGTTCACCGGGAAGGACTTCCCGCCAGAAGTCGCTGACCATCGCGGCCACGGTGACCACATCTTCGGGTGAGGGGCTCTGCAGCCACCGGACAGATTCCACGGACACGGGTCTAGCAACCCTCCGCCTCGGCCCGAAAGCGGTTTTATGGCGCGTGGGGCCTCGCTGCGGAGCCGGTGGGCGTGGCCGGTCAGCTGTATCGGTCGAGGATGCTGGACTCGGCGAGCCGGGCCAGGCCGTCCTTGACCGTTCGCGCCCCACCCGCATCGACCCCTTGGATGGCCTCCAGGTCGCCGGCTTCGGCCCGCATCACTTTCTGGAGGCTGCCGTAGCGGACGACGATAGNNCGCCAGAAGCCGGTAACCCCGGGGCTGGAGGCCCGACTCCAAGTCGCCTCCCTCGCCGGCGCCCAGGATGCCGGCGACCACTTGCGGTGCGAGCAGCCTGTCAGTGGCCAGAGACCCGAGCGAGGCCACGACGTCGTCGGCTCTGGCCTGATCGTCCTCGGGCAGGTAGTCACGCACGACGTGGCGTCTCTCGTCCTCGACGCCGGCCATGAGCTCCTCCAACTGCAAAAGCACCAGGCGCCCGTCGGTGCCCAACTCCACCACATAGCCCTCGATCTCTTCGGCTATGCGGCGCACCATCTCGGCCCGCTGCAACACGGTGACGACGTCCCGGACGGTCACCAAATCCTCCACTTCGAGAGCGGAGAGATTGTTGGTGACGCTGTCGAGCCGGACCCGGTACCTCTCGAGCGTCTGGAGGGCCTGGTTGCCTCGGCCTAGGAGGCGGGCGACCGAGTCGAGGGCGTGCTTGGCGTCGCCGCGGTACATCGTGATGACGGCCAGGTCCTCGGAGACGGCGATGACTGGAACGTCGATCGAACGAGCCACCCGCTCGGCGGTGCGGTGTCGGGTTCCCGTCTCGGAAGTCGCGACGTTGGGGCTGGGCACGAGATGCACGTTGGCCCGGGCGATGCG
>PMHU01000105.1 GCA_003156795.1 Acidimicrobiaceae bacterium
GATCCACCACGCGTCCGACGTCATCGGCGGGGCGACCATAGGGATCCTCCTCGGCGAGCTGGCCCGTTTGCTCGTGCCGGTCGGTACTCGAGCCCACGACGCCGCCCCAGTCCAAAGGGTCGGCTCTCGGCCCGGCTCGGAATCCGGGAGACAGCCGGAGCGTTGACCAGGTCATGACCAAGTCATTCGCCGTCACGTGGGACTACCGCTGTCCATTTGCCCGCAACGCCCACGAGCACCTNNGAGGAGGGGCGGCCGCCGGTCTGGGAGGAGCCGGACCGCTATCCGGGCATCCTGGCCAACCTGGCCGGCGTGGTGATCCGAGACCGGGATCCCGAGCACTTCCGCAGCGTCCACCGTGCGCTTTTCACGGCGCGCCACGATCAGGCCCTCGACCTCCGCGACCGGGAGATCCTCGGCAAGGTGCTCGACGAATCGGGCGTCGACGGGTCGGGGGTCCTGTCAGAAGTCGAGTCCGGCTGGCCGCTGCAGGTCCTCAAAGCGGAGCACACCGACGGGGTCGAGCGGTTACGTGTGTTCGGTGTCCCGACGTTCATCTCGGGGGATCGAGCCGTGTTCGTGCGCTTGATGAACCGCCCCGGGGACGACTCGGCCCTGGCCTCCTCCACCATCGATCGCGTCCTGGATCTGGTCGATGGCTGGCCAGAGCTCAACGAGTTCAAGTACACGACGATCTCCCGCTAGACGTTCGAACTGCCTCTTGTCAGACGGTCTCGCCATACTCGGCCTCCGAGAGGGGGAGATGGTGAGGTGGAGGCCACTGCCCGGTGGCCGTTGGCAGCAGGGCAGCGTTACCCATCGCGAACGCGATGGAAGCGTCGGGATCACCGATCGGCGCGGCCTGGCCCGCAGTCTGGCGGTCAATCGGCTCGAGGTCAGCTGCGCCGGGCCCCGCGGCGCCTCGCGATGGGAACCGTTGATCGACCGGGTGTCGCGCTCGGAGCAGCTGCGTCTGCTCTAGCTCCGGAGCCACTCATCAGGGGCCGGGTCGGACGCTGAGGAGCCGACCTTCTAAGAAGCGAAGCTCGGCGGCGTTGTCGACCAAGCCGAGCGCAGCCCGATAGGCGTCGGCAGCCTGGTCGACGCGACCGAGACGTTGGAGCAGATCGGCTCGGGTCACGTGGTAAGGGAGGTAGGACCACAATTCCAGGTCCTCGATGGCGGCGAGAGCAAGAGCCGGACCGTGCACTTCGGCCACGGCAACCGCCCGGTTGAGAGCGACGACCGGCGTGCCCGCGATCGCCAACAGCTGGTCGTAAAGGGCCAAGATCTGGGCCCATTCGGTGTCCTTGGCCGATCCGGCGTCGCTGTGGACGGCGTTGATGGCGGCCTGCAGCTGGTACGGACCTGGACGGTTGCGGCGAAGACAGGCCCGAACGAGGTCCTGACCCTCTGCTATCAGATCACGATCCCACGCCTTGCGGTCCTGGTCGGCAAGGAGCACCAGCTCTCCCTCGGCCGAGGTTCGAGCCGGGCGCCTCGCTTCTATCAGCAGGATCAGGGCCAGCAGCCCGAGCGCTTCGAACTCGTCCGGCATGAGCTCGGCCAGCAGCCGGGCCAAGCGGAGCGCCTCGAGGCAAAGTTCGGTTCGGATCAGCTCGTCGCCCGCCGAGGCTGCGTACCCTTCGTTGAAGACGAGATAGACGACCGCAAGCACGGGTGGGAGCCGATCAGGTAGCTCGGCGTCTCTCGGCACTCGGTACGGGATCCCGGCCTCGCGGATCTTCCGCTTCGCCCGCAGAAGCCGCTGCGACATGGTCGGCTCCGGCACCAGGAACGCACGGGCGATCTCCGGCATGCGAAGTCCCGCTATCAGGCGCAGGGTGAGCGCGACCTGAGCTTCGGGGGCGAGGGCTGGGTGGCAGCAGGTGAAGATCAGGCGCAGCCGGTCGTCTTCCACCAGTCCGTCCTTCGGTCGCTCGTTCGCTTCGTGCAATAGGGCCGCTTCGGCGTGCCGGTCACGACGCGACGACTCACGGCGCAAGCGGTCGAGCGCCTTGTTGCGGGCGGTCGTGACGATCCNNGGCGGACCAGGGTTGCAACGGCTCGCCCCGACTCCTGCCTGAACGTCCGCTCGATCGCGTCGTGTGTCGGCATTTAGGGCTCGCCTAGCACGACCTACGCCTCGGGGAGCTCCTGGAATGGCCGAACCTCGACCAGCCCGCCGCACGCGGCCGAACCCTTGGCCGCCAACTCGAGTGCTTCGTCGAGATGGGCCGCGTTGACGATCCAGAAGCCACCCAGCTGCTCCTTGGTCTCCGCGAAGGGCCCGTCGGTCGTGACGACATCGCCGTTGGTGACACGCACCACGGTCGCTGATGACGGCGGATACAGGCCACCCGCGAATACCCACGCACCGGACGCCTTGAGTTCTTCGTTGAAGGCATCGACCCGCTTGTACGACTGTTGCATCTCTTCCTCGGACGGCGTTGGCTCACCATCGACCATGTGCACCGACAACAGGTACTGCTTCATTCTGTCTGTCCTCCCTCACTAATGGGTTGGAACCGTACCGACCCGTCAACCTGACTACGAACGGCAGAGGCCGGATCCGACAGCGGCGCCCAAGATTTTCTCGTGCCGCACCGGCGGGCGCCCTGGGCCAGGCACCGGGCTCAGCCGACTGGGGCCAGGTCCCTGACGGCTTGGCGCAGGTCGATCCCGAAGTTGACCACGGCCAGGGCCGGGGTGGTTACGCCGTTGTCGACGTAGCGCTGCACTTTGGCTCGGACCTCGGACGCGCTTCCATGCAGCACCAGGGCGTCGACCACCTCATCGGGGATGGCGGCCAGCGCCGCCTTGCGGTCGCCGGACTTCCAGGCCGCCCACATCCCTTCGAGGAGCGGACCGCGCCCGAGCCACTCGTGGAAGGCGGCGTAGACCGGGACGTTGAGGTAGGCGGCGATCATGCGCCGGGCCACGGCCCGGACCGTGACGGTGTCCTCGGACGGGAAAACGAAGATGCGCGCGACGATCTCCTTTCCGGAGCCGACTTCGGCTACCACCTTCGCCACATCCTCCGCTCCCAGCCAGTTGATTATGGCCCCGTCGCCCTCTCGTCCGGCCAGGCGGAGCATGCCGGGGCGCAGACCGGCGACGAGGATCGGAGGGACGACCGCCGGGGCTCGGCCGAGCCGGAACCCCTTGACTGAGAACGTGTCGTAAGCGGCGTCGACCTTTTCGCCGGTCAGCGCCAGGCGGAGAAACCGGACCATGTCTCTCGTGCGCCTATACGGCTCCTCGAAAGGAATGTCGTTCCACCGCTCGACGATCACGTCCGACGACGTCCCTACGCCGAGGGCGAACCTCCCGGGCGCGGCCTCGGCCAGGGCCGCCGCCGTCTGGGCCAGCAAGGCCGGCCCGCGGGTGAAAGTGGGAATGATGGCGGTACCCAGCCGTAGGCCGGGAGCCCAGGCGGCGGCCAAAGCCAGCGGAGTGAAGCCGTCCGTACCGTCGGCTTCCGACGACCACGCGTCGGTATAGCCGAGCTGCGCCAGCTCCTCGTACCACTCACGGTGCTCTGATAGGGGAACGCCATCGAATGGGACCGTCATTCCGTAACCCATCCAACAGATGCTAAACGGTGGCCACGTTGCCTTAAGCCGCTGCCGCCCCGCCTGCCCGCTCGAATGCGGCCATTCGGGTTTCCATCAGCACTCTGCGGGCTTCGGCGACGCCCCGACGACCGATCTCGCGCGTCCGCTCGTCCAGGCGGACCATCTTCTTGTCCTCGTCGAGGAGGACGAGCTGCTGTGCCATGTAGAGATGATCCCATGAGGGTGTGACAACATCCTCTCTGGACCTCCGGCCAATCGGCTCCGACGGCCCGAGCGGTCCGGCCCAGACCCCAGATAGCATCACGCCATGCCTGAAGTCGTGATCATCGATGCCGTGAGGACTCCCGTCGGTCGGCGCAATGGGGGGTTGTCCACCGTCCATCCCGCCGACTTGCTGGGCGCCGCCCTCGTCGCCCTCGTTGAGCGCACCGGCATCGATCCCGCCGATGTTGGGCAGGTCGTGTCAGGTTGCGTGTCGCAAGTGGGCGAGCAGTCCTTCAACATCGCCCGCACGGCCTGGCTGGCAGCCGGCCTCCTCTCACTACCGCGGCCACGACCGTCGACACCCAATGTGGATCGAGTCAGCAGGCGGCGAACCTGGCCGCCAGCCTCGTCGCTTCTGGAACGATCGACATGGCCATTTGCGCCGGAGTGGAGTCGATGACCCGGATCCCGATCGGCTCCAATTCCTCGAAGAAGCTCGGCTTCGGGGTGCCGATCCCGAAGAGCTACTTCGGGGGCTACGAATTCACGTCGCAGTTCGAAGGGGCAGAGCGAATCGCCGATAAATGGGGGATCACCCGGCAGGACACCGACGCCTTCGGTCTGGCGTCGCAGCAGAACGCGGCCAGGGCCTGGTCCGAGGGCCGCTTCGACACCCAGATCGTGGCGGTGTCGGCTCCGGTGCTGGACGACGAAGGCAAGCCGACCGGTGAGACCATCGAGGTCAGCCGCGACGAAGGACTTCGGGTTACCACGGCCGAGGGTCTGGCCGCGCTCAAGCCGGTCGCTCGGGAGAACGGCGTCCACACGGCGGGCACGGCGTCGCAGATCTCCGACGGTGCGGCTGCCATCCTCATCGCCACACCGGAGCGAGCCGCCCAACTCGGCTTGACGCCGAAAGCGAGAGTCTCTCACCACTGCCTGGTCGGCGTGGACCCGGTCCTGATGCTGACGGGGCCCATCGACGCCACCAATGTATTGCTGGATCGGGCCGGCATAGGGATCGGCGACGTCGATGTGTTCGAGATCAACGAAGCGTTTGCCTCGGTGGTGCTCGCCTGGGAGCGCGAGGTCAAGCCCGATCCGTCGGCGGTGAACCCCAATGGCGGCGCCATCGCTCTCGGCCACCCTCTGGGCGGCACCGGGGTCATCCTGCTCACCAAGGCCTTGCACGAGTTGGAGCGAATCGGCGGGCGGCGGGCCCTGGTCAGCATGTGTTGCGGCGGCGGCCTCGGGACCGGAACCCTGATCGAGCGCTGATTGACTTCCCTAGTCGAAGCCCTCGGCTTCCCCCCGGACGCCTCCCTTCTGATCGTCACGTGCGACGAGCTGGGAGTTTCCTACGCCAGCAACTCGGGCGTGTACAGCGCGCTCCGAGAAGGCGTGGCCAAAGACGCCGGCCTGGTGGTACCGGGCCCGTGGGCCAGAGAAGCGGCGGCGCGATACCGCGGCGAGGACGTCGGAGTCCACCTCACCCTCAACGCCGAGTACGACCTCTACCGGTGGGGACCGATCACCCACTGCCCCTCGCTCCTCGACGGCGACGGCGGATTTCCACGCACGGTGGAAGACTTGTGGGACCATGCGGACACCGACGAAGTGCGCCGGGAGTGCCGGGCCCAGGTCGAGAGGGCCATCTACTGGGGGTTCGACGTCAGCCACCTCAGCTGCCACTTGGGCGCCCTCGAATCACGGCCGGAGTTCTTCGACGTGGCTTTGGAGCTGGCCGTCGAATTCGCCTTGCCGCTGCGCCTTCCCGACGCCTCAGCGGAGCGGCAGTGGGGCTTTCCCTTCCGCGCCCTGGCCGCCGAAGAAGGGGTGATCTCACCGGACTACCTGATTCGGGTCAAGCGAACCCGGAGCACCAAGCACGCCCTCGACGAGCTGTTCAGCGACCTCAAACCCGGGGTCACCGAGATCGTGCTCCGACCCGCCGCGGACACCGCCGAGCTGCGCGCCGTCGCGCCTGACTGGGCCGAGCGCGTGGCCGACCACGACCTATCGATGACCGACGGTTCGCTGCGCGCCTTGTTGGCTCGAGCCGGCGTTCACCTGATCGGCTACCGCGAGGTGCGCGACCTCCAACGCGGGTAGAGGCTAAGACGGGCCACTCATCCCTGTCCTCTTAGCTCCCGCCGCCATCAAGGAGGCGCGCTGCGAGGCGCTCCAGCCCGGCCACGCGGCTCGCTTTGACCAAGACGGCGTCATCGGGACCCAAGGCGCCCAGGCGCTTAATCGCATCGTCGATGCTCGCCACTGGTTCCATGTCGTAGGCGTCGGTCCCTAGCGCGATCACCTCGATGCCGAGCCCGGCCGCCAGGCCCGCTACGGCTTTGTGCTCCGACTCGCTGGAGGAGCCGAGTTCTGCCATGCGCCCGAGCACGGCCAGTTTGCGGGAGCCGGGCAAGCTGGCCAAGGCGCGGAGGGCGGCAGCCATTGATGCGGGATTGGCGTTGTAGGCGTCGTTGACGACGACGGCTCCGCCCGGGGTTCTGCTCACCTCCATGCGCCACGGCGACGGGCTCGCCTGAGCGAGTGCCGCGCTTGCGACTTCGAGGTCAACTCCGCAACGCAACGCCACCGCAAGCGCGGCTAGAGCGTTGCCGACCTGGTGAGCCCCTCGAGCCTCGAGTCGGACCGGAGCCGATCCCCACGGCGAGCGCAGGACGAAGCTGGGTCGGAGATCCTCGTCGAGGGCGGCGCTTTCGGCGACGAAGTCCGCCTTGGCGGCCGGAGGATTCGCGGCGGAATACATGAGCACGTCTGCCTGCGTCAGACGAGACATGGCCGCCACTCGGGCGTCGTCGGCGTTGAGCACTGCGGCGCCCTCCCGCGGCAGGGCTTCGACCAGCTCGGCCTTGGCGACGGCTACTCCGTCCAGGCCGCCGAAGGCCTCGGTATGCGCCATCGCTACTGACGTCACCACCCCGATGGTGGGGCGAGCCACCCGGCAGAGCTTGGCTATATGGCCACGGCCGCGCGAACCCATTTCGACCACTGCCACCTCCGTCGACTCGGGCGCGTTGGCGAGGGTCAGCGGAACGCCGAGTTCGTTGTTGAAGGACCTCTCGCTGGCGCAGGTCTTCAACGTGGTGGCGAGAGCCGCCGCCGCCATGTCCTTGGTCGAGGTCTTGCCGACCGAGCCGGTTATGCCGATGATGGGCCCGGCCAGGCGATCTCGGGCCGCCACCCCGACGGCGAGGAGGGCTCCGGCCGTGTCGGGCACGGCGACGATGGGGACGGCCTCCTCGGCGGTGGCCAACCACGACTCTTCGATCAACAAACCGCCCGCCCCGGCCCGAATCGCGGAGCTGATGTAGTCGTGGCCGTCTCGATCGGCCTTGATGGCGACGAACAGGTCCCCGGGCACCAACCGGCGGGAGTCGATGCTTATCCCGCCCAGGCCGCCGGACCCTTCGGCGTCGGCCCCGGAAGCGGCCGACAATGTATCGGCCGGAAGCGCCACCAGGGTCCCTCCCGTAGCCGCGGCAATGGCGTTCATCGACCAGCGCATCGCCCTCGATATTGGCAGGCTCCCGCTAGCGTGGCGGTCCATGGCCGGACCACCGCCCGGGAAGAAGATCAGGCTGCTGGTCCTGTACGGGGGCCGCTCGGCCGAACACGAGATCTCATGCATTTCGGCCTTCCACGTTGTCGCGGCCGTCGACCCAGACCGCTACGACCTCCGGTTGGTCGGCATCACGACAGGAGGCGAGTGGGTCGAGGCCACCCCGGGGATCGGTTCTCCAACCTCCGGATCGGGTGGCCCGCCGAAAGCGCTGCCTTCACCGGACACCATCACCGATCCCGCGAAAGGCGCCAGCGCCCTCGAGCGGGTGAGTGAAGTGGCGGCCGACGGTGGTAACGACGGTCCGCTGGTGGTCCTTCCGCTGCTGCACGGCCCGATGGGAGAAGACGGGACCGTTCAGGGCTTACTCGAAGTCGCCGGCGTACCGTATTGCGGCCCGAGCGTGGCCGGCTCGGCCGCCGCCATGGACAAGGGCATGACGAAGGATCTTCTGGCGGCGGCCGGAATCCCACAAGCCCGCCACATCTTCCTGCGAGAGGGCGACGTCGACGACACCCTCGTGGGGCGGGTGGAAAGAGAGCTGGGCTGGCCCGTGTTCGTCAAGCCGGCCAACATGGGGTCGTCCATAGGCATCTCACGGGTCAAGGACCCCGGCGGCCTGCAGCCGGCGCTCGAGATGGCGGCCCGGTACGACGAGTACCTGCTCATCGAAGAAGCCGTTAGCGGTCGGGAACTCGAGATCGCAGTGCTCGGATGGCCCGAGTTGAGGGCCTCGGTGCCAGGTGAGATCAAGCCCAGCCACGACTTCTACGACTTCGAGGACAAATATCTCGACGGAGCCGCCGGCCTGGAGGTCCCGGCTCGACTTCCGGATGGCGTCGCCGACGACATGGCCGCGCTGGCCATCGCCGCCTGCCGGGCCCTCCGCGTGGACAGCATGGCGCGCGTGGACTTCTTCTATGAGGAGGACGGGCGGGGCCTGTTGATCAACGAGATCAACACCATCCCGGGTTTCACCCCGATCAGCATGTACCCGCGAATGTGGGCGGCCTCGGGAGTCTCCTACCCGCAGCTAGTGGACCAACTCGTGGATCAGGCTCTCCGCCGGGCCGCCCGGCGGGCCCGCTTCGAGACGCATCGGCTTTAAGGACCGCCACCGGCTGCGGAGCGGCCGTCACTCCCATGTCCGAAAACCGCCAGTAGAGTCGCCGAAACGGGTCCATGCTGGTGGCGTGATGGATGACGAGCACTGCTACCGGGCCATGGCCGGCCGAGACGGCCGCTTCGATGGCGTCTTCGTCACGGCTGTCACTTCGACGAAGATCTACTGTCGGCCCAGCTGCCCCGCCATGGCCCCCAAGCGCGAGCACATGCGCTTTTACGCGACTCCGGCGGCGGCCCAGGAGGCCGGCTTCCGGGCTTGCAAGCGGTGCCGGCCTGATGCCGCACCGGGTTCACCGGACTGGGACCTCCGCGCCGACTTGGTAGCTCGGACGGTTCGCTTGATCGGCGACGGCGTCGTGGAGAGAGAAGGCGTGTCGGGACTGGCTCGACGGTTGGGTTACAGCCCCCGCCAACTCCACCGTCTCGTCTTCGCCGAGCTGGGAACGGGCCCCTTGCGGCTGGCTCTGGCCCACCGGGTCCAGAATGCGCGAGCCCTCCTCGAGACCACTGACCTCCCCGTCAGCGACGTGGCCTGGGCGGCGGGGTTCGGCAGCATCCGGCAGTTCAACGACCGCATCCGAGAGGTATACGCCCTCTCCCCCACCGAGCTGCGTCGCAAGACCACCCGGGCCGGGCGGGGCGGGCCGGTTCAGGCGCCAGGCGCCATCCCGGTGCGACTCGCTTACCGTCCACCTCTGGACCTGACCGGCCTGCTGGGCTTCCTCGGCCTTCGAGCCGTCCCCGGCGTCGAGGCCTACGACGGCCAGACCTACTGCCGGGCCCTGCGCCTCCCGCACGGTTTGGGCGTGGTGTCCATTCCGACCGCCGGAGCGAAAGAAGTGCGTCCTTCCATCGGGACCTACCCGCGCCCGCAGTACGTCGACTGTGAGCTCCGTCTCGACGACGTACGCGACTTCGCAACGGCGGTGTCTCGCGTAAGGAGGCTCCTGGACCTCGACGCTGATCCGGCCGCCGTGCACGCCTCTCTCCGAGACGACCCCGTGCTCTCGAGCTCGGTCCAAGCCAACCCGGGCCAGCGGGTCCCGGGTGCTGTGGACGGGGCAGAGATGGCCGTGCGGGCCATCCTCGGCCAGCAGATCTCGGTGGTCGGGGCCCGCACGCTCCTAGGCCGGCTGGCGGCCCAGTTCGGTGAGCCGTTGGCGCGACCGTCCGGCTCCATTTTCCGGGCCTTCCCATCAGCCGAGGCCCTCGCGGCCGCTGACCCATCCGGCTTCCCGCTGCCGGCCCGCCGCGCCCAAGCCCTGCGGGCACTGGCGTCAGCCATCACAGAGGAGCGCGTAGCCATCGGCCCGGGCGCCGACCGCGACGAGACCGAAGCCAGCTTGCTGGCCCTTCCGGGGATCGGGCCGTGGACGGCCTCATACGTACGCATGAGGGCTTTGGGGGACCCAGACGTCTTCCTCCCATCCGACTTCGGGGTCAAAAAGGCCTTGGCGGCCATCGACGGTCCCGTCGACCCCGACACATGGAAGCCGTGGCGGTCCTACGCAACCCTCCACCTATGGGCGACCCTCTCGACCCAATCCGACCATCAGCACCGACCCAAGGAGAATCAAGAGCCATGAATGCTTCCCCATTTCTCGCCACGCGGCCCAAGACCAACCGAGCTCGACTCTTCTGGGATGAGATCGCAGTACCGCTCGGAGACCGGAAGACCGACATCCTGCTGGTCAGCGACGGTGAGGCCTTGGTACGCACCTCATTCGGGCCGATGCATCCCGGCCGTAGCCGGCCGGCCGACTGGATACACGACCCCAAGGGACTGGCCGAAGCGGCGGCCCAGCTCGAGGCCTACGCAGCCGGCGACCTGACGCAGTTCGTTCTATCTATCCGTCCGGCCGGGACCGAGTTCCAGCTCCGTGTGTGGAGCGCCCTCGTGCAGATCCCCTATGGCACGACCACCACCTACGGGCACATAGCCGCCGAGATCGGCCATCCGACCGGAAGCAGGGCTGTCGGCGCCGCGGTTGGGGCCAACCCGCTCGGGATAGTCATTCCCTGCCACCGGGTCATCGGCGCCAACGGATCCCTGACCGGATACGCGGGCGGACTGGACAACAAGGTCGCCCTACTCCACATCGNNGGCATCACCGCCTTCTAGCGGCCCTGGGCCCACGACCCGCGGCCGTTCTGGTGGCAATCCGTGAATCTCGCGTAGTCGATCGTGCACCCAAAGGGCATGATCTAACACCAAGCTTCGCCGTTCGCAACGAGATGTAGTAGCGGCGAGCGGCCAGCGGCGGCGAGGCCGGAGGCGCGAGCCCGCCTCCACGCCGATGGTGAGTCGTCAGTCGATCACACCGGCCGCGACGGGCGCGTGCGATGTGGTGACGACGCCGCCGGCCACTTCGACCGTTACCGCTAGGGCTTGGACCGGTGACCCGACGCGAAAAGCCGTTACCGGCGCCGGGCTGCTACCGATCAGCCCGTAGGAGACCCGCTCGGTGCCGGTGACGCCCCAAAGCTGGTACGTGAGCGTCGGCGCCAGCGGAGCCAGGTCTGAGTGGTACAGGTACCCGCTCCCGTTCGGCAGGATCACGGCGTCGAGCGACGCGGGCCCTCCGGCGAACGAGCTGAGGGTGACGCGACGGGTTCCGGGCTCGGCCAGGGCGGCCTCAACGACTGCCATCGTGGGCTGGTGGCTCATGGCGACGACCTGGCCACTGACATGATCGATGCGATGCTGCAATCGAGCCACTTGCACACCCAGCAGGGCCACCAGCACGACGGCTGCGGCGGCGATCAGCGACACCGTCCGAACGGCCCTTCCTCCGCCGATCGACCGGCGCGCCACCCGACCTGACAGAGCGTCCGGATCCGATTGAGCGATGACGACAGGGTGGCCCCCGCTGATCGGAATCGATGATTTGCTCTCGTGGCGACGCACCCCTTCGACGACCCGGTCCCACAATCCTGGCGGCGCTTCCGCGCCGGAATATGAAAGCAAGCCGACGACTTCGCGGTGGTTGCGGAGCTCATCGCGGCACCGCGGGCACGCTTCGAGGTGGGATTCGATGCGCACCGCTTCGTCGGGCTCCACTGCGTCCAGGGCGAAGGCTCCGAGCAGCTCGGAGACCTCCTCGTGACCCATCAGTCCCCCCATGCCGCACCCACTGTCGTGTCGACCAATGACGCCCTGAGCCTCTTCAGCCCGGAACGGATACGGCTCTTGACGGTGCCCTCCGGCGCTCCCAGCAGTGCCGCGACTTCGCGGTAGGTGCGGCCACCGAAGTAGGCGAGCTCGATGGCCCGCCGCTCGTCCTCTGGAAGCGTAAGGACCGCCTCTCTCACGCGATCAGCGACGGCCAGATCCCACACTTCGTGCTCGAGGTCATAACCGGCCTCCGCCGCGCTGCGAGCGTCTCGCGCTTCGCGCTCCTTGCGGGCGCCGTCCGAGCGGAGTACGTCGACGGACCGCCCGTGGGTCTGGGCCAGGAGAAAGGACCGCAACGACCCTCGCTCGGGATCGAATCGCTCGGGTTGGTTCCACAGTCGAACGAAGACTTCCTGCACGATTTCCTCGGCGCGACCGGCGTCGCCGAGCACCCGTCGGGCCAG
Organism: Acidimicrobiaceae bacterium; assembly: GCA_003156795.1. Taxonomy (GTDB): domain Bacteria; phylum Actinomycetota; class Acidimicrobiia; order Acidimicrobiales; family Palsa-688; genus PALSA-688. The sequence goes on from PMHU01000105.1 coordinate 12,073, forward strand.
GGCGAACACCGCTCCGGCGTGCCTGCGGAACACCTCCGCCAGGGCGTCGTCGTGCCACCGGCCGATGGAGACCACGAGGGAGGCGTCGCTTGCGTCGGTCAAAGGGCGCGCCATCTCATGGTGTTCTTCGGAGCCGGCCTCTCGCTGGATGACATTTCTTAGTTCGAACCATGGGTCGCTGAGGTCTCCTCTGCCAGCGCGGCCACCTGCTGTCGCCAGGTTAGGAACGATTCCCGGGTCGTCGACTGGAGGAATCCGAGCAAGAGGGCTCCATCGCCGGTGGCTTTGAGCCGGCCTCTCATGAAGGCCACGCTCGGCTCGACTTCGCCCGTGATGACCTCGACGGCGTCCGGGCCGGAGAGCGTCAGCGCCAGATCGACGTCGGACGGCACGCCCGCAAGGTCGCCCACTGGCGTTCCGTCCAGGTAGCGCCACGGCACGTGGACCTCCCGCTTGGCGACACCGATCACGGCAAGCGATACCGTCCCAGATGCGCCCGGCACTGGCGGGAGCAGGCCAGCCAGACCGGCCGCGGCGGCGGCCCACTCTTCGCTCAGCCACGCCACCATCAGCGGACCGTGACCGCATCGACGCCCGCGAAAAGGTCGTCGGTCGGGTTCGGCTCGCCCGTGAGGTCGCGCGCCACCTCGTATTCCTCGTAGGGGTACAGCGAGTCGGCGACGTCGGAGGGCAAACCGAACCACCACGGGGAGTTGGGGTCGACTTGGGTGGCGTGGGCGAGAAGGGCTTCTCGCATTACCGACGTGTGGCCGTGGATGTCGACGACGACTCGGGGTCGAGCCGGACGCTCCACCCCGTCCGTTTCTTCGCCCTCGGCCTGCAGGAGCCGAGCGAGCCTCTCCTCCGACATCGGCGACTCGAGACCCAACTCGAGGAACTTCTCGTGCATGGCCCGCATCCGCTTGACCGACCAGCTGACGTAGCAGAGCCGCTGGGGTTGCCACAGCGCTCCCGCGTCGGGATAAAGCTCGGGATCGCCAGCCGCGTCGAATGCGATTTCAGAAATCTCGTTGACACGCAAATGGTCGGGGTGGGGATATCCGCTCTGTTCCTGCGGGTAGGTCACGACCACTTGTGGACGGGTGCGTCGGATGACTGCCACGAGGCGCCCCACCGCGTCGTCCAGTGGAGCGGCAGCGAAGCTGCGCGGATCCGCGTTAGCCGGACTGTCCGGCATGCCGGAGTCGCGATACCCGAGCAGGACGACCTCGTCGTAGCCGATTATCTCGGCCGCCCGGTCGAGCTCGGCTCGGCGTACGTCGGCCAGGTTCTGGCGCACGGCCTCCACGTCCATGGCCGGGTTGAGGATCTCTCCTTCCTCGCCTCCGGTGCAAGTGACCAGGACGGTGTTGACCCCCTCGGCGTGATAGCGGGCGACGGTGCCTGCACCCTTCGACGCCTCGTCGTCTGGGTGAGCATGCACGGTTAGTAGGCACAACGACGGCATCCGTACAGATTAGGACTCGCCACGAAACAACTTGGAACATGTCCTTGTCCAGGAACTGCTCTGATGGCGAATAATTGGGTCGAGTTGTTTCGTGGGCGAGCCCTTATGGGGAAACGGGAGGGTCGCCTCGTTGGTTCCGCCCGCCTCGGGTCGTGATCATCAGGTGCCGAGGGCGTCTATGGCCTTCGCCAAGTCGACGTCGAGCTCGGTCAGGCCGCCCGCGGAGTGGGTGGAAAGCCTCAAGGTGACCTTGTTCCACGATATGGCTATGTCCGGGTGATGGTCGCGGGCCTCGGCCAAGGCGCCGACGTGGTTGACGAAGGCGAGGGCGGAAGCGAAGTCCTTCCGGGTTTCGGTCTTTACCAGCTCGTCACCTTCGCGCTGCCAATCGAGGGTCTCGAGGGCCTCTTCGACGGCTTCGTCTGAGAGCAGTTGCGGCGCCATGGACCATTTATACCCGGTACGCTCGCCTTCGGCTTCCCCCGCGATACCGGCATGGCGCACCCGTCGAGTTGACGGCGCGCTCCGACGCGGAGGTCATTGTCCTTGACCAACTCTCATCTGGCCCGGCTGCAGCGCCATTTGGCGGCCGCCGGTGGCCGCTTGTACGTTGGAACCGTAAACGGTGGCTTGGTCCTCGCCGGCCCGCAACAGGCGGTGCTCGTCCTCGGGCCTCCGCGTGCCGGCAAGACCACCGCCGTCGCCATCCCCAACGTGCTGTGCGCGCCGGGCCCGGTGATAGCTACATCCACCAAACCCGACTTGTTAGCCGCCACCCTCGCGGCCCGGGCGCAACTCGGTCGCTGCTGGCTGTTCGACCCGTCGGGGACGACTTCGAACCTTCCCGGGCTGACCCGGCTGCGGTGGTCGCCGGTCGCGGCGGCGACCACCTGGGACGAGTCGCTCGTCCTGGCCCGAGCCATGACTCGAGCGGCCCGGCCCGTCGGCCGCCACGGTGAATCTGCTCATTGGACCGAAAGGGCCGAGGCCTTGCTGGCTCCGCTGTTGCATGCCGCCCGTTTGTCCGACGCCGGTATCGAATCGGTGCTGCGATGGGTCCTTCGCCAGGATCTCGACGCCCCCCAGGCCGTGCTCGCTGGTCACGGAGTCGACGTCGGTTCTGATGTCCTGGCTGGGATCGCCGCTACCGACCCCAGAGAGCAGTCCGGGATATGGTCCAGCACGGCCGGCGTCCTGGCCGCTTATCGCTCGGACGCGGTACTCGACAATTCGGCCGCGGTCAACTTCGACCCGACGTCGCTTATCGACACGTCCGACACCGTCTACATCTGCGCCTCAGCTCGACAACAGGACCTGGTGGCGCCGATCGTGGTGGCCTTTCTCGAGCAGGCCCGGGCGGGCTGCTACTCGGCCTGGGGGATGTCGACCTCACGGCCACCGCTGACTCTGGTCTTGGACGAGGTGGCCAACATCGCCCCGCTGCCCGACTTGCCGGCCCTCGTCAGCGAGGGCGGAAGCCAGGGGGTGCTGACCCTCGCCTGCTTGCAGGACCTGTCGCAAGCGCGGGCCAGGTGGGGCCCGGCCGCGGACGGTTTCCTGTCGCTGTTCGGTACCAAGCTGGTGCTACCCGGCATCGGCGACCTCTCCACGTTGGAGCTGGTGTCTCGCTTGGGAGGCGAGATCGACGTCCCGGCGCGGAGCGTGAGCCGGGCTCCTTGGTGGACCGGTACGGGCGGCGGCGAGACCGTCACCTGGTCCAATCACCGCCAGCGTCGCCTGCCGGTGGACGCCGTCAGCCAGCAGCCTCTGGGAACAGCGGTCCTGTTGGCCGGTGCTCAGACACCAGAGCAGGTCGGGCTCCCACCGTGGTGGCACCTCGAGCATCTCCGGCCGGACCGACCGGTCGTCGTGGACGCCCCAGAGCCTGGATTGGCTGAACCGGGACGTGACCGGCCCCGCAACCGTACGATCGCTGAATGAGCTCCGACCGGTCGCTGGATCGAACGCCCGCGTTGGGGTTGGTATCGGTGGGAGCGATATCGGTTCAGTTCGGCGCCGCCCTCGCCACCAAGTTGTTCCACCGAGTTGGACCCAGCGGTGCGGTGGCGCTGCGCCTTGTCATCGCGGCGGTCGTCCTCGCTGGCCTCGCCATGATCCGTGATCCCCGCCGCTCGTTCGCCGGCATCCGATCACGTGATACCCACATAGCGGTCCTGTTCGGACTGGCGTTGGCGGCCATGAATTTGAGCTTCTATGAAGCGATCGACCGCATTCCTTTGGGCGTGGCGGTCACCATCGAGTTCTCCGGCCCGCTGGCCCTGGCCCTGGTCGGTTCGCGTCGCCTGACCGACGCCGCCTGGGCGATCCTGGCCGGAGCCGGAGTGGCCCTGCTCGCATCGGGGGCGGGCAAGGGGCTCGATCCGGCGGGGCTGGGACTGGCCGGTGTCGCGGGAGCGGGTTGGATCGCGTACATCCTGCTGAGCAAGGAGACCGGGCGGCGGTTCGACGCCTTGCCGGGATTGACCATAGCGATGCTCGCCGCCGCGATCGTCGTGCTCCCGGCCGGAATCGCGTCGGGGGGCGCCCGCCTATTTGACCCCGGCGTCCTCGCCCTCGGCTCCTTGGTGGCCGTGCTGTCGTCAGTGGTTCCCTACAGCCTGGAGCTGGTGGCCCTCCGACAAGTCACCTCCCGTGCCTTCGGGGTGATGCTGAGCCTCGACCCAGCCGTAGCCACGGCTGCGGGGCTGGCGATCCTGGGTCAGCACCTGACAGATCGTGAGTGGGTGGCGCTGGCCCTGGTGGTGGCGGCCAACTTCGGAAACTCCGTAGCTGGCAGCCCGGGAGTGGTAACTACCACTCCGTAGACCCGGATTCAGCTACCCGGAAAGTTCGTCGCCGCGAAGCACACGAGAGCCACGACCGCCAGCACGACGGCGTCGCTCCACCCTGGCTTGCGGGCCCGGGCGACGATCAAGCCCGTCCCGCCCCGCGCTGTGATCGCCTCCGCCAATTCGCTCGAACGTCGGACCGACACGGCAAGCGCCGCCACCAACAGGTCTACGAGTTCGTCGATCCAACGCTCGAAAACGCTCCGCCCCGGGCGCGGGGTCGACGGGCGCAGCCGACGGGCTGCGATGAGGGTACGCATCTCACCGACCAGGAGAGGCAGGCTCCTCACGCACAGGGCCACGGCCACGGCTCCTTCGTCTACCGGTACGCGCAGGCGCCGCAGTGGGGATAGCAGCTGCGCGACGGCCGGCGCGATCTCGGCGAGCGGCGTCGTCCAGCCCAGGACGGCGGCCGAGAACAGAAGCAGGACGCCTACCGAGACGAACCGGCAATAAGCATCCAGGGCCCCAAAGCCGAGCGCGACCCCGCCGATCGTCCAGTGAGGGGATCCTCCGGCAATAGATGCGAGTGCACCAGTGACCAGAACGGTCATCCAGAACCAGAGGGGCGGACGAGGCCACGCTCCGGCCGGAACCCGGGCCAACAGCGTGGCGCCCAGCAACAGGACCACCATCAGGCCTATGCAACCCCATGAAGGAAAATACGACAGCGTGATGCTGAGCCCCGCCACCGTGATCAGCTTGGTCCCCGCCCACAGTCGGTGGATCGGAGAGTCGACCTTGATCTCGCGGAGCAGGTTGAGGCGAGCGGATTTTCGATCACGGTCGGCCTTGGCATCGGCCTTGGCCCGGCGGGCGTCAGAGCTCCCCCCTTCGTCGGTAGCCGCGCTGCGTCGCGGCGGCGAGCTCAGCATGCGGCGGTTCCGCTTCGGAGGTTGTCGGACACCACTCGCCCGGCGTCCAATTCGACGACCCGGTCACAAACGCGTTCCATGCCACCGAAGTCGTGGGATATGACGACGATGGATAGGCCCTGGTTGTGGCGCAACGAGGACAGAACGTCGAGCAGGGCGTCCTGGCTGGGATCGTCGAGGCCTGCCAGCGGCTCGTCGAGGACGATCAGCGACGGACGACGAGCCAGTATCCCGGCCAATGCGACACGACGTTGCTGCCCGCCGCTGAGCTCGTCGATGCGCCTGTCCACGAATGAATGGGCGGTCAGGCCGACCGACTCGAGCGCCGCGGACGCGGCTACTTCGTCCGGCGCCCCTGCAGCGCGAAGGTCCGATCCCACGGTGGTGCGCTGGAGTTGCAGCCGAGCGTGCTGGAAGGCCAGACCGACCGAACCCACTTGGGTGGCGACCGGCCGGCCGTCCAGGAGACACTGGCCTCGGCTGGGCCGCAAAACGCCCGCCATTATCCAGGCCAGGGTGGACTTGCCCGATCCGTTTCCGCCGACGATCAGGACCCCCTCCTTGGCTTCGACGGTCAAGTCGATCCCGGCGAGAGCCGGTTGGGACCACGGCGATCCGGCCCCGTACACATGGTGCACGCCCCGGAGCTCCAGCCTGGAACCCGCTGCCGGGGACAAAGGGTCCCCCCCTCCCGCGCCATCGCCGCGATCGGGGCTGACAGCTTCATTGGTGTGGACGCTCGTCCCGACGTCGGCGCCGGCCCGGCCCTCATCGACGAGCCGCCCGGCCGCCAAACGGAATCTGCGGCCGGCGCGAGCCACCTCTTCGCGGCGGTGGGTGACATGGACGACGGTCATGCCCGTCCGTGCGGGCAGGTCGGCCAGGAGCGCGGTCAGTCGCTCGCGGCCGTCCGCGTCGACCATCGCGGTCGACTCGTCGGATATCAGCAGCCGAGGCTTGCGAGCGAGGGCGGCCGCTACCGCCAGGCGCTGCAGTTCACCGCCGGATAGGGTCGAGGTCTCGCGGTCCTCCATGCCGGGTAGCCCGACGGTGTGGAGCAACCCGGCCACGTCGACGCCACTGGCGTCGTGCAGCCCCCACACCACGTCGTCGGCCACTCGCACCCCGAGGATCTGGGTCTCGGGATGCTGCATGACCATCGCCGTGCCGCCCGGCTTTCCCAGGCCCGCGCCGCCAGGGCGCCGGACCTCCCCAGCCGTGGGGGGCCGGCCGGCCAGGACCCGGGCCAGGGTCGACTTGCCGGAACCGTT
>PMHU01000172.1 GCA_003156795.1 Acidimicrobiaceae bacterium
TGGCCGGCCTCAGCGCCTTGGTCGCGGCGACGGCCGACGGGGTGGCCCGAGCCCGAGAGGCCGCCACCCGGTCCGCGTCGTTGTCGGGCGAGGCCGACTGCCCCATGTGCGGCCAAGCCCTGGGCGCCTCGTTCGAAACGGTCCAGGCCCACCGCGCTCAGGAGGTGGCCGACGCCGAGCTGCGGGCCCAGGACCTTCAAAGCCAGCATGCCGTCGCCGAGGCCGCGGCCAAGCAAGCCGAGGCCCGGCTGTCCGAAATCGAAAGCGCAGCCGACAAGGCCCGCCGTCTCCGTACCGCCTGGGAGCAGGCGGACCGTCAGCGCCGCGACGCCTTTCAGGCCCTGGCCGCGGCCTGGGAAGCCGTGGTGTCGGTGGTTTCCCACCCCGACACACCCGACGGTTCCGTCCTGCCAGCCAACGCGTTGGCACAAGAGGTCGTCGAGCTCCAAGCCGATATCGCGGCGCGGCGCGCGGCCGGATCCGAAGCCGCTCGCATCAAGGGCCGGTTGGAACAACGACCGGCCCTACAACAGGCTCTGGCGGTTGGCGCCGAAAGGGTCGCCGCGTCCGAGGCGAAGGTGCAGACGCTGCGGGACAAGGTGCACGCCCTCGGCTTCGACCAGAAAGCGTTGGACCGGGCGGTCCAGGTGCGGGACGGCGCCGCGTCGGTCAGCCGATCAGCCGCAGCTGCGGCCACGCAAGCCGGCCTCGAAGCGGCGCGGGAACGGGAGCGGGCCAACGGGGCGGCCGAGCGTCTGGCCGCAGCGCGACTCCAACACGCCAAGCTGGCCGACGTCGAGAAAGAGGCACGCCACGTAGCCCGAGTGGCCGACCTCCTGTCGGAGTTCCGCAACACCGTGGTCGCTTCTGTCGGGCCCAGGCTGGCTGCGCAGGCGGCCGAGCTGTTCGGAGAGCTCACCGACCACGAGTACGACCAGCTGGAAGTCAACCCCGACACCTACGAACTGCAGATCAGCGACGGCGGACATCTGTACGGGCTGGATCGCTTTTCGGGCTCGGAGATCGACTTGGCCAACCTGGCGCTGAGGGTCGCCATCAGCGAGCACATCCACTTCCAATCGGGAGGATCGGTCGGGCTGCTCGTCCTCGACGAGGTGTTCGGCCCGCTCGACGAGGACCGCAAGGCCCGCATGCTGCTAGCCCTCGAACGGCTGCGGGGCCGATTTCGCCAGGTGCTCGTGGTCACCCACGACATAGAGATCAAAGAGCAGCTTCCGAACGCCATCGAAGTCGTCAAGTTGCCGGGCCGTCGGGCCACCGCCCGCAACGTCGCCGACTAGGACCTGGGCCAGGCGTCCAAGCCGCGCTGCACATTCGCAGCAGAAGAGGGGTCCACTACGCTGCCCGAGAGGGGATCTACCGTCGTTCACCGAGACCTAGGAACTCACGGCCGAGGGAGGACCACAATCAGCCACGGGGGGCCGGACGGCGCCACTCATTTCCCGTGCTTTGACGGGTTGCGGGCGGTGGCCGCCCTTTTGGTCATCGGGGTGCATGCCACGTTCGTGGCCGGGTTCACTTCGCACTCCGACTTGGGCCGCTATGCGGCTCGACTGGAGATCGGCGTCTCCGTCTTTTTCGTGATCTCGGGCTTCCTGCTTTACCGCCCGTTCGCGCTGGCCCACTTCGGCGGCCGGTCTCGTCCATCGGCCCGGACGTTTTGGGTGCGCCGCCTGAAGCGGATCGTTCCGGCCTATTGGGTGGCGTTCCTGTTCGTCACTTACGTCCTGCACGCCGACAAGGTCAAGCACGGATGGGGTTCCTTGGCCATCTATCTCGGCTTCGCCCAGATCTACTTCCCCTCCCACGTGGTCTCCGGCCTGACCCAAGCCTGGTCGCTGTGCGTCGAGATGAGCTTCTACCTGGTCCTGCCGCTCTGGGCCGTTTTGATGGGCAGCAAGCGGCGGACGCATCAGGTCCAGCTGCGAACCGAACTGGCGGGACTGGCTGGTCTGGTGGCATTCAGCTTCGCGTTCCGGATTCTCGCGGCCCACTGGAACGGGTTGGCGGCTCAAGGCATGCCCACCTGGCTCCCAGCCTTTGCCGACCTGTTCTCGCTGGGCATGCTGCTGGCCGTGATCAGTTCGTGGCTCGCCGTGCAGGACCGCCGCCCGGCGGCCTTGTGGCACCCGGCGCTCCCCTGGGTGAGCTGGGCTCTGGCCGCCGTGGTGTTTTGTTCGGTCTCCAACATCGGTCTGCCCCTGAAGCCGCTCGCTTCGTCGCCGATCGGGCTGAGCCTGGTCCGCCAGACGCTGTACGGCCTGTTCGGTTTCCTCGTGGTGGTCCCGGCGGTGTTCGGGCCGCAGGCGAGTGGCCTGGTTCGGAGGTCGCTGCAACTACGGCCGATCGCCCTGATCGGGGTGGTTTCCTACGGCGTGTATCTCTGGCACGAGGCGTGGATACAGATGTTCGTGAGCTGGACCCACGACAGCCTGTTCAACATCCCTCTCGTGGAACTCGGCCTGGCGGTGACGGCTCTTTCGATCACCTCGGCCACCCTCAGCTATGTGCTGGTGGAGCGCCCCATCCGCCTGGCCACCCGCAACCGGGGCCGGATCGCCGCCAAGCCGGCTGCGCCGCCTGCTACGACACGCGTCGCCGTCAACGCATGAACGACGAACTGATCAGCGGTTCCACCGCCCTCGGCAGGGCCGGTCTCGACGCGACAGGTAACGGCGCGACAGGCAACGGTGCGACCGGCCCCGCCGCGGGCGTCCTCGGCCGCACCCCCGAGGCCGANNGCGTCGATCTCGGTACGAAGCTCGGCGACATCGCGGCCGACGCCGGGCTAAGGAGCATCGAGATCGTCGCCTGGCGCGACCTCGATCACCCCGAGGCCGGAGGCTCGGAGATCCACGCGGCCAGGATTGCGGAGCGCTGGGCCGCGGCCGGGATCGACGTGGCCTTGCTGGCTTCACGAGCACCAGGTGCGAACCGGAGATTCAGCAAGGACGGCTACCAGGTACGGCGACCTGCGGGGCGCTATTCGATCTTCCCTGTCGTCGGCGCCTCAGCCCTGGCCCGGCGGGGCTCACGGCCCGACGGGACCATCGAAGTCTGGAACGGCATGCCGTTCTTCTCTCCGGCTTGGGCCGCTCACCCGCGCGTGGTGTTCCTGCATCACGTTCACGACGGCATGTGGGACCTCGTGTTGCCGTCGCCGCTGGCTGCGATCGGAAAGCTGATCGAGCGACGCCTGGCGCCCCGCCTCTACCGAACCACCCCGGTCGTCACCCTCTCGGAGTCGTCGCGCCGCGCCATCCTGGAGCTGCTCGGTTTGACGCCATCGCAAGTGAGCGTCGTCGCTCCGGGCGTCGACGACCGCTTCAGCCGGGGCGGCAAACGCGACGCCGATCCCCTGCTACTGGCGGTCGGCCGGCTGGTGCCCTACAAACGCTTCGACCTCCTCGTGGAAACGCTGGTCCGCATCCATGAGCGCCACCCCAACGTGGGCGCCGTCATCGCCGGAGAGGGATCCGAACGACCGGCGCTCGAAGCCCTGATAGCCAGCCACCAGGCGCAGGAGTGGCTCCACCTTCCGGGCCGGGTCGACGACGAACGGCTGGTGGATCTCTACCGGCGGGCGTGGGTGCTCATGTCGACCTCGGCTTACGAAGGTTGGGGGCTGACCATCAGCGAGGCGGCGGGATGCGCCACGCCGGCAGTCGCCAGCCCGATCGCCGGGCACGTGGACGCCATCGAAGATGGCATGAGCGGCTTCTTGGCCGAGCCGGGTCCGGCCATGGAGGACGCGGTATCCGCAATCCTGAGCAATCAGATCGTCAGGCGTCGCTTGCAGCGCGGCGCGTTCGAGCGCTCCCAACTCCTGACATGGGACAAGACGGCGCTGGAGACGCTCCGAGTGCTGGCCGCCGACGCGGCGCCTCCCGGCGGGGACGTCTGATCAGGTCGTCCACGGCAATTGCGGCCAGCAACACGAGCACGGCGTCGAGGGTGACCCGAAAGCGGGTCGTGCCGTAGGTGATCAGGACGACCACGACCACGTCGGCGGCCACGGCCACCATCGGAAAAAGAGGTAGCCCGCGCCTCCGCAGGACCCTCCCACCCCAAAGCGACAAGGGAACCAGGCTGTAGAACATGCCCAGTCCGACGAACGCCCAGAACTTGGGCCGCCCCTCGACGTAGGAGTCGATGTCGATCTGCTGCACGGGACGGTAGAAGCCGAACGTCCGCCCCATCCGCTCCAATTCCACCTTCGGTAACCCGCCGATGTGGCTAGAGAGGTATTTGACGGCGTACGTCATCGCCGCGGCGTACTGGGCGGACTCGTCGCCACGGGCGCCCGCGACCGACGCCGCCGCGCACTTCATGGACCAGAAACCCGCGATGGGACCGGACCAAGCCTGGTTGCAGTTGGCCGCCGCCAGCGCCAGGCCGAGGCGGTCGGTAACGAGCACGGGGTGAGAGAAACGACTCATGTTGTAGCCCGCCCACGGACCGACGACCGCCGCCAGGGCGATTCCTCCGGCGGCCAACAACCGGGACCGCTGCACCCACGAGCGCCCGACCGCACCGAACGCCAGAGGCAGAAGGATGAAGGGGGCGAACAGGATCAGTTCGTCGCGCCCCAATGTCGCAAAACCGATGGTCAGCCCCAGGACGGCAGCCCGGCCCGCTCCGGGCCGGCGCCACATGCGGTAGGCAGCCCACAGGACCAGGAGCACCAGCGACGGGGAGATCGTCTCTGACATGCCCAGGCCGGCGCTCATCCATAAGTTCGGGCAGATGGCGATGACCACCGCCGCCATCAGGCCCACCCGTCTACCGGCCAGATCTTGGCCGACCAGGGCGCCCAACCCGACCGCAGACGCGCTGAGGACGGCCGACCAGATGCGATGGGCGAAGAAGCTCTTGAACCCGACTAGCGAGCACAGCGACAACAACATGATGTAGAGAGGCGGCAACTTCGCGGTCTGCAGCTGTTGCCCCGTCGCCGCGTAGATGTACGGCTCGATGAAGCCCTTGCCTTCGGCCAGCAGGTTGGCCTGGCCCCAATATTCGCCCGCGTCACCGAGTGGGCGGAGGTGAGGGTTGGCCATCACGAATCCGACCCGTACGGCCAGCCCCAACGCGACCGCGCCCGCGACGAGAAGGCCCCAGCGCCGTTCGATGGTCACGACGTGACTGCTTTTTCGGTGATCGCGGCGTCGTGAACGGACTCGGAGTCGACCGCCAGAACGATGACAGCTGCCGCCAGTGCCGCGAAGCCGACGATGCGGGCGAGAGACGACCAGCCGGGCGGAAGGAGCAGCTCGCCGAACACGACGGACGCACCAACCAGCGCACACACGCTCGATATGACGTTGGTGAAGGTCGCCATGAGCGAAGCGGGGTGGCGCTGCAAGCCGACCTGGAAGATCAGCATCCCGGCCAGCGTCGCCACGACGAACAACCACGGGTACGCGGTCGCGAGGGAAGCCACGGCGCCGTGCACCAGCCCGTCGGCCACCAGCCGGGTCGCCACCGCCTTTTCGGCCACGGCTCCCAGCCCGTAAAAGGCGCCGGCGCCAACGGCTGCGCCCACCAGCTTGAGCTGATCCGACTTGACCCGACCGGTCATCGCGACCGAGGAAGCCAGCACGCCGAGTACGGTCAGCGGTAGGGCCAGCCCAAAGAGAGCCGGGGCCGGCGCTCGCTCGGCCACCTGTCCCCCGGCGCTCGCCGAGACCGCTATGGCCACGACCGCACCGAGCACGAGCACTAGCGCGGCCCGTTGACGCCACTGGAGCCGCTCCTCCAACACGGCGCCCCCGATAACCACGAGACCGATGAGACCTCCGGCCAGCACGGGTTGAACGACCGACACGGGGGCCATCGTGAGAGCGACCAGCTGGAGGCACAACCCGCCGAGCATGGCCGCAAACCCCGCCAGCCACTGTCGCGAAGAGGCGACGGACCTGAGCAGAGCGACGGGGTGAAGCCGCACCGAAGGTAGATCGACGAGGGCTCGCTTCTCGAGCACGTAACCCAGGTCGTACAGGGCGGCAGAAAGGACAGCCACCACGACCCCGGCCACCTCGCGGCCACCCCCTGCGCTGGATCCGGTGGCGATCAGATTCAGGCTCAACTCCTCAGGTCCTTCCGTCGCCGAGCGTAGACCTTCGAGGCCGGCGCGACCCGACGAAGCCGGCCACCAGATCCGAACCGAGCAGCGAGAGGCCCAACCAGGCCAGGTCGTTGGTCGAGCTGAGATCAGCGGGCCAGTCGATGGTCGGCCAGTACATATGGGCCCACTGCTGCTGCACGGCGTACCCGGCGACCGCTATCAGAGCCAGCACCGCCGCGATCCGGACGCCGAGTCGGCCCCGAGGCCACCAACACCCGATCGCGACGCCGGCCCCGGCGGCCAGCCCGATCGCCGGTCTGCTCACAATCGCCGCCACGATGGCCCACGCCATCGCCGCGGCGACAACGCGACGCGCCCGAGGCCTCGAGTCGACCGCGCCCATCAGGGCCACGAGAGAAGCTCGGGCCGGACCCGATCCGAGCGGTGCGCTGGCGCTGCGAGTGCTCCCGCTGTTGCGACTCTCCGACGGGCGGCTGTTCGACGGGTGACGCCGTCGCTTCCACGGGCTGCGACCCTCCGGCCACACCGCCAGCAGCACCGACATCAACAGGGCCGCGGCAGAGACGGTGATGGCCGCCCACACCAGCTTCTGTGGAGTCCAGGTCAGATCGATCACGGTCGGTCCGTTGATCTCGCCTGCCGGCACGTACCACCCGTTGGCGTAACCATCGATGAGCTTCGATGGGCCGAGGCTCTTCCCTCCGGGAAGCGTCGCCGCCCACCCGTCGCTGAAGCTCTGACCCAGCACCAGCCAGAAGGCGTTTCCGTTGCCGTCCACGGTAACTCGCCACGAAGTCCGGTTCTGACCGTCGAGGCGAAGAGACGGGGCGGCGGCGCCGTTTGGGGTCGCCGGGCTCGAAGCGGACCCGGCGTCGGGTGTGGGCGGAGCGGCCGCCGGCCCGCCGCCAGCCGCTGATTCGAGCGCCAGTTGGTCGATCGACCACCCGGAAGGGAGGCGGGGGCTGGTTTGCACCACATGGGGCCCGGCACCCAGAGTGACGCCGTCGGTCGAGTTGCCGCAGGCCTTGAGCGTCAACTGGTCGCCGTCGAGCGCAGACGCAGTCGTACCCACTACTTCGACGTCGATCGCCTTTCCGTCGATGCTCAACAAGTTGGAGCTGCAGACCGGCGGCAGGTTCTCCGGCGGCGCGGGCTGGTCCACGCCTGGGATGCCAAGTTCGGCGATACCTACGGGCAGGATGTCGGTGATGTCGGCGAACGTCGAGTAGTAGTCACGGGCGCGGACCTGCTCGACCGAGTTGATCGTGACTCTCACGTTGGCTCCCGTCAGGGCCGGGAACGTGATCGGGATCGCCGTGGTCGAAACCTGGGGCCGTCCGGTCCCCACCGGCGGGGCGGGCACAGTGACGGTACGGCTGGCCCCGCCCGAGCTGATGGTGATCCTGGTCGGCAGCGAATGACGGCCGTCGTTGACCACTTGCAAGTCCAAGTGGTCGAAGGTGACCGGCTTGTCCAGCGTGAAGTCGAGCCATTCCCCCGACTGCGGCCCGGTCTCAGCGATCCAAGCCGTGGACGCGTCGCCGTCGGCGGCGGCGTTGGCGCGCGCGCTGCGATCACCGTCCAAGCGGGTCGAGGAGTTGGCCGCCAGCACCGTCGCCGGGCCCGGCGTTGCCATCGAGACCGGAGCCGGCAGTTTCCCTGCTGGTGTGAGCCCGATCAGTTGGTTGATCAAGTTGTCGGAGTCGCCGTAGTTGATCTCGGCCGTGCCGCTGACCGAGAAGGTCCGCGCCGTAGGGAGCGTAAACGTGCGACGCATGTACGGCTCGGGATCGTGGCGGGGCGGCTCGATCGCCCGGTCCCGTTGCATCAGGATCGCCAGTCTGAGCAACAGCGACGAGGCGCCCGCCATGGAGAGCAGGTCTGTTGGGAGCCTCAAGCTTTCCGACGCCGCCGATACGCCCGGGATGCTGATCTCGGCCAAGCCGACCTGGGCCAGTCCGTCGTATCGTTTGTTGGCGCCGCCCGTCGCTCCATTGACCACGACTTCGAGTTGAGAAAAGGTACGGGTGGAGAAGGCGACCGTCTGCCCCGGGGCGTGGAGCGAGGCCGGTGACATTTTCACCGTGACCGGATGCCGACCGTCGAAAAGCAGGGTTATCGAGGTGATGTGCCGGGTCGAGCGGACCGACTGGGCCTGGGTCAAAGAGACGTGGTCCTCAGTAACCGGCTGGTCCAGATTGACTTGAAGTTTCACGTCGGACACCGGTTGGTGGGCGCCGAACGTCCAAGCCGTGGACAGGTTCCCATCGATGGCGTCGATAGGTCGGTTCTCCGGGGTGAACGCCAGCGAGTCGCCGTATTCGGTGGCCCGCACGGACTTCACGCCCGTCACCTCGGCAACCGTCTGGTCGGCCACCGTTTCGTCGGGGAACACCGGTAGGGCGTAGGCGGAAGGGTCGGAGGACAGGTCGGCGACTCCGGCCTGCTGGACCTCTCCGACGTTGTCGCGGAGGCTCCCCCATCGATACGTCGCCAGCGGGTTGGTGTCGGTGAGTACCAGCTCGGCGTCGTCCGCCACCGCCTGGTCGAACTCGCTGCGGTCGTGGACGAGCGACGCCGCGTACAAGATGGGCGTGTCGCCATTCAAGAGGCCGGCACCGGCCGCTTCCACGACTCCGCTGCCATCTCCCGCCAGGATTATGGGCTGCTGGACCCCTTCCGTACGGACCAGCGGCCGCGGATCGGACACGTCGAACACGGCCAGGGCGGGAGGTTGCGGGGCCCCGGTCGGGAGCCCGAGACGGATCTCGCTGTCGAGCGGATACCGAATCAGGGGCGCCGGGTTGGCCGGACCGAAGGTCGTCGGCTGGCTCAGGCCGGGTGGCGGCGGATCCATCAGCTCCCACAAGGCCTGAGGCAGCGGAAGGTGGTACCGCTCGTACTGGAGATCGGATTGCAGTAGCACTTGGCCCACGCTCATGAGCCGAGCGACCGGGGCCAGGGCCGCCATGTCGAGGGTCCCCTCCTGTATCGGCTCGTCGAGGGCCTGCAGGAGGTCGGCCGAGGCGGGGGTCCCCGACGGTACGACCTGCCGGGCGACGTAGGGACGGTCGAGCAACCCCACCGCGATGGGATCCTCCGTCACTCCCCACGAGTAGGCCGCGAAGTCTTCCCCCGGCAGGCCGAGCACGCGGCTGGACGAACCCTGGCCGTTGAGGTAGGCCGTCGCTTCGGTCCAATAGGAGGGGATGGTGGACGGCCGGGACAGGTTGGATGCGATCATGCCGCCTGTCCACATGGGTGGAATGTCGGCGGCGATGATCGCCACGCACGCCACGGCAGCGGCGACACCAATTCGCGACCAACGGATATGGATGGCGGTCACTCCGGCACCCAACAGAAGGGCCAGGCCGAGTATCACGATGGGGACGATCCGGTCGACGGATCGCATGGCCAGCGCGAGGGTCGAACCAGAAGAAGCGTCCTTGATCAAGGCGCCGAAGAGTGACGGGTGCGAGTACGGGAAGGCGCCGACGGCGACGACCGTGCCGAAGCCGACGAGTCCAACGGCGAAGCTTCGATGGCGCCATCGGGTAAACAGGCCGAAGGCCACGCTGACGCTCGGAAGACCCAAGCTGAGCCCCAGGAGCCATAGAGACTGCGTGTACTGCACGGCGGGAAGCGTCCACGGCTGGACCTTGTCCCAGCCGTAGAAGTACCAGTAGCCGAGTCCGCGCAAGACCTCTGACGCAGATGACGTACTCGCGACGGTGCGCACCGTCTCTGTCACCCGCAAGACATCGATTCCATACCGTCCCTCAACCCACAGCCCCGCCACCCACCAGAGCGAGACGAGGGCGCACAACGTGCCGATCCGCCCCGCAACCACCAGGGCCCTCCGCAGGCTCACCTCACGTGTGACCCAAACGGCGTGGATCAGCCACAAGGCCGGCGCCGCCATCACCAGCAAGATCGATGTGGCGTTGACGCCACCCACCAGGGCGACGACTATGGCGAACAGCGCCGGATAGCGCCAGCGGCCGGTCCGGGCCGCACCTGCGGTAAGACCCACCATCCAGCCGAGCGCCGACCAGGGCATGAGGATCGCAGAGATCCGGTCCAAATAGTCGATGGTGTAAGGGCTGAGCATGTACCCGAGCGCGGCAACGACTCGGCCCGGGCCAACGAGTCCTAATCGCCGGGCGCAGTAGGCCACTCCCAACCCAGCCGAGAACAGCAGGGTGCCCATCCATATGCGCTGGCCGATCCACATCGGGATGCCCAGCCACTGCACCGCCGTGTAGTACGGACCCATCGGGAAGAGGTAACCGATGTTCTGGTGGGTGACGGTGCCCATACCCGTGTTCGGATCCCACATGGAGGCCGCACCGACGGTCAGCTTCCCAGGATCGAGATACAGGTACTGCTTGGTGTCAGCCGCGACCGCCCCCTGCTTGGTGAGCAAAAGCGGTACGTAGCTGACCGCGGCAATGAATCCGGCGAGCACCCAATCAGCACGACGCCTCCGCACCGAGCCGAAGTGTAGGGGGTGGGTCTGCTGCGCGACCCAAGTACCCTGATCGCGTGACGCTTTCAGCTACCTCAGCCAGCTCCGCGAGCGAGGCGGTGCGATGCAACGCCTGGGCGCGGGCCGAAGGGGTCGACCCGATAGGCAGCGCCGGTTCGTATTTGGGTTTCCTGCTGATCGAAATTCCGCTCCCGTGGCCGCGCGACATCAACGAGGTTCCCGAAGTGGCCGGGCTCGCCGACCTACTCGACGGGCGTCACCTTCGGGTGCAGGCCGTCGTGCCGGACACCGGACTTCGACGAGTCGTGGCCCACATCGGTTCGAGATCCGAGGGCAACCGTTTCTCGGGCTTCGTCCGACGCGAGGCTGTTGTGGTTGGCGGCGACTTGCGCGCTGCGGTCGCAGCCGCACTCGATGAGCCCGGAAGCGGGGCCGGCGCTACGGACCGAGACGGCCGCGACCTTCTGGTGTGCACCCACGGCAAGCGCGACGTGTGCTGCGGGTCGCTAGGGACCGACCTGGCGGTCCGAACGCGGGCCTTGGACCTACCGGACGGGGTACGCCGCTGGCGGACCAGCCACACGGGTCNNCCCCCACCCTTGTGGTCCTCCCCGAAGCGACGGCGTGGGCGTTCGCAGACCTGGACCTCGTGTCCCGGGTTTTGTGGCGGCGGGGGGCTGCGGCCGACGTCGCCGACCGGTACCGGGGATGTGCGGGCCTCCGCGGGCCCCGGGTCCAAGCCCTGGAGCGGGAAGTGCTTCGGATCATCGGATGGGACCTGTTCGATCGGCCCCGGGCCGGCCAGGAGCTCGGTGACGGCCTGGTGGAGATGCAGGTCGACAACCCGGACGGGACCACCGATCGTTGGCGAGCTGCCGTGACCCCTGGTCGCATCTTGCCGGTACCCGACTGCATGCATCCCATCGGCGAGGCCAAGAAGTCAGAAACGGAATGGGTGGTCCGGGACTTCTCTCTGGTCTCACCGCCGTAACGGGATCACGTCAGCGAACCGTCGGGCGAGTCCCAGTCCCTCAATGGAACCGAAACGTCAGTCACGGACCATGTCGCGCTCTGCCAGACTGGGCGGCGACGGTGAGTCGGTCGGGTGGTC
>PMHU01000223.1:0-13228 GCA_003156795.1 Acidimicrobiaceae bacterium
TACGAGACCCTGGTCGAGGCCGGGTACCAGCCCGAGAGCGCCTACTTCGAATGTCTGCACGAGCTCAAGCTCATCGTCGACCTCATGTACGAAGAGGGAATCACCGGCATGCGCTTCAGCGTTTCGGACACCGCCGAATACGGGGACCTGACCAGGGGACCGCGCATCATCACCGACCAGGTCAAGGCCGAGATGAAGAAGGTCCTCACCGAGCACTTCCGCGGTTGCATGAAAGGCCGCACCATGTATGTGGTGCCCTTCTCCATGGGCCCGCTCGGATCCCCGATCGCCCACGTCGGAGTCGAACTGACCGATTCGGCGTACGTGGCAGTGAGCATGCGGATCATGACCCGCATGGGCAAAGGCGCCCTCGAAGTGCTCGGAGATGACGGCGAGTTCGTTCCTTGCGTCCACTCGG
This sequence comes from Acidimicrobiaceae bacterium, assembly GCA_003156795.1. Lineage (GTDB taxonomy): Bacteria > Actinomycetota > Acidimicrobiia > Acidimicrobiales > Palsa-688 > PALSA-688. The sequence goes on from PMHU01000223.1 coordinate 419, forward strand.
TCGGGGCGCCGCTGAAGCCGGGGGCGGCCGATGTGGCGTGGCCCTGCAACGCAGACAACAAGTACATCGTCCACTTCCCCGAGACCCGCGAGATCTGGTCCTTCGGCTCCGGCTACGGGGGGAACGCGCTACTCGGTAAGAAGTGCTTCGCCTTGCGGATCGCCTCGGTCATGGCCAGGGATGAGGGATGGCTGGCCGAGCACATGCTCATCCTCAAGCTGACCTCGCCGGGCGGTGAGGTCCGCTACGTCACTGGGGCCTTCCCGTCAGCATGCGGCAAGACGAACCTGGCCATGCTGGTCCCGACCCTGCCGGGCTGGAAGGTCGAAACCGTCGGCGACGACATCTGCTGGATGAAGTTCGGGAGCGACGGACGGCTGTGGGCCATCAACCCCGAGTACGGGTTTTTCGGCGTGGCCCCGGGCACCAACAACAAGACCAATCTCAACGCCATGCTGACCCTCTCTGGCAACTGCATTTTCACCAACACGGCCTTGACCGATGACGGCGACGTGTGGTGGGAAGGCATGACCGACGAGAAGCCCGACCACCTGACGGACTGGAAGGGCGAGTCGTGGACCCCCGAATCGGGCGCACCGGCTGCTCACCCCAACGCCCGGTTCACCGCCCCCGCGGCCCAGGACCCGGCCATAGCCCCAGAATGGGAGGACGGCGTCGGCGTGCCGATCTCGGCCATCCTGTTCGGCGGGCGCCGGTCCACCGTCGTGCCGCTGATTACAGAGGCCTTCGACTGGCAGCACGGCGTCTTCATGGGCTCGATCATGGCGTCCGAGACCACCGCAGCCGCCGCCGGTGCCGTCGGAAAGCTCCGGCGCGACCCCTTCGCCATGCTGCCTTTCTGCGGCTACAACATGGCCGACTACCTGGGCCACTGGCTGAAAGTGGGGCGTCAGGCCGACCCTGAGAAGCTGCCCCGGATCTTCTACGTCAACTGGTTCCGCAAGGACGACGAAGGCAACTTCCTCTGGCCCGGCTACGGCGAGAACAGCCGGGTCTTGGAGTGGGTCTTCGAGCGGTGCAACGGCGGTGGAGAGGCGGTGGAGACCCCCATCGGGGTCCTTCCGAGTCCGGGCGCCATCCCGGCGGAGGGCTTGGACGTGTCGGAGGGCGACATGGACGAGCTTCTTAGCGTCGACATCGAAGGGTGGCGGCAGGAACTGCCGTCCATCGAGGAGCACTTCAACGCGCTCGGCGAAAGGGTGCCGCCGGAGCTGCTCGACGAGTTGGCCGAGCTCGAGAAGCGGCTCGGCTAGATCACGCCTACCATCTCACGGCAATCGAACATCCCTCAGGGCTCGCCACGAGCCCTCACCGGAGAGGAGCCAGTTGGTGCCCGTGAGCGCTTACGTACTGATCCAGACCGAGGTGGGCAAGGCCGCCTATGTGGCGAGCCACGTGCGCGAAATCGCCGGCGTCATCGCGTCCGATGACGTCACCGGCCCTTACGACGTGATCGTGAGGGCCGAGGCCGGCTCCGTCGACGAGTTGGGACGGATGATCGTCAGCCGCCTGCAGATGATCGAAGGGATCACGCGGACCCTGACCTGCCCAGTAGTAAACCTGGAGTAGCCCACCAGGCGCCTAGCGGACGGCCTCCGCCACGCGCAGCTCGGCGACCTCGTCGGCCGAGAAGCCCCAGTCGAGGAGGGCTTCGTCGGTGTGCTGGCCGGGGTGAGTCGGCGGTCCGCCTATTTCCGGTGACGTGCGGCTGAAGCGGGGCGCCGGCGCCGGGTGGACGATTCCCTCCACCTCGGTGAAAGTACCCCGTAGCCGATTGTGCGGATGTTGCGGTGCTTCGGATGGCCCGAGGACGGGCGCGAAGCAAGCGTCGGTCCCTTCCAGGAGCTCGCACCACTCGTCGCGCGTCTTGGTCTTGACCAGATCGGCCATGCGCAGCTTCATGTCCGGCCACGTCGACTTGTCGTTCTGATCCGGGACCGGGCCCAAACCGTCGACGTCATCCGCCAGACCCGTGATCCGCATCATTTCCTGGAAAAATTGCGGCTCTATCGACCCAAACGACACGTGGCCTCCGTCGGCTGTCTCGTAGACCTCGTAGAACCAGGCGCCCGTGTCCAAAAGGTTGCTACCCCTGTCGCCCCACATGCCGGTCGTCCGGAACCCGTGGATCATGGCGGCCAGCAGGGCGGAGCCGTCGACCATGGCCGCGTCGATCACCTGACCTCGGCCCGAATGGCTGGCCTCGAGGAGTCCGCAGACGACACCGTAGGCCAGCACCATCCCGCCTCCTCCGAAGTCGCCCACCAAGTTGAGCGGAGGTACCGGAGCTTCCCCGGCCCGGCCGATCATCGACAGAGTGCCGCTCAGGGCGATGTAGTTGATGTCGTGGCCTGCCGTCGAGGCGTAAGGCCCCTCCTGGCCCCATCCGGTCATGCGTCCGTAGATGAGCTTGGGGTTGCGGGTCAGGCAGTCATCGGGGCCGAGGCCGAGCCGCTCGGTCACTCCGGGCCGGAATCCTTCGATCAGGGCATCCGCTCCTTCCACCAACCGTAGGACCGCTTCCCGGCCTTGCGGATGCTTGAGATCCACGCCAACCGAACGGCGGCCGCGCCCCAGGATGTCCGCCAGCGGCGGGCGAGCACCCTCCCGAACAGACTGGGCTCGGTCGACCCGCAGGACTTCGGCGCCCATGTCTGACAGCATCATTCCGGCGAAGGGCCCGGGGCCGATGCCGGCCAGTTCGATGATCCTGTACCCCTCAAGCGGTCCGGCCACCCGGTCGCACCTCCATGGTTATCGGCCCGGCCGTGCCAGCCCGGCTCTGGTTATCACTGTCGATGCTTACCGCGGCCCGAGCGTCGCCGCCAACCGCCGCAGCCGGACGAGCGCGGCCGGAGTGCGCGCTCCCCACCAGAAGAGGTCCTGGCCGTCGACGAATACGACGGGCGCCACTTTCTCCAGTTCGTCTCGGTGCCGCTCGGAGAACGGGTAGGGCTCGGACGGAGCCAGGACGAAGTCGGGGGTGCACGCCGCCGCCTCCTCGATGGTGGTCGTCGGATAGGGGACGTCCGAGGTAGCGAGGACGTTTCGCAATCCCGATTCGGCTAGGAGCGACGATCCATAGGTGTCTCCGCCGATGGACATCCACGGCCGGCGCCAGATCGGCACCCAGACCCGCGGCTCCGCCCAACCTCCTTCGCCGGTCGCGCCCGGCGACGTTGCGTCGTTCGGATAAGACACCGACCCGTCCGGGCGACCGTCAGCGGGGCCCGGGTCGGGGTGGCCCAGCACGTTCCAGAGTTGTCGCAGGGTGGATCCCACGTCTGCGAAGCAGCGAACCCGGGTGGCGTGGACCCGGACCCCCGCCTGCCGCAACGCCTCGGCGTCCTCGACCCGGTTCTCCTCCGCGTCCATCAAGACCAAATCTGGAGACATGGCGATGATGGCCGGGACGTCGGGAGTCTTCGTCCCCCCCACCGTCGGTAGGCCCGGGGCTGCGCAAAAGCGGGTGACGGCTGCCGGGCGGATGCCCCAAGACAAGAGCGTCTCGGTGATGGATGGCACCAGGCTGACCACCGCGGACGCTTCAGGGACCAAGCGGGTCACAAGCGGTTCAACAGCTCGACCTTCTTTGCCTCGAACTCCTGGTCGGTGATCACGCCACGACGGCGCAACTGATCGAGATGGTCTATCTGGGACGGGATCGACGGTGCGCCGGCGGCCGCTCCGGGCCAGGTAGCCGGACCGCTGCGAAGGAGCTGCATCTGGGTGAAAATCACGTTGTGGATCCGCGCCGGGTTCGGAAGATCCGGGAACGATTCCTGGCTCTCGCGACCGGCGGACTCGATCACCACGTCTCCCGCCCCGATGATCCGGTCGAAAATGGTCTGCCGATAACCGATGTCGGTCAGGGCGGACAACGGTATCTCCCGACCCCTTCTGGCCACGATGCCCCGCCGCTCGATGATCCGGCTGGTGGTGACGACCAGCCTGGTCGTCACCCAACGTAGGTACCGGCTCACGAGCCACAACGCGGTCAGCCCCAAGGCGGCCAGCAGGAGCCAGGAGACCCAGCCGGGTGTCCCTTCGATTGCGCTGGCCACGGCTCCGACGATCACTATCACCAGGGCGGCGACCGGGGCCGACAAGTACCGCCAATGCGGCCGGACGTCCACAATCACGTCCTCACCGTCGTTGAGCAGCCGTCGGGCGTACCGCACGTACCCAAAGGTAACCGGATCCACAGATCAGCGGCGGGCGGTCCAGGTGGGCCCGGGCCACGGCTCCGACGGCCCCTTGGAATATGCCGCCGCGCCGACCAGGCGACACAGATGCTTGACGAGCGGCTCGGATCGGGGCACACTCCTGGCATCGATAGGCACCCGGTTGCAGCGCCGGCCGGATGATTCGGGGGGATCACCCACCAGGCGCGCAACCGGGTCCTCGATTCCAGGGGATCCACCACACCGTCACACCCCCTCCGTATCGTCGCTTCGGTGCGGGAGGACGCAGCAACCGACGATTTGCTCGCTGGGCTGACGACCTCGCAGCGCGCTGCGGTGGTGAGCACCTCCGCTCCGCTATGCGTCCTTGCCTCGGCTGGGGCGGGCAAGACTCGGGTCCTGACCCGAAGAATTGCGTACAGAGCCAGTGTTGGCAGCGGCGACGCAGGCCACACGCTCGCTCTGACATTTACCCGCAAGGCCTCGGGTGAATTGCTGCACCGGCTCCGCCAACTCGGATTGCGGGAGCAGGTCGCGGCCGGGACCTTCCACGCCGTGGCCTCGGCCCAGCTGCACCGGTGGTGGTCCGATCGCAACCAGCAACCTCCGACGCTCCTCGAGCGCAAGGGTCGGCTTCTAGCCCCGTTGGCGAGCTCTCGCCCGGGACTGGCCCAAGCGTCGGTGGCCGATCTGGCCGGGCACATCGAGTGGGCTCGAGCCCGCATGATCGGCCCCGAGCAGTTCGAGGACTCAGTACGCGCCGAGGGGCGCTCACTGCCCGCGGGTGTCACCCCGGGCGGCCTGGCCGGCCTGTACGACCGCTACGAGAACGAGAAGCGGCGAAGGGGCCTCATCGACTTCGATGACCTCCTCGGACACTGCGCCGACGCCCTCGAGCGGGATCCCGAGTTCGCGGGAGCACAACGGTGGCGCTTCCGTCACATCTACGTCGACGAGTTCCAGGACCTCAACCCCCTGCAGCATCGCCTCCTCCTCGCCTGGCTGGGGACCTCGAGGGACCTGTTCGTAGTCGGCGATCCGCACCAGGCCATCTACGGATGGAACGGCGCCGATCCTGGGCTCCTCGCCCAGGTGCCCCAGCGATGGCCCGGGACCGAAGTCATCCATCTAGACGCCAACCATCGCTGCACCCGCCAAATAGTCGAGGCGTNNCCTATTGGGGCCGCCGGGTGGGCACCTCCATAGCGCCGGCCGGGAAGGACCGACCCCCGAAGTAAAGGCCTACGCATCCGAAGTCGCAGAAGCCAGCGGGATCGCAGCCGAGCTGAAGCAGGGTCACGCCGACGGACGGCGCTGGGGGTCCATGGCCGTGCTCACCCGAACCAACGCCCAGCTGGTGCCCATTCAGCAGGCCCTCGGGGCTTCGGGGATCCCGTTCTGGGCCCCATCTCAGGCCGCCGTCCTCGACGACCCGGCAGCTCGCCAGGCCCTGCAGCGGGTACGCCGCGACCCCGGGCGGCCCATGCAAGCCGTAGTGGCCGACCTGGCCGCCGAAGCCGAGGAGGCTCGACTAGCCGAGAGCGAGACCGGCGACGACGCCAGCCGGGGCGTGCTCACCGTTCTCGTCGATCTGGCCCGGTCGTTCGCCGGACAAGAGCCGGGCAGCACGTCGGGACGGTGGCTGGCCTGGTTACCGACCGCCCTTCGAGACAGTTCGGACGGCCCCGGGCGGTCCGACACCGTGACGCTTTGCAGCTTTCATCGGGCCAAGGGACTCGAGTGGGCCTCCGTTTGGGTCGCCGGGCTCGAGCAGGGCCTGGTGCCAATCGGTCGGGTCGCCACGGCGGAGGCCGAGGCTGAGGAGCAGCGCCTGTTGTACGTGGCCCTGACCCGGGCCGCCACCGAGCTCCGTTGTTCTTGGGCCCGCCAGCGGACCTTCGGGACGCGTCCCGTCCCCAGGGACCCGTCGCGCTGGCTCGGACGGATAGAAGGCTCCGGCTTCGGGGCGCCGCAAACTGGCGGTGGGTCTGGAGCCAGGTCCACCAAGGATTGGCGGGAGCGCCTCGACGAGCAACGTCGTGGCCTGCGAGACACAGCCCGGACCAAGCGAAGCGCGCTGGGCTCTCGGTTGCCCGAACGCTGGCCTGACGCCGATCCCGAACTGATCAGCTCGCTGCGGGCGTGGCGGCTCGAAACGGCGCGCTCCAGTGGGGTGCCGGCCTACGTGGTTTTGCACGATGTGACGGTGGAAGCGCTGGCCGCGCTGCGACCCCGCACGGCCGAAGAGCTGCTGGCGGTTCCCGGTCTGGGGCCCGTCAAAGCCGGTCGCTACGGACCGTCTCTACTGACGTTGGTTGCAGAGCGGGCCGCTTCGGCCTAAAAGGGTCCGAACGCGAACGCACCGCCGTTTCCGGCGAGCGGGGGTGGAGCGCGGCCCCAATGGGGAGTACCCTTGCCATCTGTGAGTTCGTGGTATTCGATCGAGGTCTTTGACGGCGCCACTTCCGCGTCGGTGTGGGCGGAGGCCTACCGGGACGTTCTGATCGAAACGGCTATCACGCAGGGCGCCACCGATTGGTCCTGGCACCGCCATACTTGGGGCGTCGTCTTCGAGGTTTCGTTCGCCGGCGAAGGGGCGTGGGACGGCTTCACCAACCTGCCGGTGGTACGGGCCGCGCTCGACTCGGTACCAGACCCCGTTACCGGCCTGATCGTCTACCGCGGCCGCGGCGGCAGCTCAGGCGCCCAGTACCCGCGAAAGCCCCGTCCCCTCCTCGGCTCCGGTTCGGCCGCCCTTCCGCTCCCGTGGACCCTCGGCTTTGAGGAGTCGCTGCACCTTTCGGCCCTGGGCTTGACCCGGGCCAACCTGGTCGGCGCCGGGCTGTAGCCCGCCGACCTCAGCGTTCTCGGTTGGCAGACAAGGCTCGGAAGCGCTCCGGCGTGATGGTGACGAACAGCCCCGTGGCCTCGGCCGTCAGAGCCTCGCCGGCATAGAGCTTGGACGAAGTCAGGACCTTGCGACCGCTGAGGCCGTCGAGGCGACCTTCGAAGCGAAGGTCGGTATGTAGAGGGGTGGGTTGCCTGTACCGGACCGTCAGGGTCCCAGTCATGCCGACCTGGCCGGACAGGGATTGAGTTAGCCCCAGGATCTCGTCGAACGCAGCCGCGATCGATCCCCCGTGTACGCAGCCGGGCGGACCCTCGTACGCGGATCCGAAGCTGACCTTTCCTATGACGATCCCGTCCTGGATGTCCACGTAGATCGGTGGGGCGAGCGGGTTCGAGAGGCCGAGCTGAGGTGACCAATCGAAAAAGGCCACGTCGTGACCCAGGCCGGAAGCCTCGGCCAGCCCTTCGTACCTCCGGTTCGAGCCGTGTCCGGATAGAAGGTCCACCACTTCCGACATCGTCTCGGCCGCCTCGAGGAGCACTTCGGCCGAAGCCGTCGTCGCGGTCATGAGGTCGATTACGGTCCTCACCGCCTCTCCCACCCGACGGGCTGCCACCTGACGATCGTCCCCCGTACCGACGCGTATCGCCGCCAGCTCGGCCGCCAGTCGCTCGGCCATCGGCCGCTCGTTATCACCCTCTGGTATCAAGCGCTTGCGGCTTCTAAATCGACGAACACGGGTGCGTGATCCGATGGCAGCTTCCCTTTACGGGCGTTGCGGTCGACCAGGGCCCAGGTGAGCCCTTGCGCCAACCCTCGGGAAACGAGCACCAGGTCGATCCTCATGCCCCGGTGCTCATGAAAGTCTCCAGCTCGGTAGTCCCAATAGCTGTAGAGCCGGTCCTGCGGATACAGCTGTCGGAAGGCGTCGACGAGACCCCAGGCCTCGAGTGATTCGAGCGCCGCTCTCTCCTCGACGCTCACGTGGGTCGACCCAACGAACGCCTTCGCATCCCATAGGTCGATGTCGGCGGGGGCGATGTTGAAGTCCCCGCACACCGCCAGCCGGTCGTCCGGCTCGCTCAGAATGTCCAAGTGGTCCCGCAGCCTGCCGAGCCAGGACAGCTTGTACTGATAGTGATCTGAATCCAAGCTCCGCCCGTTGGGTACGTAGACGCTGCTCATCAGGATTCCCCCGCATCGCGCCGTGATGACGCGGGTATCAGGGTCGGGGTCCACGGACTTGGCGAAGCCGTCCACCACGTCATCGATGCCGACCCGCGACAATATGGCGACCCCGTTCCATCGACCGTCCCCGTGATGGACGCTTTCGTAACCGAGGGCCGAGAACGCCATGTGTGGGAAAACGGCGTCGCTGAGCTTGGTTTCCTGCAGACACAGGACGTCCGGATGGGCGTAGCCGAGCCACTCCTCCACCCTCGGAAGTCGAGCTTTGAGGGAATTCACGTTCCACGTAGCGATTCGCATGCGACCGCTATCGTAGGGAATCCGTGGGACCAGGTCCGGCCCGCCCGCGTGTCGGGTGAGGCCTCGACGGCCGATAGCGGTGGTCAACCCGGGCAGCCTCTCCCTGCGGACTCGCCGTACCCGCGGCTCCACCCTCGATATCTCGGACGAGAAGGCTTAAGTGGACCCAAAAACGGTAGTAGATATCACCCACATCTCATGAAAATGGGCTTGCCGCTATGTTCGACGCCGGCCCGGCTTCTTCGGGCTCGGGTCCTGGTCGGCCGGGTCGGCGCTCCGCACCGGGGCTGGTGGACGTCGGCGGGGCACGGCCGTCTCGTTCTGGGCGTCGTCCGTCGTCGGCTTGGCCCCTACGGCCGCCGATGGGGCCGCCCCACGCGAGGGCAGAGCCGCTCGTTTGGCGGGCGCAGCCCTTCCGGCCGGCCCGACCTTCTTGGCCGGCCCGACCTTCTTGGCCGGCGCATCCTTTTCGGCCGGCGCAGCCTTCCTGGCCGCCTTATCCCTCTTGGCCGGCAACATCGGCGCCGCGGTTCCGGCCTTCGTGGATGCTCCGACGCTCGGCGACCCCGCCCTTTTGGCGGACTCAGCCTTTTTGGCGCTGACAGGCGCCGCCGCTCCGGCCTTCTTCGTCGGCCCAGCCTTCGCCGGTGCGGCCACCTTCTCGGCCGACCCAGCCTTCGCCGGTGCGGCCACCTTCTTGGCCGACCCAGCCTTCTTGGCCGGCCCAGCCTTCTTGGCCGGCCCAGCCTTCTTGGCCGGNNCTGCTTCGACCGTCTCAGCGGTCGGGCTACCGGCGACCCGCGCGAAGCCTGGGATGGCGAGCTCGATGCCTCGTCTCTGCGGGTCGAAGGCCTGCACGGCGAAGAGGCGGGATTCGCCCTTAGCCACCACCTCGCGCGCCCGGCGGGGAGGCGGTTCCGCCATGGCCGATAGTGGCACGTAGCACCGTGCGCCGTCGGCCTGAACGAAGACTCCGTGCGAGGAGTACTCCAGCACCGATCCGACCACCTCGCTTCCGAGCGGGTGGGCCGCAATGAAAGTGATGAAGGCGAGGGGCTCGTTGACGGGATCCGAGGGAGGCTCCCCGCCCCGGCGCCGCCGGCTCTTCCCACTCGCTTTGGGTTCGACCACCTCCAAGGTGGCCCGGGCAATGGCCCGGTCGACTGACTTGGGACGCCCTTTGGCCTTGGAGCCGGCGCGTTCGAGCCCCTTGACCCCAACCGCGTCGTCACCATCTGTGCCGCCGTCACCATCAGCCCGCTTCTTGCGCTTGGCCTCNNGTAAGGAGTCGTTCGACAGCACGGTGGCCCCGGTCTTCTCAGCGATCCGAAGCAGGAACGCGTCACCACGGCCGATGGCGCCGGCCGGGGGCGAGATGACCTCGCCCGCGGACTCGGCTTCCTCGAACGTCGGCAGCTCCGAAGGGTCGATACGGTGACCGAAGGAAGCGTCGACCACCACCGTCACCACGTCGCTTGGGTTCTCGGCCAAGAACTCCCGAACGGCCTGATCCAGTTGGTCCAGGCTGGGCATGGAGCGGCCCTCGGTCGCTAGGTTCGAACCATCGACGATGACGTGGCGGACAGGCATGACAGCCGTAGAGTCAAGCATCCTTGGCCCGCCGAGCGGGGAACCCCGACGTGCCAGGGGGCGAAGGCGGCCCCCTAGAGTTCCGGCTGTGGACACCGCAAGCGACGGACGAGGTGGTCCCAAAGTGACTGCGGTGCTTTGGGACTTCGGGGGCGTTTTGACGACGAGCCCGTTCGACGCGTTCGCGGCGTACGAGGCGGCCAACTCCCTTCAACTGGGCTTCATCCGGCGGCTCAACGCCACCAACCCCGACACGAACGCCTGGGCCGGCCTCGAACGGGGCGAGCTGAGCCTCGATGAGTTCGCGGTGTGCTTCGAGGCGGAAGCGGCCGCTTTGGGGGCGGTGATCGACGCCCGGGCGGTCCTGAACGAACTGAGCGGCGAGCTTCGACCGGCAATGGTTGACGCCCTGAGACGCTGCCACCAGAGGCTCAAGACCGGGCTGCTAACCAACAACTTCACAGCGACGGCCGCGGTAAGCAGCGATTCGGGCTACGCGCCCGTGCTCCAATACTTCGACGTCGTCGTGGAGTCCTCGACGACAGGGTGCCGCAAGCCGGACCCCCGCTTCTATCGGATCGCTTGCGATCTCATGCAGATCGAGCCCGTTGAAGCCGTCTTTCTCGACGATCTCGGCATCAATCTCAAGCCGGCCCGAGCCATGGGCATGCACACGATCAAGGTCGAGGACCCGGCGAGCGCCCTCCTCGAGCTCGAAGCCGTCGTCGGTTTCACCCTGCTTTGATGCGCGAGTTGACTTCGACGCCGAGCAATACCCGGCCGTTCGGCTTGAGGATCCTCGGAAGCCCGGACGAACCGGCCCGGACCACCAGGATTCGCGTTCAGGTCCTGCTTACCGGGCTCCTCCTCGGCTCCAACCTGGTCGGAGTGGTATCGGCCGCGGCGTTCGCGAGGTTCGTCCTTCCCGGTCCCACCCCGCCGGACGTGCCTCGGGTGATCGTCCTCAACGTAATCCTCGGAGTCGTCTTCACCGCGGCCTTCGTGATCGCCGCGCTCACGTGGGGCGCCCGCGTGGTGACCCGGCACGCTCAATGGCTGCGCTCCGGGCGCCCTCCGACCGAAGCAGAGCAGCGCGTCGTGCTGCAGATTCCCCTGATCCTCACCGGCGTCCAAGCGGCCCTGTGGCTGACGGCAGCTGGCTTGTTTGCCGGATTCAACGCGCTCATCGGCGATCACCTGACGGTGCAGATAGCGCTGGCCAACATGCTCGGCGGTCTCCTGACCTGCGCCAACTCCTACGTCTTGGGCGAACTGCTAGCCCGTCCGCTCGCGGCCCGGGCGCTCGCCAGTGGGCCCCCGTCCCGCCTCCAGGTCCCGGGGGTTCGCGCCCGGGCCATACTGGCTTGGCTGCTCAGTTCCGCCGCCCCTGTCGTGGGTCTGATGGCCGTAGCGGCCGCCGCCCTGACCCGGACGGGCATCTCCACCACCCGGCTAGCCATAACCGTGCTGGTCCTCGGCGGGATCGTGCTCACGTTCGGTCTGCGGATCACCGCCCTCGCGGCCCGAGCCAATGCCGACCCCATCAAGGGGCTCCGCAAGGCGGTGCAGCAGCTCGAGAGTGGAGACTTGGACGTTTCGGTCCCGATCTACGACGGGACCGAGATCGGCTTGCTGCAGGCCGGGTTCAACCGAATGGCCGAAGGGCTGCGCGAGCGCGAGCGCATCCGGGAAGTGTTCGAGCGCCACGTCGGCGAGGATGTGGCGCGCTCCGCACTGGAAGGAGATGGCCACCTCGGCGGCGAGGTGTACGACGTCGGCGTCCTGTTCGTCGACATCATCGGGTCGACCGCCATGGCGGGCCGGCTCCAACCGAGCGAAGTCGTCCACCTGCTCAACCGCTTCTTCGCGGTCGTCGTCGAAGTGGTCTCAGAGCACGGCGGGTCGGTCAACAAGTTCGAGGGAGACGGTGCCCTCGCCGTGTTCGGTGCCCCGATATCGATCGACGACCCAGCCGGCTCCGCCTTGGCCGCGGGTAGGGCGCTGACGAGGCGTCTGGCCGCCCACGCCGACCAGTTCGAAGCGGGCATCGGGATCTCGGCCGGACCGGTCGTGGCGGGGAACATCGGCTCCCCCGCCCGGTATGAGTACACCGTCATCGGAGACCCCGTCAACGAGGCGGCGCGACTCACCGATCTGGCCAAGGGCGTCCGCGGCCGAGTCCTCGCATCTTGGGCGGCAGTCGAGCAGGCCTCGCCCGAGGAGGCCGAGGGCTGGCAGAGAGGAAAGGAAGTGTCCCTGCGCGGACGGCCCGGGCGGACCCGGATAGCCACCCCGGTCCGCTCAGGCTGAAGCGAGAGCCGGCCCTAGCCCAGGGCCCGTTCGATGAGGTCCGCCTGCTCGAGGTCGTGCATCGAATGGCTTCCGGTCGCAGGCGAACCGGACGCCACCCGGCTGACCCGGGCGATGCGGTAGTCGCCGCCAAGCATGTCGTCGAGCCGATCCCGCACGAAGGTCCAAGCCCCCATGTTGGCGGGCTCCTCCTGCATCCACACCACCTCTTCAGCCCGCTCGTAGCTGGCGACCGCGGCCGCGAGCTGATCGGCCGGCCACGGATACAGCTGTTCGGCGCGGATGACGGCCACGTCTTTGCGGCCGGCTTTTTGGCGGGCCACGATCGTGTCCAGGGCCACCTTGCCAGTGGCCACGACGACCCAC
>PMHU01000223.1:13289-14093 GCA_003156795.1 Acidimicrobiaceae bacterium
ACCTGGCGGCGAAGCAGGTGAAAGAGCTGAGCCGAAGTGGTCACGTCTGCCACTTGCAGGTTGTCCTCCGCGCAGAGGTCCAAGAAACGCTCCATCCGCGCCGAAGAGTGCTCGGCGCCCTGGCCCTCGTAGCCGTGGGGNNTCGACCGAGTAGCCGTACTCGAACCCCAGCGCCGCGTACTCCGACAGGAGGGAGTCGTATATCGAGAACCGTCCCGGGCCCAGGGCTCCGAGGGGTACGTACTCGGCGCCGGTGTGGTAGTCGACCACCGCCGCATTGCGGTGACCGAACGTACCCCGTCGGGTGTCTTGCCCAGCCAACCGGACGTCGCGACCGTCGAGCAGCAGCGTGCCGTAGGCCAGCGCCTCGCCGAGGGCCCAGTCCGCCTCGCCTCCGGCCCACAACTTGGCCCGGCTGTCGAACACTTTGACCAGCTTCGGATGGACCGTGAAACCCTCAGGGAAGGACTGCAGCGCGTCGACCACCTGCTGCAACACTTCTGCCGGCACGCCGGTCTCGATCGGGGGCAGCACGGGAGCCGGCTCGGGCGTCGGCGGGAGGGCCGCCGGCTGAGGCGGAGCCGAGGCCCTGGTCTCATCGAGGGCGGACTGCAAGCGGCTCGAGAAGTCGCGCAACACCTCCTCGGCCTGTTCCAAATCGATGTCGCCGCGTCGCACCAACGCCTCGGTATAGAGCTTGCGGACGCTGCGATGCTCCTTGATCAACTGGTAGAGCAGAGGTTGGGTCAGGCTGGGGTCGTCCTGTTCGTTGTGCCCGTACCGGCGGTAGCACACCAAGTCGAT
>PMHU01000298.1 GCA_003156795.1 Acidimicrobiaceae bacterium
ATGTCGGTAGCCGACACAAATCGCGCACGGGAGGCAGAATCGAACACGCGCCGAGGGGGGAAAGCGCCGTAGAGGAGTAGCCTTGGAGGCGTGACAAGCGGTACTTCCGACGACAGGGCTGAGGGCGGGACCGACGACGAAGCTGAGTCGTCGGGCCACGAGTCGGAGTCTGAGCCGTCCCCAGAGGCCCAGCTGGACGACGAATTCGGAGACGAAACCGAAGAGGTGTACGAAGGATACGGGCGGTACGAAGCCTTCCCGCTCGAAGAGGAGTACCACACGGCTCTGCCCCGCAAGTTGGAGGCTTGGCGGCAGCGCAGCGCGACCGGCGCCATCCTCACCGGCGTGTTTGCCGTCGCGGCCTANNGCCATCCTCACCGGGATGGCGCTTGGATTGCAGCAGGCCCTCGGAAAGGAGCGCAACGAGCCGTCCATCGTCGTGCAGACGTCGGGCGACCCGCCTCGAGACCTGCCCGTCGAAGCCGACTTCGAGTTCCGTCGGCCTCGCCAGAGCGTCGTCAACATAAGGCCATGGCTCCTCGAAGGTACTGACTCAACTGCACAGGAACTCAACGGCGACGAGCAGCCGCCAGTCGACGAAGACCGTTCCGAGCCGCCCGAACCTTGAGAAGGCGGGGCGCGGGCGACTCCGAATTGCGGTTCGAGACCGACGACTCGGACCTGAAGCCCTCCGCCATGCGAGGCAGCGAGCCGCTGTACGGCTACGTGGTCGCCCTCGAGCTGGTGGTGATAGCCATCATCAACCTCACCGACACCCACGGCAAGGGAGCTCCGGTCCACCCAGACAGGGTGCTGTCGATCGTAGGCCTGGTCGCGTCGGCCGGGATCGTCGGCGTCATAGCCGGCACCCGCAACCGATTCTTCGTGGGGTTCTACGCCATGGCCGCCGCGTTTCTCGTCACCACACCGAAGGTTCCGGACTCGCTGGAGCTGACCCACTTACTAGCCATAGCGATGCCTGTCGTGTACGCGCTGATCCTCACGCAACGCCAGAACCGGGCCCGATTGGCTCAGGCCAAGAGCCGGCGAGTCGCCACCCCCGGCCGGGCCCCGGCTAAAGGCAAGACCACCGCAGCCGAGCGGCGCGCCGAGCTCCAGGCCAGGCGGCGGCAGGGCCAAGGTCGCCGTCGCGACGCCAACGAGCCAACCGGCCCGGCCCGCAGCCGCCGCTACACACCTCCGAAGCCCAAGCGCAAGATCCGCTGACGGACCTCCTGGTCGAGCGCTACCCGCGCGAGGCCGGGGGCAGGAGCGCCGAGCGGAGGAAGTCGAGCAGGCCGGCCCTTTGCGTGACCATAGCCCGGGCCGTCGGCTCGACTCCGAGGGCTCGCAGCACCTCGACCTCGGTGGCCACGCCCACGACCGTCGAGTAGGTCGCCAGGAGGAGCAAGCGGGCGTCCTGCTGGCGGAGCAGCCCGGCGTCCATCCCTTCCTCCAGGAATCCCGTCGCACGCGCTATGAAAGGCCCGAGGATCTCGGTGAACCTGGTCGCCGCGGGCGGACCGAGCCGGCTGACCTCACGGAGCAGACCGAGCAGCTCGGGCCGGCGGGCGGCGAGACGGAACACCGACCTCACCACCGAGTCGACACGATCCCAGCCTTCCGTCGGCCCGGACAGGGCCCGCTCCAGGGACGCGATCATTTCCTCTCCAGCCTCGTCGATCACGGCATCCAGGAGAGTCTCTTTCGAGCTGAAGTAGTACAGGATCGTCTGCTTGCGAACGCCGAGTTCGCCGGCCAGGGCGTCGAGCGACGTCGTGTCATAGCCTCGCGTCCCGAAGGCCCTGAGGGCGGCGTCCACGACCCGGTCCCGGGTACTCGCATTAGGCACTTACCAAATGGTAGACAATACCGATGCTCCGTGAAGCCCTGGGGGGCCGTCGAATAGCCATCACCGGCGCGACCGGCTTTCTCGGCACGGCGCTGACCGAGCGGTTCCTCCGGTGCGTGCCCGAGTGCGAGGTGGCCCTCCTCGTCCGCCCCGGGCGAAGGGGCGCCGCCGACCGGGTGCGCCGGGAGATCCTCAAAAACAACTGCTTCGATCGCTTGAGGCGGGAGCTCGGCCAAGACTTCGACGGCGACATGAACCGACGCCTGCTCGTCATGGCCGGCGACGTCGGCGTCGACGGTCTGGGCCTGGACCCGGCTGGCGAAGAGCTCCTCGCGTCCTGCCAGATCGTCATCCACTCGGCCGCAACCGTCAGCTTCGATTCCCCGCTGGACGGCGCGGTAGAGATCAACCTGCTCGGGCCGACCCGGGTGGCAGAGACCCTCAATCGACTCCACGCCGACGAGCCGGCCGCTCTCCCCCACCTCATCGCGGTATCGACCGCGTACGTGGCCGGAAGCCGCAGAGGACGAGCGCCTGAATCCACCTTGATGGACACACCTTGGTCCACCGAGATCGCCTGGCGACCAGAAGTCGAAGCAGCCCGTCGAGCCCGGGCCGACGCCGACGCCGACAGCCGCGATCCGAAAATGCTCGCCCGCTTCCACCGCCAAGCCCGTTCGGAGCTGGGCGCGGCCGGCAGCCCCGTCCTGTCGGCCAAGTCCGAGCGGCTTCGCGAAGAGTGGGTCAACGATCGCATGGTCCAAGCGGGCAAGTCCCGCGCCCAAGGGCTCGGCTGGCCCGACGCTTACGCCTACACAAAGTCTCTCGGCGAGCGGGCCCTGCTGGAAACGCGCCGCCAGCTCCCGCTCACCATCGTCCGCCCGTCGATCATCGAGTCGGCCATGGCCGAGCCGCAGCCCGGGTGGATCCGGGGCTTCCGCATGGCCGACCCCGTCATAATCTCCTACGCCAAAGGCCTGCTCAAGGAGTTCCCGGGCGTCCCCGAAGGCATCATCGACGTGATCCCGGTGGACCTGGTCGTCGCTTCGATAATGGCCGTCGCCGCCCGCGGACCGCTGGACGAGCCCGACGTGTTCCACGCCGCGTCTGGGTCGCGCAACCCGCTCCGGTACCGGCAGCTGGTGGACCTGGTCCGTACGTGGTTTATCGCCCACCCGCTGGCCGACAGTCAGGACCAGCCCATCACCGTTCCGGAGTGGTCGTTTCCCGGCCGCAGGCGGGTCCAGCACCAGCTGAGCCGGGCGACAAAAGCCCTCGGCGGGGCCGAGCGGGTCCTACTCGCGCTGCCCCTTCGCGGTCACCAAGCCGAGCTGAGCGCCCGCCTCGAGGAGCGCCGTGACGAAGTTGAGCGCGCCCTGTCATATGTGGAGTTGTACGGCGCCTATACCGAGACCGAAGCCATCTTCTCGGTGGACCGGCTGATCGAACTTTTTTCCACCCTTCCGCCCGAGGACCAGCGGGACTTCTGCTTCGACCCGGCGGTCATCGAGTGGCCCCACTTCTGCCACAACGTCTACCTCCCGTCGGTCGTCGCCCACGCCCGAGTGCGCCAGTCGCGGCCCGGGCCCACGCCAGCAGACAGCGCCACCCGCACGGCGGCCGGGTACCAGTCGAGGGCGAACAAAGGGGCGACCGGCATGACTCGCGAGGAGCGGGGCCGCAAAGCGGTCCTGTCGCCGGACCGGCAGCTGGCCGTGTTCGACCTCGAGAACACGCTCATCGCATCCAACGTGGTGGACTCTTACTCCTGGCTGGCCACCCGGCACCAGGACGACGAGGACCGCGTCCGGTTCGTCCTGCGCACGGTCAAGGAAGCTCCTCGCCTGCTCGCCCTCGACCGGGCCGACCGCAGCGACTTCCTGCGCTACTTCTACCGTCGCTACGAGGGAGCGCCGGTGGAGCGCCTTCGCCACGACAGCTGGGAGCTCTTCAGCGACCTGGTGCTGACCAAGTCCTTCCCGGCCGGGATCCGGAGGGTACGCGAGCACCGGGCCCTCGGACACAAGACGTTGCTCATCACTGGAGCCCTCGACGTCGTGATCGAGCCGCTGCGACCGCTCTTCGATGAGGTGGTCTGCGCCCACTTAGGAGAAAGGAGAGGGCGCTTCACCGGCGAGCTCCTCGATGCCCCTCCAACCGGGGAGGCGCGAGCGCTCATCATGGCCGACTACGCCCGCACCCTCGACCTCGACCTCGAGCAGAGCGTCGCCTACGCCGACTCGGCCAGCGACCTGCCCATGCTCGAAGCGGCCGGCCACCCCGTCGCCGTCAACCCCGAAACCAAGTTGGCGGCCATTGCGAGGAAGCGTGGCTGGCACGTCGAGCACTGGCCGAAGACCCCCGGCGGACCTCGGCCTCTCCTACCGATCGGTCCCCGGGTGTGAAGGCCCTGCAGATCGAGAGGTCGGTGCCTCGCTTCGCCGCGGCCCGGGTGGTTTCAGGCCTCAAGCCCGGCGGCGGCGGGAGCAAGGTGGGTCCGCTCCGACTGGCTGACCTCGACCCCCCGGAGCCACCGAACCCGTCGTGGCAGGTCGTCAAGCCGCGACTGGCTGGAATATGCGGGAGCGACCTGGCCACCGTCGATGGACGTTCGTCGCGGTGGTTCGAGCCGATGGTCAGCTTCCCGTTCGTGCCCGGTCACGAAGTCGTGGGCGACGCCGCGGACGGGCGGCGCGTCGTCGTCGAGCCGGTCCTGCACTGTCGTATTCGTGAGATCGACCCGCCCTGCAGGTCGTGCTCGGCCGGGCTCACCAACCACTGCGAACGGCTGGTCTCCGGTCACCTTCACCCCGGCTTGCAAACGGGGTACTGCAAAGACACCGGCGGCGGTTGGTCGCTCGCATTGGTCGCTCACGAGTTGCAACTGCACGAAGTACCCGAAGGGTGGTCCGACGAAGCCGCCGTCATGGTCGAGCCCACGGCGTGCGCCGTGCACGGTGCTCTTTCAGGGCCAGCCGGGCAAGACCTGGTCGCCGCAGTCATCGGAGCGGGCACCCTGGGTCTGGCGACGATCGCCGCTGTCCATCTGCTGCGCCCCGACATCGTGTCGCTGATCGTGGTGGCCAAGCATCCCGAGCAGCGCAGCCTGGCCCGGGAGCTCGGATCCACCCAGGTCGTCGAGCCGGGCGAGCTACGCCGAGCCGTCCGCCGAGCCACCGGCTCCTGGATCCTGGACAGCGGACAGCTGACGGGCGGAGCCGACATCGTCTTTGACTGCGTGGGCAGCGACGACTCGATCGCCGACGCGCTCGCCGTCGCCGCCCCCGGTGCCACGGTGGTGCTCCTCGGCATGCCGGGCCACGTCGGCTTGGACCTCACTGGGCTGTGGCAGCGTGAGGTCCGCTTGGTCGGTGCCTACGCGTACGGCCCCGAACCTGCGGCGGACGGCCGCCACAGTTTCGCCTTATCCATGGACGTCATCGAAAGGGCCGGGCTGGAACGACTGGTGAGCGCCGTCTACCCCCTCGACCGCTATTCCGACGCCATCGAGCACGCCGCCACCGCGGGCCGCCGAGGTGCGGTGAAGGTCGCGTTCGACATGCGCAACGAGAAAAGACGATAGGGAGCTATGTCCATGGCCCGTCCCGGTTTCGTACTCGACGTAGACCGCTCCACCCCGCCGATCCTCACGTGGCACGGGGAGGGGTTCCGCCTCGAACGGCTTCCCGCCGGCCGCTCGCGGGTGATCTATGCGCCCGAGCCTCTCGACGCCCTCGACGATCCCGACGACGCCATTCACGAAGCGCTCCTCCACCCGCTTGGCGATTGCAAGCCCCTGCCGGAGCTTTTGTTCGCCGGGATGAGTCTCACCATCGCCTTCGACGACATCTCGCTTCCGATCCCCCCGATGATGCGCCCGGACAACCGGCAGCGGGTCATCGAGGCGGTCCTCGACCTGGCCGCGGCCGCCGGGGTCGACGACGTGGTCCTGATCTGCGCCCTGGCGCTTCACCGTCGAATGACCGAAGCCGAGTTGCGCCACGCCATCGGAGACCGGGTGTACGACGCCTTCGCACCGACCGGCCGGCTGCTCCAGCACGACGCCGAGGACCCCGACGGGCTCGTCCACCTGGGCCAGACCGATCACGGCGAGGACGTCGAGATCAGCAAGCGAGCCGCCGAGTCAGACCTTTTGGTGTACGCCAACATCAACCTGGTCGCCATGGACGGCGGACACAAGAGCGTCGCCACGGGCCTGGCCAGCTACCGCAGCCTTCGCCACCACCACAACGTGAAGACGATGCAGCACAGCCGGTCGTTCATGGACCAGGAGCGGTCCGAGCTTCACACTTCCAACTGGCGCATGGGCCGATTCATCGCCGCTTCGGGCATCAAGGTCTTCCAAATTGAGACGACCCTCAACAACGAGACCTTCCCCCCCCAAATGGCGTTCCTGCAGAAGCGGGAGTGGGAGTGGACGGCCCGGGACCGGGCCACCTATCTGGCCACGACCAAGAGCCTGTCCGTGGCCCCGCCGCGCCTGGCCCGGTCGATCTTCCAGTCCATCAAGGCCCCGCACTCCATGACGTCGGTTCACGCCGGCGAAGTGGAAGCTGTCCACAAGGCCACCACCGAGATGGTGTACCGGCAGCAGCTCGTGCACGTCGAAGGCCAGACCGACATCGTGGTGCTCGGACTGCCCCATCTCTGCCCCTACAACGTCAACTCGATCATGAACCCGATCCTNNGTCATGTGCATGGGGCTCGGCTATCTGTTCAACCTGTATCGAGGCCAGCCTTTGGTGCGGGAAGGGGGCGTGGCCATCCTGTCGCACCCGACGCCCTGGGCGTTTCACCCGGTTCATCACCCGTCCTACATCGACTTCTTCGAGGAGGTACTGGCCGAGACGACAGACCCGGTCGAGATCGAGAAGACCTACGAGGAACGCTTCGCCACCGACGAGTNNCCGTTCTACATGTGGTACTGGGGAGCCCACGCCCTGCAGCACCTGGGCCGAGTGATCATCGTCGGGGGCGAGCGGCGGGCCGTGCGCCGCCTGGGCTTCTCCCCCGCGTCCACCCTTACCGACGCCTTCGAAATGGCGAGCGACACCGTCGGACACGACGCCACCATCAGCCATCTCCACTGCCCGCCCGTCATGATCGCCGACGTCCACTAGTGGTCCCGCCCCACCGAGGTCTGCCCGGCTCGGTAGAGCCGGACCGGCGCCTGCCGGTCACACCCGGCGCGTTGCGAGCCGTCGCCGAGTCGCTGCGATCCAGGCTCCGCCCACCATCCGCATTCCCGGTGGCCCCTCCGACGTGGCCTGGTGGCGTCCCCCGACCGCCGCTGGAGAAGACCCTCGGAGTCGACTACGACACCGACTGGTCCCGCCGTTACGCGGCCAGAACCGCTCGAGAGGCCGTGCAGGAGCTCATCGCCGGACCGGCCATAAGGGCCGTGG
Source organism: Acidimicrobiaceae bacterium (assembly GCA_003156795.1). GTDB lineage: Bacteria > Actinomycetota > Acidimicrobiia > Acidimicrobiales > Palsa-688 > PALSA-688. The sequence goes on from PMHU01000298.1 coordinate 7,279, forward strand.
CCTCCCCCGAAGTGCTTGGGCTGGACCGCATAGCCCACTTGGACGAGCCCGTGATCTTCGCGGCCAACCACGCCAGCCACGTGGACGCCCCGCTGCTCCTTTCTGTGATCCCGGACCGTTGGCGGCGCGATGTGTTCGTAGCCGGAGCCGCCGACTACTTCTTCGACACCCGGATCAAGGCCGCCACGTTCGCATTCCTGCTCAACGCGGTTCCGATCGAACGTCAGCGGGTGTCGCGAGATTCGGCCAACCGGGTGGTCGCCCTGCTCGCCGAAGGGTGGAGCATGCTCATCTTTCCGGAGGGCGGCCGCAGCCCCGACGGTTGGGGCCAGCCCCACCGGGCCGGGGCGGCCTGGCTGGCCGGACGCACCGGGCGGCCGATCATCCCGATCCACGTCGAAGGGACGCGGCACATCATCGCCAAAGGGTCCAGTCGGGTGAGGACGGGCACAACGCGCGTCACTTTCGGCCGGCCGCTGCGGCCCGAGACGGGCGGCGACCCACGGGTGCTAGCCGACCTGCTCGAGCGGGCCATCGCCGCTTTGGCCGACGAGCAGACGACCGACTGGTGGACGGCGCGCCGCCGCTTTGCGGCCGGCACCAGCCCTTCTCTCACCGGACCCGACGCCGGCGCCTGGCGAAGAACTTGGGCCCTCGGAGACGGTCGCCGCCGCGGCGACGGCCGGGGCCGCGGCGGCCCCTCCGACCGCTGGGGCGCCGCGACCGACCGCTGGCCTCGGCCATAGCGGCGGGGCTCGGCGACCGGGGGATCCCGGAAAGTGCCGTCGGCGCCGATCGGTGGCGCCGATTGACGCTGCCGATCCTCCCCTTCGACGGTCGGCCCCAACCGTCATTTGGGGCGCGCCTTCAGGCAACTCATAGGTTCGGTGCCCTATCCTGGCTCGTCGGCAACAGCCGGACGTGGACCTGAACAAACATGGCCACGCCGATAGGCCAAACTTCTCCGGTAAGACCGCTCGCAAGGAGCCTTGACTTCGTGAACAATCCGACGAATCCCCCCTCCGGCGGCGAAGGAACCCCAGTCCCGCCGCGCAAAGGCCGGAAGGGTTCGCGCCCGGCACCGCTAACACCGCCAACCAAAGGCAAAGCCGCGGCAGGCAACAAGGGGGCCGGCTCGGCCAAGGCCTCGACGGGCAACAAGAGTGGAACGCAGCGCGCCAGCGCCGCCCGCCAGGCTCGCCGACGTCGTAACCGCTTCGCGTCGGTCGCGGTGACGGGAGTGGTCGCCATCGTCGCCGTGGTGGTCATCGTCGGGCTGAGCTCGGCCAACTCGGGCAAGCCCACCCCGCGGACGCCGGTACCAGCCGACGTCGCCGCTCACCTCACCAGCGTGGCCGTCAACGACCTGGTGGCCGCGTCGGCCAAGGCCGGTTCCGGACTCAGCGCCGCCGTACAGCTCAACGATCCACCCGCGCCAGGCGCCAAGCCGCTCATGTTGTTCATCGGCGCCGAGTTCTGCCCGATCTGCGCAACCGAGCGCTGGCCCATGGTCGTGGCCCTTTCGCAGTTCGGGACGTTCGGAAACCTGCACCAGACGCGCTCTGCGGTGCGCGACGGGAACATAGCCACGTTGAGCTTCTATGGCTCTACCTACACCAGCCCGTACCTGACCTTCACTCCTGTAGAGACGACGACGAACGTGCCGAAGGGCAGCTACTACCAGCTTCTGCAGACACCAACGAACGCCCAACAGGCCCTCTGGAGCTACGTACTCGAGAAGCAGCTCGGCGCCAATGGCGTCTCATTTCCGTTCGTGGACCTGAACGGCAAGTACGTGATCAACACGGCCCAGTATTCGCCGTCGGATCTGTCGGGCCAGAACTTCACCCAGATCGCCAACGACGTTGGCAACAACGACACCACCATCGGCGCCGACATCGATGCCTCGGCCGCGGCGCTCACCAAGTACATCTGCGTGATGACGGGCGATAAGCCGGCGACCGTTTGCAATGCGGTCGCCAACGTCACCGCGCCGGTGTCGTCGGCGCCTTCGGGCACGAGCACCCCGGCGGGGTAAGCCGTGTCCGTGGACACCCCGGCAGCAGACCCGGCCAGGAGCCCCCGTTGGCCATGGGTTGTCGGCATGACGCTGTGCGTCCTCGGACTCGGGGTGGCCACCTACCTCACGTACGAGCACTTCACGGGCTCGAAGAGCCTGACCTGCCCGGCCACCAGCCATATCGTCAACTGCCTCAAAGTCACGACCAGCTCCTACTCGAAGATCCACGGGGTCCCGGTATCGGTCCTCGGCTTGATCTTCTTCGCGGTGATGATCGTGCTGCAGAGCCCGCCGGCCTGGGCGAGCGTGTCGCGCTACGTGAGAGCCGCCCGGCTGGCCTGGTCAGTCGTGGGCGTCGGGACCGCCGTTTGGCTGATCTACGCGGAGCTGTTCAAGCTGGACGCGATATGCCTGTGGTGCACTTCGGTGCACATCATCTCGTTGATCATCTTCATCACGACCGCATTCGGGACGGCGTCCACCGCACCCGACCTCGACTACGAAGACGACGGTGAGGGAGGCGAAGACGACGATGACAGTGACCACGTCGACGGAGGCGAACACGACGGTGACGAACACGACGGTGACGGAGACGACGAGCTCATCGAGGACCCTGGAGCGACCACCTCCAACGTGGCGGACTAGGTAGCGGCGTAGGTGTGCAGCCGGTGCGCCCACCACGCCGACACCGAAGCGAGCGGCAACACGGCCGCATAGCTGATCAGGCCAGACAGGGCGGCGTCGATGCCGTGTCCGAAGTTGGTCAGCTCCACCAATAGATCGATGGCGGCCGACGCTCCGACGACTCCGGCCGCCAGGAACAGACCCAGCGACAATGCGTCATGGAGGGTGCTGCGAGCGGCGGTACCCAGATCGAAACGGCGACCGGCCGCGACCAGGCACACCGCCAGGAGAATCGCCACGCCCCAATCGATTGAGCCGGGGGCGAAGAACTGCAACACCCGGTCCTGGCTGGTGATACCCGGAGCGTGACGAAAGGCGAGCACCAAGTCCGCGAACCACACGGTCGCGAAGGCGACCAGGATCGCGACCGCCCCGAGGACCCACGGCGAGTGACCCCTGAGGTGGCGCACGCCCGCCCTCAAAGCGCTGGATCCTTCGCGGAGCGGCGACCGGGTCGGCCCCGTCAGACTCTGGTCTCCTGGGGCGGACGTTCCGGTCCTGTCTGCGGATGGAGCGCCGCCTGACCCACCTCCGGATCCCGACGACCCGGCACCAGCGGCCCGAGACCCGGCCGAACCAGATCCCGAAGATCGAGAACCCGGTGACTCAGATCCGGACGGGATCTGAGTCGATGCATCGCCGGGGCCCGACGGCGGTGGGGGCGGCGGCCCGGCCAGCCACTTGGGCTCCGGTGGTTGGAGACCCTCGCTGGCGGCCTCCCCGTCGGTCACGGCGTGTCGCTCCCACCGGGAGGCGTGGCCCGAGCCAGCTCCTCGGCTGTCNNTGCGCCGCAGGCGGGCCTCGGGCGGCAGGAGTTCGGTGATCGCTTCCATGATCCGCTCGGTGTCAGCCTGGAAGTCCGTCCCGGTCAGTCCTTGCACCGGGGGGCCGACCCGCACCCGCACCGTCGGCCGATGCAACAGGTTCGCCATTTTGGGGGCCCTTGACGACCGGGGCCAGACGTTCTCCGAGCCCCAAACCCCCAACGGGATCACGGGCGTATCGGTGGCCGCAGCCAACCGGGCCGCCCCGGTCTTGCCTCGCAGTCGTGGGTCGAAGAACTCTTCGCCACGCGGAATGGTGCCTTGAGGAGCGATGATCAGCACCTCTCCGTCGCGCAACGCCTGCTCAGCGGCATCAAAGGCGCCCCGACCGGAATTCTTGCGGTCGACGCATATGGCGCCCGAAGCCCGCATCAGGGTTCCGATCACCGGCGCGTCGAATAGCTCCTTCTTGGCCAGACCACGAGGGTTGCGCCCACCTTCGAATACGGCCAACCCGTACGCCGTCGTGTCGAAGTAGCTGCGGTGATTGGCCGCGACGATGGCCGCCCCGCTCCTCGGGATGTGCTCGGTGCCGGCCAGGTCGAAGCGTGCGAAAGGAAATGCGACCTGCTGGAACAGCAGCCTGAGGACGTCTAGGGGCTCAGCACCCAGAAGCTTCGGCACCCCGGCCGGGCTGTCGAGGTGGACGATCGGCCAGCGCCGCAAGGTGGCAACCGCTTGAAGCCGGAAGTCCGGATTCACCGCGGTCGGATGGCCGACCGCCGACAGCAGGGGCACGTCGTAAGCGCTGTCTGAATAGGCCCAGCTATCACGAAGGTCGACCCCGCCGCGGCGGGCCCACCGCCTCACCGCTTGCAGCTTCCCGACCGACCACACGAAGCTGCCATCCAGCCGGCCCGTGAATCGTTCGACCCCTTCGTCGTCCTTCTCAGTCGCGTAGCGGGTGGCGATGACCTCGTCGAAGCCCAGCCGGCTGGCGAGGGGCAGCAGGTAGTGGTCTGGAGTGGTAGTGGCCAGGACCAACCGCCGCCCGGCCGCCTCGTGGGATGCCAGCAGGGCCCGGACGTAAGGAAGCACTTGGGCCTCCAGGAGGTCAGCCGCCCTCTCGGCTGCTTCGTGAGCCGCTTCGACCGGCCAGCCCCGAGCAGCCAGCGCCGCCCCGCGTGCCAAGACCATGGCCGGAGCCGTCTCCCCGAACACGTCGTAGAACCTCATCATGAGGCCCTGGCCGGGCAAGCTCGCCCTCCCGACCAACCCCGCCTCGAACAGGGCCTGGTTGATGGCGGGAGTGCTCGAGGTGCGCAGGAGCGTGCGGTCCAGATCGAAGATCGCGGCGCCAGCCATGTTTGGAAGCTACCGCTTTTGCGTAAGCACCCGAGCCATTCCGCTCCCGACCGCAGGGCGTGGCCAGGGCCCGTATACACCCGTATAGGCAGCCTCTCCAGGAATCGGATGCGACCCGTCAGGGAAGGGAGGCTGAAGGGCAGCCGCCCCAGGCATTCCTGCGCCTGATCCTGATCGGTCCAACAGTTGTGCCTGCGGTGTGGTATCTCTATCGACGATGGATTTGCGCCAACTTCAAGCCCTGATCGCCATCGCCGATCACGGCAGCTTTTCGTCCGCCGCGGCCGCCCTCGGCACCGTGCAGTCGAACGTCTCCAGCCACATCGCCCGCTTGGAGAAGGAGCTCGGGGTGCAGCTGGTGGATCGCCATGCCGGACGGCTGACGGAAGAGGGTTTGGCCGTCCTCGAACGGGCCCGCCGGATCACCGCCGAGCTCGAAGCCGCAGCAGCCGACGTCGCCGCCTTGCGCCACGAGGTCTCGGGAACGGCTCGGATCGGCATGATCGGTACGACGGCCCGCTGGTTGGCGCCGTTGCTGCTCGACCGCATGGCCGCCACGCACCCCAAGGTGAAGCTCGTGATCGGCGATGGGACGTCGGCCACCCTGGAGCCCCACCTGGCCGCAGGTTCATTGGACGCGGCGGTAGTGAACCTCCCCCAGAGCAGTCCCGACCTGATCGAAAGACCGCTGTTCGATGAGGACTTGGTGCTGGTCGTTGCGAGAGGCCACCGTTTCGCCGAGCGAAGCCATATCGAGATGGTCGAGCTCGACGGGATCGAACTGTTGCTCCCTGCGCCGGGCACGGCCTTCCGCAAGGAGATAGACGACGCCTGCCGCCAGCGCGGGGTGACCCTGTCGCCGCGGGCGGAGCTGGACGGAGTCCGGCTCATCGCGTCGCTCACCCTGCGGGGCTACGGCCCGGCGATCCTGCCCGCCACCGGCGCCACCGAGGGATTGCAGGGGTTCACCCGCATAACCGTCGCCGGTCTCCCCCGGCGTACCGTCGGGCTGGTGCTGCGCCGGCGGGGACGTCCTAGCGCGCCCGCCCGAGCCATGCTCGAAGTGCTCGAAGGCGTGGTCAGCTCCAACCTCGACCCGCTCAGCGGCCTGCACGCGCCGTCGCCCTAAGGGCTCGCCACAAAGGGGGGCGCTCAGCTGCCGCGGAGCTGGCGCAGGACGAACGGCAGGATGCCGCCGTGCCGGTAGTAGTCCTCCTCCTTCGGAGTGTCGATCCGCAACACGACCGCAAACGCCCTCGCCGCCATCCCTCCGCCCGCGACCGTGACGGTCAGCTCGTGCGGTAACGACGCCGCCTCACCTATTCCTTCCAGGCCGGTGACGTCGAATATCTCCTCGCCGGTCAAGCCCAGTGAAGCGGCCGTGTCCCCGACCTTGTATTGGAGGGGCAGGATCCCCATGCCCACCAGGTTGGAGCGGTGGATGCGCTCAAAACTCTCGGCTATGACGGCGCGAACACCGAGCAGGGCGGTGCCCTTGGCCGCCCAGTCGCGAGACGAGCCCGAGCCGTACTCCTTGCCCGCCAGGATGACCAACGGCACCCCGTCCGCCTCGTAGCGCTTCGCCGCGTCGTAGATCGACATCTCCTGGCCCTGTTGGGGGGCTCCGGAACCGGTCGTATCGGAAGGCATCCATCGGGTCACACCGCCTTCGGTGCCTGGGGCCATCTGATTGCGCAGGCGGATGTTGGCGAGGGTGCCGCGGATCATGACTTCGTGGTTGCCCCGGCGGGAGCCGTAGGAGTTGAAATCCTTTGCCTCTACCCCGCCATCATCCAACCAGCGTCCAGCCGGACCGTCGCGACGGATGTCCCCGGCCGGCGAGATGTGGTCTGTGGTAACGCTGTCGCCGAGCTTGGCCAACACCCGGGCCCCCCTCACGTCGGTGAGGGCGGCGGGCGTCATCCCGATCCCTTCGAAGTACGGCGGCTTGCGGACGTAAGTGGACTTCGAGTCCCATTCGTAGGAGTCACCCGACGGCACGTCCAGGTTCTGCCACCGCGAGTCGCCCTCGTATACAGACTCGTAGGAGGAAACGAACATCTTCGACTCGATGGACGTCTCGACCACGCCGGCGACTTCCTGCGGTGTGGGCCAGATGTCACGTAGGTAGACCGGTCTGCCATCGGTCCCTTCACCCAGGGGCGAGTTGACCAGGTCGAAGTCCATCGACCCGGCAAGGGCATAGGCGACCACGAGCGGCGGGGACGCCAGATAGTTCATGCGGACATCGGGGCTGATGCGGCCCTCGAAGTTGCGGTTGCCGGAGAGGACCGAGACGACCGCGAGGTCTCCCTCGGCCACCGCTGCGGAGATGGCAGGCAGAAGCGGACCACTGTTGCCGATGCAAGTGGTGCATCCGTAGCCGACCAGATCGAAGCCCAGCTTCTCCAGGTAAGGCGTGAGACCGGCCCGTTCGTAGTAGTCCATGACCACCTTCGAGCCGGGCGCCAACGTCGTCTTGACCCACGGCTTGGAAGTCAGGCCGCGCTCCACCGCCTTCTTGGCCAGCAGGCCGGCTGCGACCATCACGGAAGGGTTGGACGTGTTGGTGCACGACGTAATCGCGGCTATCACCACGCGCCCGTGATCGAGGTCGAACGAGGTGCCGTCATCCAGCGTGACCGGTGTCGAGTTCGAAGGATTCGCGGCAGCTCCGTCTTGGCCAAGAATCTTCAGCACGGACTCGCGGTATCCGACCTGGGCCGAATCGAGCGGGACCCGGTCCTGGGGCCGGGCCGGGCCGGCCAGAGACGGGACGACCGTGGAGAGGTCCAGCGACAGCCGTTCCGAGTACTCGGGTTCGTGGGCGGCGTCGTGCCAAAGTCCCTGCACCTTGGCGTACGCCTCGACGAGGGCGATCCGCTCAGCCGGGCGTCCGGTCAGCTCGAGGTATCGCAGGGTCTCCTCGTCGATCGGGAAGATGGCGCACGTCGAGCCGTACTCCGGAGACATGTTTCCTATGGTCGCCCGGTTCGCCAGTGGGATGGATGCAACCCCGTCGCCGTAGAACTCGACGAACTTGCCCACGACCCCGTGCTTGCGCAGCATTTCGGTAACCGTCAGCACCAGGTCGGTTGCGGTCGTCCCTTCCGGGAGCGACCCGCTGAGCTTGAAGCCCACCACCCGCGGGATCAGCATTGAGACCGGCTGGCCGAGCATGGCCGCCTCGGCCTCTATACCGCCGACGCCCCAGCCGAGAACCCCCAGGCCGTTGATCATCGTGGTGTGGGAGTCGGTGCCGAGGAGGGTATCCGGATAGGCCTGGCTCGGCCCCTGCGAGCTGGCCTCGGTGGTGAACACCACCCTGGCCAGGTGCTCGAGGTTGACCTGGTGGCAGATTCCCGTGTTCGGCGGCACGACCCGAAGCGTTTCGAACGCGCCTTGCCCCCACCGCAGGAACCGGTAGCGCTCCTCGTTGCGCTGGAATTCCAGCTCAGCGTTTCTGGCGAAGGCGTCCGGGGTGCCATAGACATCGGCGATGACCGAGTGGTCGATGACGAGCTCGGCCGGGATCAGCGGGTTGATACGGGATGGGTCGCCGCCTAGTTCGACCATGGCGTCGCGCATGGCGGCCAGGTCCACGACTGCAGGCACGCCGGTGAAGTCCTGCATCAGGATTCGGGCTGGAGCGAACGCGATCTCCTTGCTCGGTTCGGCCGACGCTTCCCACGTCGCGAGCGCTTCGATGTCCCCAGAATCGACCGAGACCCCGTCCTCGTGGCGGAGCATGTTTTCCAGGAGCACCTTGAGCGAGTACGGAAGACGGCTCGAGCCGCTCAAAGCGTCGAGCCGAAAGATCTCGTACCGTCGGCCGCCGACGGACAGATCCGCCTGGGCGCCAAATGTGTTGCGGCTGATGGCCATCGCCTAACCAACTCCTCGTCGAGCCGTCGGAACCAGCGACCAGTCTTACTCACCGAGCCCGATTGGGGAAAAAGAGCAGGACCTACGGTCTGTGGCTACCCATCTCCGCCTTGGCCGGGCTCGGCGGAGGCGCCATCGCTCCGGCGCGAGGAAGTCGCCGTAGGCCTCGGGGCTAGCTCCACAAAGGACCACCAGCGCCCCTACAGTCGCCCAATTCCTCACGCAGGAGGCTCCGCGCCCGGTCGGTCGGGATGTAAGATCGCTACGGGCAGCAACCGGGAGTTCGCAATACCCGGGGTAGAGAAGGGGCGTTGCATTTGTTTGGCCATAGTGACGGGACTGGGTGGAATCCCACGACAACGGTTGCCTTGGAGGCCGTCCCGTTCGCCGCGCTCCTGGCCGAGCCCTCTGGCCGAGTCATCGCCGTAAATCAGCGCTGGGTCGAGCTGACGGGCCTCGGAGAGGCCGCCTCTCTCGGGTCGGGTTGGCTGGACGCCATCGATCCCGAAGCCGGGGCACGTATTCGCAGCGACATCGCCGCCGTGCACAGCCTCCTAAGCCCCATGGCGACCGATTACCAGCTGCTCGCCCGTGATCCTGGGCGATGGACTCGCTGGTGGCTCAGTTCGCACGACTACAACGGTGAGCCCGTCGTCGTGATCGCGGTGGCGGACGTCCACGAGGAGCGGACCCGGGAAGCGGTCCTCTACCACTTGGCGACCCACGATTCTCTCACCGGTCTGCTCAACCGAAGCCATTTTCTCGAGTGCACGGACCAGGCCTTGCGCCGCAAAGAACGCCACCTCACCCGCGTCAGCGTCGTTTTCATTGACCTCGACGGTTTCAAGCGGGTCAACGATCTGGGTGGGCACGCCCTGGGCAATCGCGTCCTCGTCGCGGTTGGGGCCCGGCTCCGAAATACCGTGAGGGGTGCCGACCTGGTAGCCCGTATCGGTGGCGACGAGTTTGCCGTGTTGTGCGAGGACCTCGTCGATGAGGAGCAGTCCGACTACGTCGTCGGCCGAATAGCGATGAGCTTGGCCGAGACCGTCGAGCTGGACGGAGAGTCCTGGCCCGTGGCCGCGTCGGTTGGAAGCGCCCTCGACCTGGGCAACTCGGATACAGCGGAGGCGCTTCTCGATCGAGCCGACCGGGCCATGTACCGGGTCAAGGCCGGACGCCACGGCTCCGAGCCCGAATACCCCCGGTACGAAACTCCGTACGAGACTCCGATCGAATCGGCGACCGACTACTTGACGGAGTCCGAGCCAAGTTCGGCTACCCCTGAGCCGCCGGCGGCCGAGCGCGAACCGACTCCACTCGACAGCTTCGTTGCCGATCTGCGCGACCTGCGCGACAGCTTTCACGCCATTCGTTCGAGCTTGGATCGACTGGCCGCCTCCGAACCAACGGTCATCGACGTCCGCGACGAACTCAGAAACAAGATATAGAGCGGCCGATTAGCCTGCTCCGCTGTAATGGAGCAGACCCGACCGCTGACGATCAACCGGTACAGAGACACGCGAGGCGGCGACCTGGGCGGAGACGACGTCGGGCGTCACGTCCTGCTGGCGGGGTGGGTGGCGGCCAAGCGCGACCACGGCGGGCTGTTGTTTATCGACCTCCGCGACCCCGCAGGGGTCGAGTCCGCGGGCTTGGTACAGCTCGTCGTCCACCCTGGTGTTCCGGCCTTCGAGTCGCTCTCCCACTTGAGGATCGAAAGCGCCATCAGCGCCGGCGGTACCGTCGTCGCCCGGGCTCCCGGGACGGTCAACCCGCGGCTGCCCACCGGCGGGATCGAGGTGATGGTGGCCGACGTCGAGGTCCTGTCGTCTGCCGATGTTCTGCCCTTTCCGGTGGAGCGCGACACTGACGTGGGCGAGGAAGCCCGGCTGCGCTACCGCTACCTCGACATGCGGCGCGGACCGCTCGTCGAGCGCCTCGCGGCCCGGGCCCGGCTGGCCCAGGTAGTCCGCTCCCACCTGACCGAGCGGGGCTTCCTCGAAATCCAGACCCCAGTACTGACCGCCTCGTCCCCCGAAGGAGCTCGGGACTTCCTCGTGCCCAGCCGGCTCTACCCGGGCGAGTTCTACGCCCTCCCGCAGGCCCCTCAACAGTTCAAGCAGCTGCTCATGGTCGGAGGGGTCGAGCGGTACTTCCAAATCGCACCCTGCTTTCGGGACGAGGCGTCCCGCGCCGACCGCAGCCCGGGCGAGTTCTATCAGATCGATTTGGAGATGGCCTTCGCCACCCAAGAAGACGTGTTCACCGAAGTCGAGCTCATGATGGGACGGATCGTCACCGAGTGCTCGACCAAGAAGGCGCCGGCCTCGTTCCCTAGGATCGGCTACGCCGAGGCCCTCGATCGCTTCGGTACAGACAAGCCGGACCTTCGTTTCGAACTTGAGATAGCCGATGTCACGGCGGCGCTCGGAGGCGGCACCGAGCTGCCGATGTTTAGCGCTGCTCCGTCGAGCGGACATGTCATCCGGGCCCTCCGCGCCCCGCACGCAGCGGTTCGATCGCGCAAGTGGTTCGACGAGTTCCAGGAGGCGGGCAAAAAGGGCGGGGTCATCGGGAGCTGGCTCCAACTGGACCCGGATGGCGTGAGGGGCACGCTGTCGAAGAAGCTGACCGAGGACGAGGTGTCCATCCTGGTTGGCGCGACTGGCGCTGCGCCCGGTGACGCCATCCTGTGCGCAGTCGGTCCCCGCGCCGCGGTGGCCTCGGCCCTCGGCGACCAGCGCAGCGCGCTGGGCCGGGACCTGAAGCTGGGCGAGCCGGACGCGTTGTCCTTTTGCTGGGTCGTGGACTTCCCGATGTTCGAAGCCAATGTCCTGACCGGTGAGTGGGAGTTCTCCCACAATCCGTTCTCGATGCCGCAGGGCGGATTGGAAGCCTTGGCAGCAACCGATCCGGGTGAGGTCCTGGCCTATCAGTACGACTTGGTGTGCAATGGCGTCGAGCTGTCATCCGGAGCGGTTCGCAACCACCTGCCCGAAGTGATGGAAAAGGCCTTCTCGATCGCGGGCTATGGCCCCGACCGGATCCAGGAGTCGTTTCCTGCGCTGTGGAACGCCTTCCACTACGGCCCTCCCCCGCACGCCGGCATCGCGCCAGGCTTCGACCGCATCCTCATGTTGCTCGAGGACCAGGCCAACCTGCGCGAAGTGATCGCCTTTCCCCTCAATCAGGGAGCGCGAGACCTCCTGATGGGAGCGCCCAGCGTCGTGCTGGATTCCCAACTGGCCGAGCTTCACCTCGAGGTCGTTCCTCCGGCACCCTGACCCAGCAACGCTCAGGATCGTAATCATAGGAAACTCTATGTAATAGACGGAACGTTCTGATAGCTTGGCGCCGGCCGCCGTTGATCGGGGTTCGGGCCGACCCCCGCACGTCTGAGTCTCAATCGATGCGGGAGGTCGGCCTCAAATGGAAGATTGGCAAGGCCTCACGGGCGTCCTCCTGGAAGCCGTCGGCGACCGAGTGGCGGAGCAGGGTCGACCCATCTGGGTGGAAGTACGCGCCGTTCCAGAGGGCGGCGGCGACTTCAGGCTGTGCTTCCTCGACGACCCGGGCGGCTTTCTCGGGCGCCAGGCGGCGCCGGACTGCCTGGCGGTGGGCGTCGTGGCGACGGGCCGGGTGACGGTGGCCGACAGCGAGGTCGAACTGCCCGTGCCGCTGGCGCCGGGCGTCACGCCTGGCATCCGAATGTGCTGCCTGGTCACCCGCGACGGGCTGATCGGGTGGCGGATGACTTTGCCGGACGGGCGCTCGTTGGCCGAAGCGCCCTCGGACGGCCGCCTGCTGGATTGCCTGAGGCGGTGCTTGGCGCTTCCGACGCCTCCGCCGCCAGTCGGCGCCGGTCAGCTCCAGTCGGTCTTCTGGCTCTCGGCGATCCTGGAGGAGGTCCATCGGACCGACCGAAAACTCTCGTGGCGCGAAATAGTTGGACTGCACCCGGTGACCGAGCTTCTGGCCGGGTGCGACGCTGCTCCCGATCTCCAGCAGGACCTGCCGGATCTCATCCGGATCGCCAGTGAGTCCTGGTCCTGGGAGTTGCTGCGCCAGACCGCCGTCAGCGACCGGTGGGCAAAGGAGCTGGTCTCGCCCGACCTGGCCGCCTGGATGGACGAGGGGATGTTCGCCCGCTGGATCCTGAGTGCGTTACCCGGACCGGATGAGCTGGTCGCTCGGGTCCGGCCTCGCTTGGCCCCGTCTGCGGCCAGGCGGTTGGCTCACGCGGTGCGGGCGGCCTCCCGGGTCGCCTGAATCCTCCCGGGTCGCTGAATCCTCCCGGGTCGCCTGAATCCTTCAGGGTGACCAGGCCCCTCCCCTGCCGCCCTGGTCGCGGAGGCCCTCGAGGAATTGGAGAGTCGCCCGGCACGACGCCACCCTCCACTCGGCCAGCACCCGCTCGAAGCCTTGGGTGCAACCGCGTTGGCTTTCCAACCCGTCCAGCAGCGGCGCCAACCTGGCCCGTTGGGCCTCGATCAAGGGTCCGCTGTCGCCGCCGGCTCGATCGAGCAGCAGCAGCTTCAACAGCAGAAGGGACCGCACGTCCCGAACGTGGTCGACCGGTTCGGTCAGCCATCGCCGCAGGAAACGCTTCCCCGCCGGCGTGGTGGCCAGGATCGTGCGCGTCGGCCCCCGATCGCCTGGTTCGGTGGACCGTTCGCTGATCAGGCCCAGTTGGGCCAGCTTCTCGAGGGCTTGGTAGACGTCCTGGCGGCGGACCGTCCACACCCGGCCGACGGGTGCATCCTCGGCCAAAAGCCGGGCCACGGCGAAGCCATGGGTCGGCCCCTCCGATACCGCGCCTAAAACCGCCCACTCGCGCGCCGACAGCGTCGGTGCGGTGACGGCCACGGCGCCAGGCTAGACCGAACGACCCGGTTTTGGACCCAGAGGGAATGGACCGGCCGCCGGGTTCTCTCCGGGGGCCTCGCCGCTGAGCGGGGCGCTGTGTCACAGTGTCTCATGAACGGACAACTCGGACCCCGGGCCCTTGGTGGACTTGGAACGCCGGCGTGACGACCCTGACCTCACCGCGCGTCGAGGGCACCGTCGAGGTGCGAGAAGGACGCAAGATCAGTTTCGCGGAGTTCGGCCAGGCCCGTGGCCGGACCGTCGTGTGGCTCCACGGGACGCCCGGCGCTCGCCGCCAGATTCCCGAAGCCGCTCGGGTCGCCGCGGCCGAAATGGGTGTGTGCATTCTTGGGATCGACCGTCCCGGGGTTGGGCTCTCGACGCCGCACCTGTACGGCTCCATCCTGGACTTCGCGGCGGACCTCGAGATCGTCCTCGATCAACTCGGCATCGGTCAGGTCGCGGTCATTGGGATGTCCGGCGGCGGTCCCTATGCGCTGGCCGCGTCGCGGTGGCTCGGTGAGCGCGTCACGGCAGTCGGAGTGCTCGGAGGAGTCGTTCCCACGCGCGGTCCGGATGCGATAACGGGTGGACTGGTTGGGCTCGCCACTCGGTTGGGGCCGGTGATCCCAGCCTTGCGAACGCCGTTGGCGACGGTCCTCAGCTGGGGGATTCGCGGCCTGAGCCCACTGGCGTCGCCCGGCTTCGACTTGTACGCCCGATTTTCGCCAGAAGGCGACCGGCGGGTCTTCTCTCGCCCGGAGATCAAGGCCATGTTTCTCGATGATCTGGTTGGCAACAGCCGGCGCGGCCTGCGGGCCCCGATCTACGACGTGGTCCTTTTCACCCGACCTTGGGGATTCTCCCTCGGCGAAGTCCCGGCCCCGGTCCACTGGTGGCACGGCGATGCCGACCACATCGTGCCGCTCGACCACGCCCGCCAAGCGGTGCCGATGCTGCCGAGGGCCTCGCTCACCATCCGGCCAGGAGAAAGCCACCTCGGTGGGCTGGCCGCCGCCGAGGAAGTGCTGGGAACGCTGATGGAAATGTGGGATCAGCTTCCCTGATCACGCGCCCACGCGGGGCGCATACGTGGTCAGCTCTCTACACCACCGATGCGTCGCCCCGACGTCATTATTTGCGGCATTAGGCCGGAACTAGCGTTTTTCGTCGATTTTTCGGTCAAGAAAGCCCGGCAGGGGTTCGATGTTGCACCTTAATGATCGTGACGCGCCTCGAAGGGAGGGACACCGTGGAGTCGCTGACCATCGGACTTGGGCCAACCCAACCCAATGCGATGGACTGGACCACGGAACGTCCTCGTCGACGGCCGATACAACTTCGCAAGATGATCGGAGCCGGGCGCCAAGGGAGAGCCTCGGACGATCAGGGCTTCAGCCTCATCGAGGTCGTGATGGCATCAGTGGTCCTCATGATCGCCGTATTCAGTCTCACCGACGTCCTGATCAACTCGATGGTCCAGACCGCGTATGCCCGTCAGAAGTCCCAGGCCACCAACCTCGCCAATCAGACCATGGAGGAAGTCAGGGCCCTGCCCTGGACGACCATAGAGCTGGGTATGAACCCGACCGGCAACTCGGACCCGACTTTCACCACGTCCGCTGACCCAAATATCACACCCTCCGGCACCGGATACTGCTTCGAGGGCAGCCCGATCGACGTCGCCTCGGTCGACGCCGGCTCGTGCTCCCTTACGTCGACGTCGTGGCAGGATCCCCCCTGCCTGGCCCAGGCCGCCACGACGCCGCCACCGGCAGCGGGGGCGATCGTCAACTCGGCTCCGGGCAACTGGCCGCCGATATCACCCCATCAGGCCTGCTATCTAGTGGGCTCGTTTACCTACGCGGTGGACGTCTACATCACGGGTTCCACCGGTGTGTCCTACGCGGGCGGTAACACTCAGCCCCTGACAGCCACCGTCGTGGTCACCTGGCGGCATCCGTACGTCCAGGGGGTGCCCGACGACGTCGTCACCACTACCGTGCTGACGCCTTGCGTCAAGGGCGGGGACACCTCATGCGGCTACTGACCTCCAAGACCGCCCATGACGAGAGTGGCTTCACTCTGGTTGAGCTGATGATCGCGCTGGCGCTGGCGATGCTCGTCCTATTCGCCGGCGATACCTGGCTGGTTAGCGCCAGCCGAGTGGTGACGGCAAGCACCGATCGCTCGATCAACAACGCGGCCGCACAGAACGCCGTCGACCAGTTGGAATCCAGCGTCAGGTTCGCCACCGGGTTGCTGGTCTCCAACAACGGCACCACCCTCGACGTGACCAACGACTCGACATCGTCTGACCTTCCCATCCCCGTCACTTGCGCCGAGTGGTCCCTGAGTGGGACCAACCTGGTCGAGCAGACCACGGTCGGATCCTCGACGAACCCTGGTGTCATCGCGACGGGAGTTTCGAACCTCTCATTCAGCGCCGCCGGGTCTCCCTATGACGGCCTGGTCACGGTGACCTTTACCATCAACCAGACGAATGGCGGCTATGACGCCAACGGCGCCACGGTCGACGAGACCCTGTCGGCCGAAAACATGTCGACCCCGGTGGCAAGCGAACAGTCGTACAGCGGCTGTTCAACACTCTGATCGGAGTCGACGGCATGTCAAGGACGAACAACATGCCGATAGGCGCAATGTTCGAAGGATTCGGGAAAGTTCCAGCGGCCCGAAATTCACCTCTTCGTCGGATTTGCCGATATGGCTGAGGTGAGACCTGGCTCGTATCTCAGGCGGCCCTCCAGCGGACGAGGGCAGGATCGTGACCTCGGGATGGCGATGCTGGCCGTCCTCATGGCGGTCCTCGTCGTCGTGGGCCTGGGCGTCGTCGCCGTCCAGGACACGGTGTCCGGGATATCCCAGTCGACGCAAGGGAGCGTCCTCGTCCAGACGGTCGACGCCGCCGAGGCGGGCATCCAAGCCGAACTCGCCAAAATACAGAGCTACGACTCGACCACCCCTTACCAGACGCAAATCGCCTGCGCCAACGGGGCGGTCACGGTGGCCTCGGCATCCAACAGGGCAGGCGATTCTTCCTACACCTTGTCCATGACGCTGCCCAGCTCGACGAAGCCGGCACCACCATTTGTACCTCCCGGATCGTCGACCCCTGGGACCACGTTGTATCCGTGCTCCACGAATCCTGAATTCACCGTCCCCAGCGGCTCGTGGTGGGTGCTCGTCCAGTCGACCGGATCCACAGTGGCGTCCACGAACGAGGGCGTCGGCAGGACGCTGCAAGCATTGATTTCGGTTGGCGAGAACCCGGGAGGCGGGACCACTCCGACCACCGGGCCACCCGCGGCCACGACCACGACCACCACGACCGTCCCCTCCGCCGCTTACGACTCCGCGGCATCGGCCAAAGCCCTCAACCTAGGCGGCCTCATCCAGCCCTATAACTCCACCCCCATTTCCGCCGCCAACGACGGATCCGATTCGAATACCCCGGTGACCGCCCAGGGCGCCTTGTCTCCCCCACCTGCCGATGGCGTCGTCGCTCCTCAGCAGAGCCTGGTAGCAGAAGCGAATACGAGTGGGTCGTCCTACTCTTGCGCCAGCGTTCTGTCGAGCGGTGACGTCATGAGCGGTGGGAGCGTTACCACTCCGTGCACGACCAGCGGGAGCACCGTCGGCGGTTCGATCAACTTCCTGACCCTGCCCGTCGTGGGCAGCTCCCTGTCGAGCCTGGTCGCATCGATGAGCCTCAACTTCTCGTCGGTCACGTCTTGGGCGACGGGCAACGCGGGCGGAACGTCGTTCTCCGGGAGCTCGACGATCGTCGGCGCTTCGGTCACGGTAAAGCTTCTGCTCGGAATCATCAGCATCACCACCCCCGTTACCCTCCCTTCGCCGCTGTCGGGCTCGACGGATATCCTCGCGGCCACGCTGAAAGCCATCCTCAATGACCCTCTCCTGGGGAGCGCACTCTCCTCCACGCTTTCCGGCGTTCTGACGCCAGTGATAAGCGTCACCGGTGGGTACCACAGCCTTGTCAACGGAGTGTTCACCCAGTCGGGTCTCCACCTCGCCTTTCTCAACGACCTCGGCGTCACCGCCGACCTGGCGATGGCGTCGGTGGGCCCGAATACCACCAACACTCCGGTGACGACCACGACGATCCCGGCGGTCACCACCACGCTGCCCGCGGCCACGACCACCACGCTGCAGCCGCCGCCGGTACCTGGTGTCACCGTGGTGTCGATCAGGCAGTGTCAATCTGCCAGCACGTGCTAACTGGTTTTAGAAACCGGGCGTCACCGTGACAACAACCACATGGGGTCTCTGCACCTGGGACCATCGAGACTGACCGTCAGGAACCGATGTAGCCAGGCGAAGCGTCCAAAGGGCATGAACACCAGATTTGCCCGTGCTGCGCTCTCGACGTCCGTAGCTCTGGTTTTTGCCGTCACCGGGTGCTCCAGCGCGACAACAACTGCGAAGCCGTCGACGGCTTCGACACTGACCGGCAACTCGACGACCTCGTCAAGCAACGGGAGCATCGTCTCTAGGAGGTTCTCAATAACAGGCATGGCTCCCCCGCCCCCGTCCGGTGACAGGGAAAGTGTGAGCGTCACCATCGATGGAGACAGGGACTGGGTGCTGACCCGAACTAGCTACAGCCAATCCGGCGTCGACTCCAACGGCGCGTTCCGTGTGAGCCTCACGCTCAGCGGCGACAGAGTCCTTCGGCATCAGACTGCGGTCAGCGGCGGGTACCGCTTCGCCTACAAGAGCGTGACGGCCGGATGGCACACATTCACCCTCGTGCTATCCACGGCCGGCGTCGACCACAGCTCAATCACTGTGACCGACGGCCCCACCCTCAGACTCGACGTCCCGTTAGCACCCGGGCGGCCCGACCTGGTCCGCCACGCGGAGAGCCAAACGACTTTCGGTGACCGCTGAGAGCGAGGCAGACTCGGTGCTCGTAGGGGCCCGTCGGACGTCAGGAGGGCGTGTTGGAGCGATCTGCCCGCCCGCCGCGTCCACTGGGTTGCGGGGCGGTCTAGCCGATATCGGCGCAGTCCGAGGGGGTGTTCGAGTTCCCGATTTGGGAGGGGACGGGGTTGGTTGTCTCGACGCTTACGGTTCCTTGCCCGTCGTCGCTGACGATGATCTGGTAGGCGCCCGGGCTGACCGGTTCGGTGCGCAGCCATGGTCCTACGGTGGCGCCATCGGGCAGGGTCACTGTGCCCATCAAGGCGGCTATTCCGGGGCTGGCGGAGATGGGGTCGGGATGACCAACGGCGCCGTTGTTGGTGCCGCCTGGGAGCCCGCCTACCTGCGCCCGGTATGCCTCCAAGGCGACGTCAACGGTGGCGAAGTCGGACCGGCAGGACAACGAAACGCCGACACGAGATAGGGAACTTCCGGCGAGTGCCAATCCGATGGTGAGAGTTACCGCGCCGACGATGCCGAGGGAGCCCAGGACTATCCCCGCGGTGGCAAGCCCTCCTCCACCCTGTCTGCCATTCGAATTGGCGATCTGCCGGCGACCGACGATCCCAAAAATCAGCGCCAGGATCGCCCCGAGACCCCATACCCACAAGATCCCGAGGACCAGTGACGCGACGGCCAGGCCGTTGGTGCCGGCAGATTGGTACGGGCCCGGGTATCCGCCCGACTGATACGAGGGCTGGTATCCGCTCGCTGGATAAGGAGGCGGATAGCCGCTTGCCTGAACTGGGGGTTGCGGATATCCGCCGGGCGCGTTGAGCGTGGCTCGCCAGGGTGGTGGTGGTGGTGGACCAGGAGGAGGCGGGCCCGGGACGCCGGTGGGCGCCCCGCAGCGGGGGCAAAACGGTGAGGGTGGGTCAACTTCATGCCCGTTGCTGCAGGTGCTGGCCATGGTGTCCCTTACTCGCCGTACTCGCGCCCGGCCCGAAATCGTAGCCGCCCCGCTTTGCTCGGGTCGAGCAGCCAGGCGCGGGCGGCTGTCAAGATTGGCGCATGATGGCGGGCGTTCCTCCGGGCTGGTACTCCGACCCGTGGAGGGTTGCGGTTTGGAGATGGTGGGACGGGACCCAATGGTCACCATTCATCTACCCGCCCGGGCCATCTGCAGGGGTGAACCTCTCCTGGGTCGCCGCCGCGCACGCCGGTGAGGAAAGGATGTTTAAGTGGGCGCGGGCCGCCCTGTGTGCATACGGCGTGGTCGTGGTGGGCGAACTCGGTTCGGTCCTGACGTTGGCAGGGACGTTCCGAAGAGACATCCACCGCTTCTTCGACCAGCTCCAAACGGCTGCTCCGGGCCAGCCGCCTGCGCCGAACCTCAACGGGCTTTATCCTGTCTCGATCGCCGTGGACCTAGGCCAACTGGTGCTCCTCGGCGTCGGCATCGTCTTCCTCGTATGGCAGTACAACGCAGCCAGAGTCGCACGCGGCCTCGGCTATCCGGCCCGGACTTCACCGGGGTTCGGAGTGGCGTCTTGGTTCATACCGGTCATCAACCTGTGGTTCCCGTATTGGGCGCTCAGCGACTGCCTACCGCCGAACCATCCGCTGAGACCAAGCGCGTTGTGGGCCTGGCTTGCCTACCTTGCCACGGGACTCCTGATGTCAGCGACGTTCCTGGTGGCGTTCTTTTCGGGCTATGCCGCCATCATCCCACTGGTCCCCGCGCTCATCAGTCTGGCGGCCGCAGTGGCCCTGGGATACCGCCTCATCACGGCAGTAAACAACGACCAGCGCGGCGCCTTCCAAGGAAAGCCTCGCTGAGAGTCATCCGGTGGGACTGCTCCCCGCTCCGTGCCAACTCGGGGTGTCACGGCGACCGAATGGCGGCAGTCCGCAGGTGGAAAGACAAGGCGGTCGTGTTCCCGTCGGTATCTTCGCGGACTGAGCATCCCAGGGACGCCCGTCGCGAGCGTTCGGTTCCGGGCGGAGGGCGGGTGCTTGTTTGAGCCTGCGACTTTGGCTTGTAGCCGGTTCTCGTCGTCCAGCCCTGGTAAAGACGGCATAATGCGACGGTGAAAATATCCGAGGTACCGGTACCACCTGCCGATTTGCTGGGGCGCGTGTCAGTGGCAAGCGGAACGTTGGCGGAACGGGAAGCCGACTTCGTACGCGGAGGGGTGGACCGCCACGACGCGATCTGTGCTGCGCTACCTCCGGACTGGACTTTCGAGGGCAAGGCCATCTTGGATTTCGGCTGCGGGCCCGGTCGGGTTCTACCTCACTTTCGAGCCGAAGCCGAGACGGCGAGGTCCTTCCAAGGCTGCGATATCGACGCGGAGAGCATCACTTGGCTGTCGGAGAGTCTGCCGCCTCCATTCAAGGTCTTTCTCAACAAAGAGGACCCGCCTCTGCCCTTACCAGACGCTTCGCTCGATCTCATTTACGCGACCTCGGTTTTTACGCATCTTCATGACACCTGGGGCGCGTGGATCGCCGAACTCCACCGGCTGCTCGCTCCGGGGGGATTACTGTTCATGACGTACCTCGGATGCGACGCGTTTGCGGATCGTCTCATCGAGGGCCCATGGACCGAAGATGATTTCGGGCTCACAACCCTCGTCCAACTCAGGCAAAGCGGAACACCGAGCCCGGTGGTTCTCCTGTCGGAATGGTGGATTCGTGCCCACCTGACTCGCGGTTTCGAGGTTTTGTCGCTCCAACCCGAAGGTTTCGGGACGCGGCCTGGTCGACCGGGCCGTGGTCAGGGGATGCTCGTGCTCCGACGCAACGGGAGTCCGAAGTCAGCGGACGAGTGGCTGGCTCCAGACCCGGATGATCCGCGGGAGTGGAAAAGCGCTCAGTTCAACCTCATGCTGCTACGCCGCGTCATTTGGAGTGTCGTTGACCAGGCGACGTCCGAGCGGCGGACCGAATCAACTGCAGATGCCCGCGCATCCTACGCGGCGCGACTTCGGCGGCGTCTCAGCAAGTAGGGCGAACGGCCCAGGTCAATCGAACTTTGCCCGTCGACACACCGGTGCAGTGGATGACCTCGCCACGTTGCGCCACCTTCAAGATCCCGGACTCGCCCTCAATGCACATGTCCCGGACCGCCGCGAAGGGAGCACCCACGATGGCCCAGTCCGTGCCAGCACGGCTCATCGCCTCAGTCAGGACCCGTTTTCCGCGCCGCGGCGGGTCTTGCCAAAGCCGCGTCACGCCAGAATCAGCCACTCCGCCGGAATGGGAGCTGCTTAGCCGGGTTTGGCGGAGCCACCGGCGCTCCGGAGGTGGACCCGCTTACCATCGAACTTGAGCTTGATGGCATCCAAGCCGACACTCGGGCCGAGAAACGCCGAGTCGGCTGGCGGGCAGTCGGGAACCTGGTCCAAGGCTACGGAGCCATGTGGAAGCAGTTGAAGACCATCGGCCAGCCTCCTCCCGACTGGCTTGAGCCGCCACTGCACGCCTGCTTCGGTACAAGCTGGACCGTCGGCGAGTGGATCACCGTTCAGACCGACTCGGTGAGCGCTCCTGTCTTGGAGCGAGCCTTGGCCGGGGCGGTTCATGGCCCGTTGTACGACGACCAAGTCAGGTTTGAGGCCTGGTTGACGTGGGACTCGGACCCGCCGGTCGAGGAGTCGCTAATCGCCGTGCGCGTCGGGACCGACGTGGCCGGAACGCTCGACCCGGAGCAGACTGAGCAGTACCGGACCGACATGGTCAATGCCGCTGCCCTCGGTCAGCTCCCGGCGGTAGCCGCCCGTCTGACCCGCGTCGGCGACCCACCCCGGTACCGGCTAGAACTGGCCGCGCCCTCGCCTGGACCCACCACGCTGCTGAGGGAAGGGGAACACAACGACCGAGGACCAGACGAGTTAGTCAAGGCCCGCCCTAGTAGCGCAACGAGCCTGAGCGCGTAGCGCAGAACATCAGCGCATCTAGATATGGAGCCGACGGCACACTCGCGACCGATTCCGCGATCGGCTCGCCGGACATGCTTTGTCTTCTCGGTTGATGGGCGCCGTGAGATGCCGAGTGTGCTCAGGGTGTCAGTTGACCGTGAACGACCCGCCGGTGATGTTGAACGTCGGGTAGGGACCCCAGCCGGCGCCACAGGGGTTGACGATGTTGGTCTTCAGGTTGAACGTCTCGGATGTCGCTGGGGCGAACGAACCAGCCGAGGACGTGATGCTGGCGCCGATGAGCGTGATATCGAACTTGAAGATTGGACCGCTGGCGATCCAGGGAACGCCGCCGTTGGTCGCGATGGTGGTGTTGGCGATGGGCGGCGCGGACGTCCATACGTACTTGGCGTTCATGGTGCCGAGTGTGTCGGTGGGCAAGCTCGCGCACGAACTGCCGCTCGGGCCGCTCCCGTTCCAGAAGCCACTGGCGGTCACGGTGGCGCCGGTGATATTCACGATCGCTCCCGGTATGGTCGCGTTCGATTTACATTTCGACGCCTTTGCCGTGAAGGTGAACTTGACACCCCCCGGGCTGCCCGCGAGGGTCAACTTAGGCGAGAAGGTGCCGCTGCCGGTCACCTTGCAGGTGACGGTCCCCGAAGCGTCGGGCTTCGCGGCCCAAGCCACACCCGCACTCGACGTCATGCTCAANNAGACCGCCACCGAAACTCCGCTCAGCCTTCGTCGCATCGTCGCCTCCTTATCGGTACCCATACCCTGTCAGCCACCCGTCGTCCACACGCCGGCCCCGTGCCGACCAGCGGCACAGAAATCGTCACACGGAACCTAATCCCACCGCGGCCCAGAATCCAGAGACGTCCGGTGCCGACGGCGACAGATAGCAGCGGAGAACGACCACGCCGGGGCAAACGCCGAGTCAGAGCTTTCAGAGCCAGCCTGCGAGAGCCGTGGGAGATCGCCGCAGAACGTTCCGTATCGAGTGAGTCGCCGTCGAAACCCTCGGATAATCAGCGCGACGGAATCGGCTCTAGCTGGCCAGTTGGATGCGTTTAGGTGGTGAGGGTGGTTTCGAGGCTGTCAAGGGCTGTGATGAGGTCTTCGCTTTGGTGGTGTTTGACCCAGGCACGTAGGAGGTCGGCCAGGGGTACTGGGTGTGCCACGGCGATCTCGGTTACGACTCCCGGGACTCTTCGTAGGCGCTCGGCCGCTTGGTGGGGGTCGACGCCTGGTCGCAAGGTGCATATCAGTCGTAGGACGTCGTCGCTGGTTGAGTGGTTGTCGATGCTGGCGATGCCGAGTCGGGTGGCGGCTCCGAGTTGGGGGAAAGTGCCGTCCCATCTGGGTGAGTCCACTTTGATAATCGTTTCGATCACCTGGTGCGGGCGGGCGTTGGGCGGCAGCGTTTCGATGATGAGGTGGGAATCGTCACCGACCACTACTCGTCCGGTCAGGCGCAGAGCGGTGGGGCGCCCCGCCATGAACGAGTCGAGATCTCCGGACAGGTCACAGCCTGTGAGGAACTCTGGGGGCCCGACTAGTTCAACGATCTCCCGTGACGGCGAGCGGGGCTTGTCGACCAAGCGGCGCAGGGCGGTGATGGCCCGGAGCGGATCGAGGGGAGGGCGAAGTCCTTGCGCGTATATGTTGCCGTTGATCAGCCCGATAGGCAGCGGCGGGACTTCGCCTCGCTCCGATCGGAGCGCCAACCCCCCGGCTGGCGACAACCGGCATTCGGTGTAGCGCGGACCGGCCGCGTCATAGTCCCTGCCGCCAAAGTTGCCGTGAAAGTCGACCAACCTGATAGGCACGACCCAGGGGCGAGCGAGATCCAAGACCATCTCATAGGCGTAGCCCGGAGCTAGCCCGATCCCCTCTTCCACTGCCGCCAACACCGCCAGAGACTTCTTGTGATAGCTGTTCGGCCTGGCCCTGATGGCGTCCATGGCGGCCAAGATCGACTGCTCCACCATCCCAAGGCCGCTTCGGCCTTCTACCACCCGGCCCGGGCTTCTCACTGCCATCACCGCCCCTTGTACAAGCTACGCAGCCGGCGGCAGTCGGCTTCACTGGCCACGGCTACCTCCGCGTCGGCGACGGGCGCCAGGCTGGCCCGCGACAACAGATCGTCGAAATCGGCCCGGCCCCGCTCCAGAAGACAGTCCACCTTGCCGTAGACCGTCGCTACCGGCACAACGTCGAGAGTCCCAAGCCGGCCTCTAGGCGGCACCCTCCACGCTGTCACCGCCATATCCGTCAAGGCCTCCCACAGGCAGTCCAGGTTCTGCGGGCTCGGATCGGGGACGATGTCGGCGTCCTTTACAGGCAGGACCGCCATGTCGCCGGCCAGAAACAGTGCACAACTGCCAACGACCACGAATCTCACCCCCTGGGCGGCAACAACCCCGCAGGCCACAACCGAGGGAAGCAACCCATCCCCCGACCGCGGCACCACCGCAAACTACCGAACATCGTCGAGCCAGATCACTCCCTCTCGCGCTCGTGGCCTCCGACCATTGGCCCGTGCCGCCGCGACCGAGTCGGCGATCCGCGCTTCCAGCTAGCTCTGCTGTAGGCGATACCCGACGCTTCGCGTCGATTACGAGCATCAAGGCTGAACCGTCTCGTTGGATCTCAATATCGACGATGCTCACGTCCAGATTGCCGAGAACGTCGATGATCTCGCTCAGCGCTCCAGACCGATCCTGAATAGGAATGCAAACCTTGGCTCTTCCGGTCCGTCCAGGTGTACCCAGGTCGGGATTTTCAGCCATTGCTCGAGACTACGCCCCGTCGAGCAGAACGACCCATCCCGCGCCGGGACAGCACTCCTGAACTACGCCCCGCCCGGCGCGGAGTGTCGCTATGGCCTCGCCGCCGGCGCTGTCGGTGTCATGGCGGGGTCGAGGGGTGGTGGCATCAGTGGCCCACGGTCATATCCACAGCGTTGACACGGGTGGGACGGATGGTGACCGCAACACGGTGGGGGTTCGCCCCGTCGAAGGTGCGTAGGTCCGCACCGTACTTCTGCCCTACGCGATCGGCTAATGCGTAGGCCGAGTCGTCCGCTACCTCGGCGTCGCCCCGGATTTCCAGATAGCGAGTGGGTGCGACCCGGTCGAGGATGAACAGGTTCACGGCCGGATTGGCGCGCAGGTTCCTCACCTTCTGGCGTGAGGTATTGAGCGAGAGCCGAATGCCATCGTCGTCAGCTAGAAACCAGATTGCTGACAACTGTGGCCGTCTGTCGGAGCCTATGGTCGCCAGTACGGCGACATCTGATTCGAGAAGATCGCGGTGGGATTCGGGAATCGTGTTCACTGTCATAGCCCAGCCAACATCGAGTGGGAAGAGCGCATTCCGGGGTACAAAGGGGCTCCTACAGCAAAGGGGTCCTCGGCACTGCCGTGAGCGACAGAATGTAAACCCGAGCCGATGACAGGCGGAAGGCCCTGAGACGACCGATTCGATCTGCCGTCGAGGGGCCGACCCATCGATATGCGCTACTGCGACAGCCGACTAGGTCGGGCACGCTGGCAATCCAGATCGGATACTATGTATGGCTGCAGAGGACTAGCCGATCTCGATCGGGAGCCGCCACGTCATGTCGGAGGACCGAAGGCAGACGCGAGAGTGGAGACAGCCGGCCCTGTCATACCCAGTTCTGTTCTATGCGGCGGCAATTCCGCTCGGTCTGCTCTTTTTCGATCTCCACTCCAGTGGCTTCTGACGTCGTCGCAGCCTGGTCACGTTGGCGGCGGAGTCCTGTGCGTAATCGTTGGCCTTAACTTCTTCGGCTAGGGCGTCTTCGTCCTACTCTCAACAGCAAGCAAGGCCGTCCCTTACAGCGACGGCGCCTTTCTCTTCACCGCTCGACGGGGCTCGCTGTGGGTGGGACCAGGCGAACTGTTGTCGATCCGGTGCCAGGGGCTTGACCCCGGTCGACTTGCACCGATGAGGATCCGGTCGCAAACCGGCACGATTTTCGCCTTCCCCAGTATCCCCGCCGCGAAGGAACTCTTCGACGAACTGGCACGGCTGAACCCGAACGCGCGACCATCACGAGCCCTGCGCCAGTGGGGGCCAGACTGTTTCCTAAAGACTGAGCTCGGCAATGCGCTCACAGAAAGGATCTGTCCTGCGCTTCAGCCGAATCGCCAACGCACCTGGCCGGGCCGCTCGTAACCGGCATCAGCGGGGAAGCACGTTTGCGGTGGTGCCGGTTCCCCTACGACCGACGGCTGCAGATCTCGCGTTCAATAACACAGCCGGGGTGTAGTGCTCGTAGATTGCGGCGCCTGACTATTGGGAAGTCTGGCAGTTGGGACCGCCGCTGAGTGGAACGATTTGCGCGTCGGCTCTTAATCCCACGGAGTCTTGGTCTTGGGCGATGGCAAAAAGCAGTTGACTCTGGTCGACCTGGCCTGGACCTTCGACCGTGAAGAAGATGAACGGCAGGCCACTGGACTGACCTTTTCCTATCGGGTTTCCGACACCGGCGGGAGGGTGAGAGAGCAGGAACGCTTGAACTGTCTGTGATGTGCCGGGCACGACCCAAAAGCGATCCACGTCGATCCCACAATCACCGAAGCTTTGGACAGGCCGATCCAGCACACGCACAGGCGCCATCGCGACCCGATGGGAGCCAGCAGGCAGAACAACGGCACTCAGGATCCGTGCCGCCACCCCCTGGGACTGTTGATTCGACGCGTCAGATGCGCTGGGTGTTGCGGTAGTCGTGGTAGGCGGGGCGGTGACCATCCGATGGCTCGGCATACAGGCACACAAAATGACAGCACCGGCTGTGGCCACGACGACTGGGAGCCTGCTCGACATACTCCCCCTTTGACGCTGAGCGATGCTAGCTGGTTCCCTCCCCGTCACCGGGATCGCTGTAACCGGTCCGCGGCCCAAACCGTCCCGTGCCCGGGTCAGAGACCTGCGCTAGCTTCACTGATTCGGGAAGACACGACAGACGGAGACACGCGGTGGACCGCGGTTCAGGCGCTGGGCCGGATCGCAGGGCGACGGTTTGATCGGCAACCTAATCCGACGGCGGCAGCGATCGCATGGTTGGACTCACGGCCTGCCGCGGGTCGGTAGGGACCTCGACTTCACCGACCGCGCGCGAGGGCCGAGCCGTCGATTGGGCACGCCGTCAGCCCCTCGACCACGAGGTCATGCGTGCCCGTTCTGAACCACCCGCGTAACGGCACGGCCCGGGGCAGGCTGATTGGCAACGCGCCAGCCCTTGGTGGCCATCTAAGTAGGCACCGACTCGTAGGCCAAGTAGGACGGTTGCTACTCGAACTCAATGAGTGGGAGTGCTCGTCTGCATCCAGCGTTTGGGAGGTGGATAGACGTATCTGGCGATCGTGGTCGAGATCCATGCGATGCACCATCCTGCGAAAACCAGGAGAACGTCGCGCGTTGTGGAGGAGCTTCCGATAGCCGCCCGGACAACCAAGATCACGCCCCACACAAGAAAGCAACCGACCGAATATGTCCAGTAGTTGCGGTACTTCTTCATGATGTACTCCCTTTCCTGACTGCGGCGCAGGCAGCGATGGGCAGCACAAAAACTCATGACCAGGGGGGTCCTCATGAGGAACTCGTGCCACCCGGTTAGGGCGACGTTACACCGGCTGGGGTAGCGCCGAGGAGCGCGCCTACGGGTCGCCGGTCGCGGCCGCACAGAATGACGGCCGCGCTCCCCTCGCATGCGCACGCAGGAACGGCGATATGGCGCGCCGAGCGACGGACTAGGTGCTATCCCATCGTTCCCCTGGTAGATGGGTTCCAGTGGGTAGCAGGTCTCGCTTCTTCTCATGAGACGTTGTGAGTGCCGAATACCGACACCCGCGAGGGTCGTCGGTCTAGGGGCCTTCGGTGGCGACGGGTACCGGGGATCCGCCGTTCCCAGTCGTGTAGAAGATGCCGTCGCCCAGCTCGCCTGTGCCACCGCCGCCCCAGCAGTTAACCGTTCCGCTGGACGCGAAGGTCGCGCAGTAGCCGGTTGCTGCGCTGATGATGCTGGTGATATCGGTAAGTGTTCCGCTGCCGCCCAGGCCTTTGACAATGACTGGTGCGGCCGAGTCATCGAAGGCGCCGTTGCCAAGCTGACCGTTTGCGCCCCTTCCCCAGCAGTCCGCCGCCCCGGAGGTTAAGAGGGCGCAACCCTGGGTGAGGCTCACGACACGGCCGAGCGTGCCAGTGCCACCCACGGCCTCCACCGTTACAGGCACGGCGGAGCCGAGATTGCCGCTGGTGTAGAACGTCCCGTCGCCGAGCTGTCCGTCCTCGCCGGCGCCCCAGCAGTCCACGCCGCTGGACGTCAGCAGGGCACAGAACGTGAAGGCGTACCCAACGATCGTGGTGACGCCGTTCAGCGTGCCGGTACCACCCACGCCCTCCACCGCTACAGGCACGGCGGAGCCGAGATTGCCGCTGGTGTAGAACGTCCCGTCGCCGAGCTGTCCGT
>PMHU01000267.1 GCA_003156795.1 Acidimicrobiaceae bacterium
GTGAAGGCTGAGGTCGCCATTCTGAAATGTGCCTTTGACCAGCACTTATATCTTCAACGGAAGGCCCAAATTCGCCTGTCGTGCCCCCCACGTGCCCCATCGGAATTGCGGACGACTCCATTTGGCGCCCGGAATGACGGTTCCTCGGGCGGTAGCGTGGCAGCGATGAGCGCGGTCGAAAACGTCCCTGTCACCACCTCCGAACAGGAAGATGCAGACCCATTCGCCGACGTCGCCGGACACGCCCTTCAAGCGCTGCGGGAAGCCGTGGCCGACCGGCGCCGGAAGGGGCTGACGATCACCGTGGATCGCGGGCACGGGATCGAGCGAATCTCCTAAGGGCCGTGGGTCAGGACTGCCCACCCAGTTCCAGCAACCTGGTCCACCGTCGCTCATCGAGGATCTCGGTCTGGCCAGAAACGCTTCCCCGAGCAACCAGCTCCGGCTCATCGTCGCTGTTGTCAAGCAGCGTCCAGTCGTCAACCAGCTCCAGGTAAACCTCAAAGAACGCCCGCAGGCCTTGCCGCCAGCGCCGACGCACGACCGCAGCGGCCACGTCGTGGCCNNAGCCACTCGGTCGGCGACACGAGCGATCGCTGCTTCGGAGCTTTGTAGTGCGATGAAGAGGATGCTGACGCGATACCCACCGGCATGCCAGCGGGCAATCGAACGAACGAAACCCCGTCCGGCCAGATTGGTCTCGACACAGAAGGACGACCTCTCATCCTCGAGACGGCGTATCTCCGCGAGCACGACCCGGCCGGCAGCCACGTCTCGCCCGGCCGCTGGGTGACCCTCATCCGCCAATCGCTGCGACACGATGTCGGCGTTCACGAAGACGATCTCGGGCGGTATCACGAGCCGACTCGATGTGGTCTTGCCGGCCCCGTTCGGACCGGCGAGCAGCAGCACGGTAGGCCTAGGGCGAGTCGAGCCTTGTTGCGCCATTCGGGAGCCGCTTGCCCTACCGGCGCCGCTTGGCGCGCTTGGCGGGCTTGCCCACCGCTTCAGCGGGGCGATAAAAACGATCGAGCGCCTCCGCCGTTTGCCGGTCGGCCTGCTCTGGGACGTGAGCGTACAGCTCCATGGTCAACTTCGCAGTGGCGTGGCCAGCTCGTCCCTGCATCACACGAGGGTGCACTCCGAGCTCGACCATGCTTGTGATCGCGGCGTGGCGCAAACCGTGGAACGTGAGCGACGGGTCGAGCCCGGCACGGCTCACCGCGGGGGCGAAGATGCGTTCGCCAAAGCGGCGCCTGAGCACTCCGCCGCGAGGGCCGACGAAGATCAGAGCTTGATCGTCTCCGGAGACGTCCCGACGATGTCGAGTCAGGTGTTCGGCGATCTCGTCGATGAGGAAGACGGGAGCTGTCAGTGTCCGGAGCCCGGCGGCAGACTTGGCCTCGTTGACAAACCGGAGATCGCCAGCGGTCTCCTCAACTACCTGCGAGACCGTCACCGTGCGCCTCAGGAAGTCGACGTCGCACACCCGAAGACCCACTGCCTCGCCCCACCTGAGGCCGAGCACGCCGGCGACCAGCACCAAGGCTCGGTACCGGGCCGGTACTTCCGACGCCAAACGCTCGAGTTCCACCGGGCTGACTGCCACCCGGGATGGCGGCCTCACTCTCGGGAGGGCAATCTTCCGGCAGGGTGAGCGGCCGATCACATCGGCGTCGACTGCGGCGTTGAACACGGCTCGAAGAGCTGAAAAGTCCCGAGCGACCGTGGAGGGGGCGACGAGGCGGGCCCGGACGTCCACCGCGCCCTGGATGTGCATCGGCGTAATCGTGGCCAGCGGACGCGGGCCGAGGCCTTCCATGAAAACGTTGAGTGCTTGCCGATCCCGAGCGACGCTGTTGCGCCGCTTGCCTGTTCTCTGCAACCACTGTTCAGCCCAATCGGTGAAGGAGATCTTCCCCGCCCGGGGATCGATGTACTGGCCCCGCGCCAGGTCTGTCTCGATCGCGGACAGGTACGTCGAGGCATCGGTCTTCGTCGGGAAGGTCTGCGGCGCGGTCCTCAGCTGACCGTCGCCTACCGGATACCGCGCCTGCCAGCGCCCGGATGGCAGCTTTCGGACTCGGCCGAACTCTCGTCGGGTCACAACCACCTCCTACCGGCGCCAGGCCCCCTCGCGGACTTCAACGTAGTCAGCGGCTGTGACGGCGCGGGACCCCATCCCACACGTCCCCAGGCTCCCGCCTGGCGCCGTCCAGCCACGACATGACAGACGACGGGTCGAAGCGCACAAAGCGCCCGACCTTCACGTACGGGATTCGCCGTTCGGCAACCAGACGGCGGATATGGCGGGGTGTTATCCCGAGATGGTCGGCCACCTCGTCGATACTTAGGAGGCGTGGGAGGGCGGACTCGCTTGTCAGGTGCGTTGTGCCTGCTCGCTTGGCGGTGCTGCCATGGTCACGGCTGCGCCCCGGCTTTGAGTTGTCGAGCGCAGTCACCTTGGTGGGCATCATCGAGTCTCCTGTGGGGTCGAAGGTTGGAAGGGTCCTCTCACTTCCATCCAGGGGAGTGTCATTTCCTACGATCGAGGCCGAATTCCCCGGGCCGTTACTGCCTTTTGCACTCACCGACCGTCTTTCGCCCACTCGCCCACTCCTCACCCTCCCCCCACCAATCCAACACGGTCCTCAACCACCACCATCCCTACCCCTCCCCCCCCACCACGCCACTTCCACCGNNTACCTCCTGTTGTTCTACACGTCTGGCATTCACCCCTGGGTGTGGCTCTGACTAGGGGTTTTACGGGAAATGACACTCCCTTGGATGTAGGTGAGAGGAGATGTTTGCGAGTGAGGGAGCGATGCCGGGATGATGTCTATCCGTCGGATGAGCCTGGGTAGCGGCTATCGGTATTTGATGGAGTCGGTCGCGGTCGGTGATGGCGGTCTTCGAACGTCGTCTTTGGTCGACTACTACGCCGATAGCGGCACCCCGCCGGGCCGGTTCCTTGGCGCCGGCCTGGCCGGGTTGGACGATGGAAATGGCGTTGCGGTCGGGTCGCTGGTGTCGGAGGAGCATCTGTTCCAGATGCTGGGCATGTGCGCCGACCCGGTCACCGGCAGGCCTTTGGGCCGGGCCCCGAACCGGGCCGTTCAGTCTTTGGCGAGACGGATCGCCGGCCGGGTGGCGGCCATCCCAGCTTCGGTGACCGGCGCCGAACGGGCCGCGTTGATCGCTCGGATCGAGNNCGGCTGCGCCCGCCGGTGGCCGGTTTCGACCTGACTTTCAGCCCCAGTAAGAGTGTTTCTGCGGCGTGGGCGCTGGCCGACACGGAGACCAAGGCGGTGATCTATGACTGTCACCGTCGGGCCATCGACATCGTGTTGGCTTACGCGGAGGAGGAGGTGTTTCGCTCCCGGTCGGGCGGCGACGGGGTGGTAGAGGAGGACATCGTGGGGGTGGTGGCGGCCGCGTTCACTCATTGGGACAGCCGATCCGGAGACCCTCAGCTGCACGATCATGTGGTGGTGTTGAACCGGGCCCAGTCGGTCTCGGACAGCAAGTGGCGCACGTTGGATTCGCGGGGTTTGTTCAAGGCGGTGGTCATTCTCAGCGAGATGCATCAGGGGGTGCTGTCGGACCTGCTGTCAGAGACGCTGGGCTGGGGCTGGGACGGCCGGACCCGCCCCCATTCCGAACGGATGGCCTGCGAGGTGGTCGGGGTGGCGGAGGCGTTGATGGCCGAGTTCAGCCAACGCTCGGCGGCCATCGAGACCCGCAAGGACGTTCTGGTGGCCGAGTTCGTGGCGGCCCGGGGCCGCCAGCCGACAGCCACCGAGGTGATCCGGCTGCGCCAGCAGGCCACGCTCGAGACCCGACCCGACAAGGTCCATCGCAGCCTGAGGGNNGCTGGCCGGCCGCAACGACCTGCCACTACTGCACGCGGTCGATCTCAGCGACAAGATCCTGGCCGACGTCGCCAGGGTGACCCTGGAGCGGGTGGGCGGTCAGCGAGCCACGTTCTCGCGGTTCAACGTCGCCGCCGAAGTACACCGCCAACTCCACGGCGTCCGCTTCGCCACCCCACAGGAACGCATAACGGCCGCGGACCGGACCACCCACTTGGCCCTCGGCGTGGCGCTGTTGATCGACCCTCCGGCGTTGCATCACACTCCCCAGAGGTTCTTGCGCCCGGACGGGACATCGAAGTTCCGGGCCAGGGGCCGACAGACCTACACCACCGCGGCGATCCTCGATGCCGAAGCACGTCTGCTTGA
>PMHU01000063.1 GCA_003156795.1 Acidimicrobiaceae bacterium
CGGCAGCACCGGGAGGTCGCTTCGACTCGTGACCCCGGTGAGAACGAGGGCGAAGGACGCTCCTATCCTCTCGGCGAACCGGCCGTCGGACTCGGGACGGTCGCCCACGACGATGTCGGGCTGACCGAAGCGGGTGCGGACCAGATCACATATGGCTTGCTCCGGCTTGCCGGCCGCCTCCGCCTCCTTGCCGGACCCTACTTGGAGGTAGGCGACGAGGGCCCCGGCGCCTGGCTCGAGACCGTGCGGTGTCGGGAAAGTGGCGTCGGCATTGGTAGCGATGAAGCGCGCCCCGCTACGGATGGCGCCGGCCGCAGCCGATAGCTCCTCGAAGTCGAGGGTGAGGCTGCGGCCGACCACGACCGCAACGGGATCTGCGTCCGAGCCGACGATCTGCACCCCTCTGTGCTGCAGCGCTTCGATCACCCCCGGTCCGCCCACACACGAAGCCCGGGATCCGGGCGCCAGGAGGGATGCCGCGGCCTGGGCCGAGGTGACCAACTCGCCCGGCTCAACGCTGATGTCGGCGTCGAAAAGCTTCTGCATGTATTCGGCGATGGTCGGCGTCGAGTTATTGGTAACGAAGGCGACGCGCTCGCCACTCTTGCGCAGCCGTTCGATGGCGGAGGCCGATCCCGCGATGCCCTGCCCCGCCAGCCACACCACTCCGTCGAGGTCGAATATCCAGAGCATCGCCTCAGTCTGCTACGCAATGAGCCGTGCCCCGATTCCTTCCCTTCCCCGGACTGCGCTACTCCCACTCGCACGTCAAGTCCCTAGACGATGTCGTGTGCCCGCCCTACGACGTGATCTCCGACGCCGAGCGACAGATGCTCGAGTCCCGAAGTCCGTCCAACATGGTGCGGCTCGAGCTCCCCCACGACGGCGGTGACCAGGACGTCGACCGCTATCAGGGCGCACGACGCCTCCTCGACGCATGGCGAGACGGCGGGATCTTGCACCGCGACTTGGTTCCGTCCTACTACGGCTATCGGATGAGCTTCACCGGCCCTACGGGAGCCAAGCGCCAGACCATTGGAGTCATCGGAGCCCTCGGTCTCGAGCCGCCCGGCCAAGGAATACTCCCGCACGAGGAGACGACCCCTAAGGCCAAGACCGACCGACTCGAACTGCTTCGAGCGACGCGCACCAATCTGTCTCCCATCTGGGGTCTCTCGCCGGGGACCGGGCTCAGTCAGCACTTGCACCCGCCCGCCCATCCGGCCGGCCACGCGACCGACGACGATGGGATCCTTCACGAACTGTGGGCCATTACCGACTCCGAGCAGATGTCTGCGATCCGTGACGCGGTCGAATCCGAGCCCGTTCTGATAGCCGACGGCCACCATCGCTACGANNTAGAGCTCACGGAGGAGCAGCTGACCGTGCAGGCCATACACAGACTGGTCGTAGGGCTGCCGGCTGACTTCGACGTTCCGGGCGCCCTGGACAGGTGGTTCGACTTGTGGCCGACGGAGCCCGCTGACCGCACCGTTGCCGTCCGCATGGCGGATTCAGGGGCCCTCGCGGTTCTCACCTCGAGCGGCGCCTGGCTGGCCCGGCCGCGCCCGGACGTGATAGCAGCCGCGGCCCACGACCTCGACAGCAGCCGGCTCGACGTGGCCCTCGCTGACCTGCCTAGCCACCAACTGGTCTATCAGCACGGATGGGACAACTGCGCCGCGGCCGTCGCCACGGGGCAGGCGAGTGCGGCCGTTCTCCTCCGCCCCGCGACCGTGTCGCAGATCGCCGAGATCAGTCACGGCGGGGTCCGGATGCCGCCCAAGACCACCTTCTTTTGGCCCAAGCCTCGCACCGGGCTCGTCGTGCGGGAGCTGCTCGCCTGAGTCCGCTAGATCGCGGCGGCNNTCTCGGTGCCGGCGGTGAGGGTGAGCCCCAGGCGATCCCATGCTTTGGCCATCCGGGCATCGACCAGCCCGAGGTCGGAGCACAGCTTGCGGGGCTTGGAGCCACACTCGGCTATCAGGCGTCGATGAGCGTCCGAGCGCTTGGCTTCCCGCATGACCGACCTCGGAATTCCGTACTCGCTGGCCAGCTGCCAGTGCGGGTCGCACATCATCCTGGTCATGGCCCCGTATAGGACCGGGGCGTGCAGGGCCAGCGCCGTTTTCCGTGTCCGCGAGAGTTTGGGTACCGCAGTTTTCAGATAGTTGCGGGCGAAGGAGATGTGGCGGNNCCGCATTATCCGCTCCAGGAGTGGGTGGGAGACCCCGTCGCGCAACTGCTGGCGCTGTAGGTGGTCGACCGGGTCTTCTCCGCCCAACACGAATAGAAAGAAGATCGCCGGATCGATGCGGCCCATCGGGATGACGAACCTCTCGGCTGCGATGCGCTCGATGGCCCGCATGCCTCGAACGGGCAGACCGGACCGGTTGATGAACTCCTGGAACATCATGGTGTGCTGGGATTCCTCGACCACCTCGTGATGGACGTAGCGGAATTCCGGGGCCCCATTGGGAAGCTTCATGGCATAGGCGAGAAGCCCCCGCTGCAACACGTTCTCGAACTCCCATCCGACGCGCATGCAGGCGGCGATGCGGTGAAGAGCGAGCTTCGATCGCAGAGCTTGTGGCTGCGAACGGTACCAAGAGGTGTGACCCAGGGCGTCGATCGCCGGCAACTCCCATCGGGGATCCGACCAGTCGACCTGATAGTCCGGGTCGTCCCAGGCCACGTCCTCATAGGCGTCGAAGTGCTTGTCGACGGACTGCCGCGACAACCTGCGAACGATGGCGGCGAACGTGGCGTCGGGATCCGAAGCCCGAGAAGGGGCGGGACCGGTCGGGGTATCCGTGACGTTCATCGTCTTAACTGTAACAGTCCATAATGGTACAGTCAATGAAGGAATAGATGGTCAGCGAACGGCCGGAAACAAATAATCGGCCATTTTTTGCTAAGCCGCTAGCCTTTTTACGCCGATCCTCAGTAATCTCACAGGTAAACCTTGGGTCCATGGCGGACACTTGGCTTACCGAATCTTCGGGTTGGCACCTCCTCAGCCCACCCGGATGCCGGGGCCGTCGCCGCCCTCCCGCGGCGACGGCCCTGCCGCGACAGGTACCCGCCGCCAGTCAGTTGACCGTCCACGTCGATCCCGAAGCCAGCAACTTGCGCAGGTCTCCGGGGCCTTTGGCGTCGGCGGCGGCGAGGATCTGGGCGTTTACCAGGCTTCCATAGTCGGGCCGGTCGACGTCTCGGAAGACCCCGATCGGCGTCGGCATCGTCGGCCCGGTCGCGACGCGGGACAGGGCAAAGGCCAGGCTGGGGTCCTGACGGTGCTCGTCGTGGACCAGGATGCGATCCTCACCCACCTCGGCGACGTCGACCACCTGGGCCGAACCATCGACGAGGATGACTCCGCGCTCGCCGTCGGGTCCGAAGCGGACCGGCTGGCCGTGCTCCAATGGGATGAGCATCTTGGGCCGGGCATCCTTAGAGATGATCTGCTCGAATGCGCCGTCGTTGAAGACGTTGCAGTTCTGNNCATGTGCTTGCGGTCCATGTCGTGGGTGCGGGCCACGAACGAGGCTTCGGCTCCGAGGGCGAGCGACACCGGGTTGTACGGATGGTCGAGGGAGCCGAAGGGCGTGGACTTGGTCACCTTCCCCGCCTCCGAAGTCGGGGAGTACTGACCCTTGGTCAGCCCGTAGATCTGATTGTTGAACAGGATGATCGTGAGATTGACGTTCCGGCGGAGGGCGTGGAGGAGGTGGTTGCCTCCAATCGAGAGGGCGTCGCCGTCGCCGGTGATCACCCATACGTGCAAGTCAGGTCGGCTCACCGCGATTCCAGTCGCCAGCGCCGGCGCCCGCCCGTGTATGGAATGGATCCCGTAAGTGTTCATGTAGTACGGGAAGCGGGAACTGCATCCGATCCCCGAGACGAAGACCGTGTCCTCGCGCCGCGCCGCGAGGTCGGGCATGAGCATCTGCACCGCCATCAGGATCGAGTAGTCACCACAACCGGGGCACCACCGGATCTCCTGATCGCTGGTCCAGTCCTTCTTGGTCGTCACAGGAACCACGACGTCAGTCATCTGCTGGATCTCGCTTTCGTCGACTTCGTGCTGGGCGTGGGGGCGAGAAAGAGGTCGAGGATGGCTTGCTCGATCTCCTCGGCCTGAAACGGCTTACCCCTCATCTTGTTGAGGCCCTTGGCGTCGACGAGGAAGTCGGCGCGTACCAGGCGCACTAGCTGGCCCAGGTTCATTTCGGGAACGAGCACCTTGCTGTAAGACTGGGCGACGTCGCCGAGGTTGGACGGGAACGGGTTGAGGTGGCGCAGGTGGGCCTGGGCGACGGCGCCCCCGGCGTTGCGCACCCGCCGGACCCCGGCCCCGATGGCGCCGTAGGTCGAGCCCCAGCCGAGCACCAGGACNNCGGGCCCTGACCCGCCGAGCGGCAGCCTGAATGGCGCCATACGTCGAACCCCACCCTAGAACCAGGATCTCGGCGGCTCCATCCGGGTCGTCGACTTCCAGCGCAGGTATGTCGGCGGCGATGCCTGCGATTTTGGCGACCCGAAGCTTGCTCATCAGTTCGTGGTTGACCGGGTCGTAGGAAACCGAGCCCGATCCATCGGCTTTCTCCAATCCGCCGATGCGATGGGTCAAGCCCGGCGTACCNNAGAACTCCTCGGTCCCGTCCTCGCCGACGTAGTTGGTGGCGGTGGCGAAGGGAACGCTGATGTCGGGGAGACCATCGACGTCGGGCAGCCGCCACGGCTCGGCTCCATTGGCGAGGTAGCCGTCAGACAGGATGAAAACGGGAGTCCTGTACTTGACCGCGATGCGCGCCGCTTCGATGGCCACGAAGAAGCAATCGCCGGGCGTGCACGGAGCGATGATGGGAACCGGAGCTTCGCCGTGACGGCCGAACATGGCCTGCAGAAGGTCGGCCTGCTCGGTCTTGGTGGGCAATCCCGTCGACGGCCCACCGCGCTGGATGTCGATGACCAAAAGCGGCAACTCCAGGCTGACCGCCAGCCCGATGGTCTCGGCCTTGAGGTCGACGCCGGGACCGCTCGTCGTGGTGATCCCGAGCGAACCGGCGTATGCAGCTCCTAGCGCGGCGCCGATACCGGCGATCTCATCTTCGGCCTGGACAGTACGAACTCCGAAGTTCTTGTGCTTGGAAAGCTCGTGGAGGATGTCGGATGCCGGGGTGATCGGGTAGCTGCCGAGGAACAGGGGCAGTTTGGCCAGTTGGCCGGCGGCGATCAATCCCCAGGCCAGAGCCGTGTTACCGGAAATGTTGGTGTAAGTGCCCGCCTCCAGCGGAGCCGGCTTCACCTCATACGTCGAGGGGAACAACTCAGCCGTCTCGCCAAAGTTCCACCCGGCCTTGTAGGCGAGCGTGTTGGCTTCGGCGACCATCGGTGTCTTTCGGAAGCGCTCCTCGATCCACTTCAGGGTCGGCTCTTCCGGTCTGGTGTAGAGCCAGCTGACGAGACCGAGGGCGAAGAAGTTCTTGGACCGCTCTGCGTCGCGAGGCTTCGTACCCGAGGGCTTGACGGCTTCCATCGTGATGGATGTCATGGGTACTTCGTAGACGGTGTAGGAACTGAGGCTGCCGTCTGTGAGAGGGTTGTCCAAGTAGCCGGCCTTTTGCAGGGCTCGCTCCTCGAAAGCGTCGCTGTTGACGATGATGGTCCCCGCCGCCGAGACGTCGAGGATGTTGGCCCTCAGGGCGGCCGGATTCATGGCCACCAGGACGCTGGGGTGGTCGCCTGGCGTCAGGATGTCGTGGTCGGAGATGTGGACTTGGAAGGCCGACACACCCGCGAGGGTTCCGGCTGGAGCTCGAATCTCGGCGGGGAAGTCCGGAAGCGTCGAGAGGTCGTTGCCGAACAGCGCCGAGGACGTGGTGAATCGGTCCCCTGTGAGCTGCATGCCGTCACCGGAGTCGCC
>PMHU01000235.1 GCA_003156795.1 Acidimicrobiaceae bacterium
TGCTGGCCATCAACGCCGCCAGCTCTGCACTCATGCTGTCGGGGATTCCGTTCGAAGGTCCGATCGGCGCCGTGCGGATCGCCTACACGGCCGAGGGCGACTGGATTCCCCACCCGACCTACCAGGATGGCGATGCGTCGGCCTTCGAGCTGGTCGTCGCCGGGAGGCAGCTAGACGATGGCGACGTGGCCATCATGATGGTCGAGGCCGGCGGCACCCCTGCGGCCTGGGAGCTCTACCAGTCCGGGGCACCCAAGGTCACTGAAGCCGTGATTGCCGAGGGCTTGGAGTCATCGAAGGCCTGGATTCGGGAGAGCATCGACCTGCAGCGGCAGCTACTGGCCGAAGCGGGGTCGCGGCCGCCGATCGCCTACGTGCCCCAAGCCGACTACGGCGACGATGTAGCCGCCCGCGTGGCCGAAGTTGGCACCGTTCACATCGAGAAGGTCACGACCATCACGACCAAGGCCGAGCGCGAAGCGGCCACCGCCGAAGCGACCAAGACGATCCAGGCCGAGCTGGCCGAGGAGTTCGAAGGTCGGTCCGGAGAAATAAAGGCCGCGGTGCGGTCACTGACCAAGAAGCTGGTCCGCCACAGAATTGCGACCAGCCAGATCCGCATGGACGGCAGAGGCCCAGCCGACATCCGTTCGCTCTCGGCCTCAGTAGGGGTCGTCCCGACGGCTCACGGCTCCGCCCTTTTCCAGCGCGGTGACACCCAAGTGCTCAACGTCACCACCCTTGGTATGCCCCGTATGGATCAGTTGCTGGACACCATCGGCGTCGATACCAAGAAGCGCTACATGCACCACTACAACATGCCGCCGTACGCCAACGGCGAGACGGGCCGGGTCGGCAGCCCTAAGCGCCGCGAGATCGGCCACGGGCTCCTGGCTGAGCGGGCCCTGCTGCCGGTCGTTCCGCCGGTGGAAGAGTTCCCTTACGCCCTGAGGCTCGTGTCGGAGGTCTTGGCGTCCAACGGCTCCACCTCCATGGCCTCAGTGTGTGCGTCATCACTGTCGCTGATGGATGCCGGCGTTCCCGTGAAGGCCCCGGTGGCCGGTATCGCTATGGGTCTGGTCAAGGTGGACGACAACTTCATCACCCTGACCGACATCCTCGGAGCCGAGGACGCTTTCGGCGACATGGACTTCAAGGTCGCCGGTACGGCCGACTTCGTCACCGCCCTCCAGCTCGACACCAAGATCGACGGTCTGCCGGCGGACGTGCTGGGCGCGGCCTTGGGCCAGGCCCACGAAGCCCGGATCAAAATATTGGCCGTGATGGCCGAGGCCATCTCGGAGCCACGTGACGACGTTCGGGACACGGCCCCCAAGATCGTCAGCATCGAGATCCCCATCGACAAGATCGGCGAGGTGATCGGCCCCAAGGGCAAGATCATCAACGCCCTGCAGCAGGAGACCGGTACCGACATCGCAGTCGACGACGACGGTCTGGTCGGGACCGTCACCATCGGCGCTCGGGATGGCGCAGCGGTGGCGGAAGCGAGGCGTCGCATCGAGATGATCCTCGACCCGCCGAAGGCCGAGGTGGGCGCCATCTACCGAGGCAAGGTCGTCAACATCACCAAGTTCGGTGCGTTCGTCAACATTCTTCCTGGTCGCGACGGCCTGGTTCATATCTCGAAGCTCGGTCGGGGCAAGCGGGTGGAGAAGGTCGAGGACGTGGTGGACCTCGGGGATGAGATCGAAGTCAGCGTGGACGACATCGACCCTCAAGGGAAGGTCTCGCTCTCGTTGGTAGGTCCCGAGGGCGGCCAATCGACAGGAAACGGTGCTACGAGACCAGCGCCTGTCAGCAGTCCCCCGAGCGGAGGAGAAGCCGGCTCCGACGAGGTCTCGTTTGAAGACACTTGGGAAGAAGAAGCGGTCGCTACTTTCGGCGAGCTGGGTCCCCAGGGCGGGGCCGAGCGCAGCGCCTCCGAGGGCGACCGGGGCCCCCGGCGCAATCCCCGCCGCCGCCGTCCGTGAGCAGGCCGGCTCCTAGCGCGACCTGGCCTGTTAATTGACCTTGCGCGGCCACACCCTCGACGAAGGGTTGACGGTCGTGACGGAGCGGATGCCCGATGTCCGCTCGGTCTGTCTCGGCTTCTGGGTCGGGACCGGATCAGTAGACGAGGCCCCGGCTCAAGCCGGGGCCTCTCACTTCTTGGAACACCTTCTCTTCAAAGGCACAGACACTCGCAGCGCTCGCAGCATCGCCGAATCGGTCGACTCCGTTGGTGGCGACATCAACGCCTTCACCACCAAGGAGTACACGACCTTCTACGTCCGACTCCTCGCCGACGACTTGGACATGGGTCTGGATCTCATGTCCGACATCGTTTGGTCGCCGGCCTTCCGGCCCGACGAGTTCGAGTCCGAACGTCAGGTGATCCTCGAGGAGATCCTGATGCATGGCGACGAACCCGCCGACCTCGTGCACGACGAGCTGGCCCGGGCCTTGTTCCCTGGCCATCCTCTCGGTAGGGAGGTCCTGGGGGAACAGCTCACCGTGTCTTCGATGACCGTCGACGACGTGGCGGCCTTCCACGCCGAGCACTACCGTCCGGCCAACATCGTGGTAGCCGCCGCCGGTCTCATCGACCACGATCGCATCGTCGATGGTTTGTCGGC
>PMHU01000159.1 GCA_003156795.1 Acidimicrobiaceae bacterium
CAGCGCTCACACACGACACCGAGTGAAGGTTACTGGTGTCGGCACCGGGCGGGTTGGGCGTCGCCTGCAGACCCCAGGCGGTGCCGTTCCACACCTCCCCCAACGTCACCTCCACACCAGAACTGTCGGTGTAGGAACCGGCCGCCTCACAGCTGCCAGCGCTCACACACGACACCGAGTGAAGGGAGCTGGTGTCGGCGCCAGCCGGATTCGGGGTGGCCTGCACACCCCAGGAGGTGCCGTTCCACACCTCCCCCAAGCTCACCGACAAGCCGGAACTGTTGAAGTAGGAGCCGACGGCGGTGCAGTTGGTACGGCTCACGCACGACACGGAGGAAAGACCGCTGGCGGTTGCGCCTGTTGGCTTGGGGGTGGTTTGGATGGACCAGGCGGTGCCGTTCCACACCTCCGCCAACGTCACCGCCACACCGGAACCTTTGGCGTGGAGACCTACCGCCTCGCAACTAGTGGGCCTCACACACGACACCCCGGATAGCAAGCTGGTGTCGGCACCAGGCGGGTTAGGAGTGACCTGCACACCCCAGGCGGCACCGTTCCACACCTCCGCCAACGTCACCGCCACACCGGAACTGTCGGTGGAATAACCGACCGCCTCACAGCTGCCAGCGCTCACACACGACACACCGGATATGGAGCTGTAGATGGCCCCTGACGGGCTGGGAGTGACCTGCACACCCCAGGCGGTGCCGTTCCACACCTCCGCCAAGGTCACGGTCACGTTGGAACTCTTCGTGTAGGAATCACCGACCGCCTCACAGCTAGTAGTGCTCACACACGAGACCCCGTCCAGGGAGCTGTCGGTGGCTCCTGTCGGGTTGGGAGTGACCTGTCTGGCCCAGGCGGTGCCGTTCCACATCTCCGCCAGAGTCACTTGCACGAGGGAACCCTTGACGTGCTTGAGGTAGATGCCGACCGCCTCGCAGCTGGTGCCGCTCACACACGACACCGAGTCCAGTGAACTACTAATGGCTCGCGACGGGTTCGGGGTGGTCTGTATCGTCCAGGAGGCGCCGTTCCACAGCTCTGCCAGCGTCAACGCCGGGCCGGAACCTTTGACGTAGAGACCGACCGCCTCGCAGCTCGTGGCGCTGACACACGACACTGAGGACAGCTGCCCATCGATGGTCCCTGACGGTTCCGGAGTGGCCTGTCTCGCCCAGTCGGTGCCGTTCCACACGGCTGCCAAGGTCACGGTGGCACCTTGCTTGTTGACATTGCTGCCGACCGCCTCGCAGCTGGTGGTGCTGATACACGACACCGTGTTGAAAGACCCGTTCGGCGTTGTCGGATTTGGGGTCCTCTGGATAAACCGGACGATTGCATCCGTCGACGCTTGGGCGGCGACGAACCCCAGGGACGTACCGGCAACAGAGCCGATACAAATGGCCATCGCGACCCGACCGTGTCGCCGGCGTCCTCTTCCGCGGCGCGGTGGACCGCCGAACACCAACGACGCGGCTTGCAATGATGCGAAAGGCTGATGGAGCAGATGGGCGGTGCGATCGAATATTCCCATTAACCCCTTTCGTTCTTCGGCACTTCGAAGCGACAGGCGGAGTCCTGGCATCCTGGTGGAGCGCTGTGCTGCCCTCTGATTCCGCGCTCTGAGTGGGAAGGTTAAGCGTAGCCTCACGCTTGGTCAACTGGCGTTTGCACTGTCCAACTATCGACGGTAGCGCTGACGTGTCACGGGAGGCTGGCCGACGGTACCGCCTCTGAGACGCCGGTGGGACTAGAACATCCTGAGCGGGCCAACACGCCCTGAGCGCCACTGCCAACCGAGGAGATGCAGACTAAAGGAGACGGCCGAGCGATCGTGGATCAGACGTCGGGTGTTGGGGTCGAGACACTTCCTTCCAGTTGTTGCTGCGCTAGTTGCGCGGCTTCCGGGAAGGTGAGGCGCCGGCCAGCTTGGTAGGCGGTTTCGAACACTGCCTCGCCCAGATCATGGCGTA
The DNA here is from genome assembly GCA_003156795.1 of Acidimicrobiaceae bacterium. GTDB lineage: Bacteria > Actinomycetota > Acidimicrobiia > Acidimicrobiales > Palsa-688 > PALSA-688. Next base: position 1,977 of record PMHU01000159.1, read on the forward strand.
GTCGAGAGTGATCTAGGTGTCGCAGTCTGGCCTCGAGCGGTTCGAAAACCTGACTCATGCTTTCGAGGATGGCGTCGGCGACACCGTGGACCTCGGCGGCGAGATCGAGAGCCCCGGCGGCGCTCAGGCAGAGCGCGGCGCCAAGGAGTATATAAGGAATCTCCGGGACGTCACCGAGCTGCTGTTGGATGAGTCTGAGGGAATCGACTGTGAGGTCGANNACGGCTCGGGCGATGTCGCTTTGCATGATGGCAGCCAGCCCGAGGTTGTGCGTGATGACCATGAGTTGGAGACTCGAGAAGTCTCGAGCAATGGCCCTGCCTTCTTCGAGATGGGCGCGTCCGGCCTCGAGATTGCCCCCGATGAGTTCGATACATCCGAGGATATTGAGGCAGCTGACTACCCGTTCCGGGTCGCCGGCTCGGACCAAGTCCAGGGCCTCGGCAATGTCGGCTCTTGCGCCCTCCAGATCGACCGATCCCTTGACGCCAGCCCGATGCGCAAGCGCGCGGGCTACGAGTCGGCCAGCGTCGGCGCGGCGAGCCAGATCGACTGCTTCATCGAGAAGGCTCGAGGCCACGTCGTAGTCGCCGGTCTGAAACGCCGTCCAGGCGTTGATGTCCAGAAGGTCGGCCTCGATGGCAGGGTCGTTCACTTGACGTGCGATCCCGAGCCCCTCCTCGACCAAAGACCGGGCGGTGTCGGATTCTGCACGATAAAGGGATAGCTGCGCCGCGGCGGCAAGGGCCGACGCGCGGAGGACGGTGCGGTCTTTGGGGTCGCACCGGCCGAGTGCTTCTTGCAGCAGATCGAGGCCTTCGCTGAAGTAGCCCCTTCGGTCCCAGTACTCGCGCAGGGCCACCCCCAGGCGCAGCACGTCAGCTGTGCGGTCGGGTGTGGCGAGCAGGTGGGCCGCGGCGGCACGCAGGTTGTCGTGCTCTAGGTCGAGACGTTGCAGCCAGTCGGCTTGGTGGGGGCCGAACAGACCCCCGGCGGCGGTCTTGGCCAACTCAAGGCAGACCCAAGCGTGGGCGTCGCGGGCCGAAGTCCCCTGATCGGCCTGTTCGCCAAGCTTTTCGGTTGCGTACTGGCGGATGGTCTCCAACAGCCGGTNNGAACCTCGAATCGCTCCACCTCCGACGAGGCGCAGACGCTCTCAGCCGCTTCGAGGTCGAAGCCACCGGCGAAGACCGACAGGCGCTCCAGCACCGCCCGGTCACGGTAGTTGAGCAGCTCGTAGGACCAGTCGACCAAGGCCCGCAGGGTGTGCTGGCGGCCCAGAGCGGTGCGGCTGCCCCCGGTGAGCAGNNGGCGGCGGCCAACTCGATGGCCAAGGGGATACCGTCCAGGCGGCCGCAGACGGATATGACCGAGACGACGTTGTCGTCGTCGAGCACGAACGCCGGGTCATGCGAGCGAGCCCGATCGACAAACAGCTGCACCGCCTCGAAGCCAACCGCGGTGTGGCGATCGAGCTTGGCCTCGGCGGGGGGCAGTGAAAGCGGCGGAACCCGGAAGACCTGCTCCCCGCCNNATGCCCAGCGGCTCCCGGCTGGTAGCCAGGACATGCAAGCCGACGCCGTGGCGCAGCAAGGCGTCAACCAACTTGGCGCAAGGGTCGACCAGATGCTCGCAGTTGTCGAGAAACAACAACAGCCGGCGCTGCCGCAAAGCGTCGACCAGCGTGTCCGCCAGGGGCCGTCCAGGCTCCTCGCGCACCCCCACCGCTACAGCCACCGACCGGCAGACCAGATCCGGGTCGCCCAGTGGGGCCAGATCCACGAACCACACCCCGTCGTCGGTGCAATCGACCAACTCGGCCGCTACCTGCAAGGCCAGGCGGGTCTTGCCCGAACCCCCCGCACCGGTGAGGGTGACCAGCCGAGAGCTCCCCATCAGGGCGGACAACTCGGCGAGCTCAGCCTGACGACCGATAAAGCTGGAGGGCTGAACCGGCAGGTTGTGGCGATGGCTGTCCAAGGACACCAAAGGCGGGAAGACACAATCGATGTCGGGGTGGACCAGGCCGTAGACCTGCTCCGGGCGGGCTAGGTCCTTCAAGCGGTGGGAGCCCAGGTCGACTAGGTCGGCATCCGGTGGCAAAGCGTCCCGGGCCAGCTGAGCCGCCGCCTGTGAGCACAGAACCTGACCTGGGTGGGCAATGGACCGCAGCCGGGCGCAACGGTTCACCGTTGTTCCGTAATAGTCCCCGGCGCGCACCTCGGTCTCACCGGTGTGCAACGCCACCCGTACCCGCAGGGGATCGGACATCGGCCAAGCCTCGGCGGCCAACCCCCTCACCACCGCCAGCGCCGCCCCCACCGCGTCACTAGCCCGCCCGAACACCGCGAAGCGGCTGTCGCCCTCCCCCCGAGGCTTCACCACCGTCCCCTCGCTGGCGACCACCGCCTCCTCCACGATGACGTCGTGGCGGGCCATCGCCACCCCCATGGCCGCGGGATCGCGCTCCCAGGCGCTCGTCGAGCCCACCACGTCGGTGAACAAGAAGGTCACCGTACCCACTGGCAGACCTGACACCCTCGCCGCCGCCGGATCGCGGTCGCCGCCAGGGTCGGCGCCAGCGGGCGTCCACGACAGAGTCGGATCGTGGGTGGCGATGGCCGACTCAAGGGCGACGAGTTCGGATGAAGGTTCGAGGCCGAGCTCTTCCCCGAGGATGTCCCTGACCCTTTGATAAGCGCGTAGGGCGTCAGCTTGACGTCCCGATCGGTAGAGAGCGGTCATCAGCTGGCCCCAAAGGTGTTCACGCAGCGGGTGTTCCCCGATCGCGGCTTCGACAGCTGGGACGACTTCAGCGTCGCGGCCCAAGGCGAGAAGTGCTTCGAGCCGCCCTTCCACGGCCGAGAGGCGGAGTTCCTCGAGCCGTGTTATCTCTGACATCGCCCAGGCCGCATCGTTCACGTCTGCTAGGGCAGGACCTCGCCAACGGTTCAGGGCGCGGCTGAAGAGTTCCTCCGCCTCGCCGGGGTCGTCGTTCATTAGGGCCGCGAGGCCATCCTTGATCTCGGTCTCGAACTGATGGTGGTCTATCTCGACATCCCGCGTTTCGAGCCGGTAACCGCCGTCGACATGGACGATCCTGTCGGCGCCGAGCGCACCGCGAACAAAGGACACGTGGCTATGCAGGGTCGAACTGGCCCCCTTCGGAGGATGCCCGTCCCACACGTCGAAAGCCAACCGCTCCGAGCCCACCACATGCCCGGCCGCCACAATCAACCGCACGACGACCGCCCGCCGTCTTGCGCCCGGCAGCGGAATCTGCCCGTCGTCCCCCCGAACCACCAGAGGGCCCAGAACCGACAACCTCAGCACCGGTCCACACCCAGCACTGCAGATCCCAGTCCGTCCATCATCTGGAAAGTTACCTCGGCCGTGTGGGCCGAAGGGGCGCTGTCGAGTATCCGAGGGCATCAACCCGGGCGAAGCGCTCACTTCGGGCCACCGGACGCCTGCAATCGAGTTTCAAGCCGACACCCGAACAAGGTCCGGCGGCGCCCCGACATTGCGGTGTCTCTGGCCGGGCAGGTCACCCGACTCGCGGTCAGGGTGGATCTCGAGGTTATCGATCGAGATCACCTTCAACGGCGGGACCCAGCGGAGGCGGTCTGATGGCTGTGTTCTTGTTGCGCCGGCCAGTCCGCGCTACAGGTTCCCGGTCCTATAGCCACGGTCGGCAAGGACCTCCCGGGCGCCCAGGCCACTGAGATCGTGATCTCGGGGGTCGGCCAAGATCTGCGACGGGTTGTTCAATACGGGTCCGTGCGTTCCGTCGCCGAGGCGAAGTCCGCAGCGCACGCACCGAGTCACCCTGATTGGAGCCCCATTGCAGCCCGGCTGGAGCCCCATTGCAGCCGCCTCGTCCATGTTAGGCCCAGACGGGCACCACCAGGGTGCGCGATGCCAAATGGAGGACGTGATGCTGACGACTAGCACCGGTAATAACAGCATCCATCGAAACGGACGCCGCATAAATGCAGCGATCAGAGTTCCGATGGCGATGGCGTTGGCTATTGGTAGGGGCAGCGAATCCCAGCCCCGGCGACAGAAAGGTGACACTCCCGGTCTCGTCGGACTCGGAGTGCTGGTAGCACTGATGGCGCTCTGGGTGCCTCCGGCGGCGGCCTCGGCTGCCCAGCCGGCGGCCACGTCGCCCGCCGCAGCCACCAGGGCGTCGACCGAAACGACCCGTCCGGACCCTGGCACCTTTGTTGCTTTGACCCCGGCCCGGATCATGGACACCCGCATGGGCACCGGCGCGTCGGGTCCGGTGACCGCGGGCGAGACGATCCCGTTGCAGGTTGACGGTGCAGGTGGCGTCCCCGCGTCTGGGGTGTCAGCGGTGGTGCTGAACGTGACCGTCACCCAACCCCAAGTCGGCGGATACGTGACGGTATTTCCAGTTGGGTCGAACCAGCCTCCCACCTCGAACCTGAACTTCAACCCCGGCGAGACCATCCCGAACCTGGTCATCGCCCCAGTGGGCGCGGACGGGAAGGTCGACTTCCACAACGGCTCCGCAGGAACCATCCAGATCATCGCCGACGTATCCGGCTGGTTCAGCCCGCCGACGACGATCACCTCGGTCAGCTTCACCGGATCGAGCGCGACTCCCACCATCACGGTCAACGGGTCGGGGTTTGGCACGGTTCCGCCCAGCGCGTCCCCTGGGTGTGAGGCATCGGGGACTGAATATGTCAACGACGACCTCTACATAGTAGACAACACTCAAAATTGGACGGCCGGTGAACCGGGGGCCTGCATATCGGTGGCTAACGTTTCGTGGACCAACACGCAGGTCGTTTTTAACTTTGCGGGTTCGTACGGCACCACGTGTTGCGGGGTTGATTGGGTTCTCAATCCAGGCGACAACGTGACAGTACAACTCCTCGGCGCTACTGACACCCTCACCGTAGGGTATCCGCCGCCGACGATCGCCTTCACCGTGATCGGCATCCCCAATCCCCCGAGTACGGCTCCCCCAACGATCATGGTAACTGGGTCGGGGTTTGGCATTGCTCCGCCCAGCGCGTCCCCTGGGTGTGACACATCGGGGACTGAATACGTCAACAACGATCTCACCATTACAGACAACACTGAACATTGGACGGCTGGTGAACCAGGAGCCTGTATATCGCTGGCTAACGTTTCGTGGACCAACACGCAGATCGCGTTCAACCTTGCCGGTATGTACGGCACCACCTGTTGCGGGAGCGATTGGGTTCTGAATCCAGGCGACAACGTGACAGTGCAAGTCCTCGGTGCCACTGTCACCCTCACCCTCGGCTGAGAGGCCTAGTACCCGGCGTTCAAAACACATCGACGTATCCCGCCCAACTGGGCGGGATACGTTGATACCGGTGACATACATGTATGTCTCAGGGAGGTCGCGTTTTGGCTTGGTTCCAGATGCACCCGAACGGGCCGTCCAGCGGCGGAGCTGCGGCAGGAGTTTCTGGTCTTCGCAACGATGCCAGCCAATTTGCCGTCACCTGGCAACACGGTTGAAGTGATCTAATCCAGTAGACGCGAAGACCGGCTGGAGCCTCGGCCAGCTACCCTTTGGTATTAGCTGCTTGTCTCTAGTCGGTAGGCGCAATGCTCTGCTGAAGCGGCGACGCACGAATGGTTATCCGGGATCGGTCAGAATCGTCGGGCGGCGTTCGTCCCGAGCGCCGGTGAGGAGGCGCACACCATGGGTGATGGCGAACCGGGCTGGCCTGGTGAGAATGCCGACCCCGGCGGCGGCGCAGGGTCGAGCGGACCCCCACCGCCCGCGCCTCCGCCCGGGTTTGGTTATCCGGGCGGGGCGGGCTGGGCGCAACAGGGTCCGCCGGCGGGACCGTACTTCCCTCCTGGCGGGTGGCCTTCGGTTGGCGGACCAACTCCGCCGAGCATGCCCGTCCCGCCGCCGGCCGAGCGGATTCGCCTGGCCTGGCAGGGACGTGGGAGCACCGACTACATCTTTGCCTTCTGGACGGCGTTGGGCTGGACGGTGCTCACGTTCGGCATTTACGGGTTCTATGTCTTCTATCAGCTGGTCCGGCGCCTGCGAGATCACAACGCCCGCCGTCTGGAACTGCTAGACGCGGCGGTCGCCTTCGGTTGGGAGGAGGCTGGGCGTCGAGGGTTGCAGGAGGAACTGACACCTTCATTTCAGAGGGCTTCGTCCCATCTGGGTGTGCTGCGCAAGATGACCGGCGATTTTCGGGACCCGATCATCTGGCTCGTGTTGTCCGTATTCGCCAGCGGCATCGTCCACGTCATTGCCTTCATACTCCTCGACCGGGATCTGGTCAGCCACGATCGAGCCGAGGTCGGCGTCGAATACGAACTGACTGTCATCTACGGACGTTTCGGGCAGTCTCTGCCATTGCCCGACCAGGGTCGGGTCAAGTCCCAGCACAACTACGTGGGCCGCATCGTGGCTACCTTCTTCTCGTTCGGTCTCTACTTCTTGTGGTGGTATCACGACATGATGGTCGAACCCAACCGGCACTTCTACACCAACTGGTCGCAAGAAGATGCCCTAGTCGCTGCCGTCCAGGCCATCCAATAGACCATTGCGTTCGTAGCCTCTGGCGTGCCCTTCAACATTGAGGGATATCGAGCTGCGCCCTTGGTCGCCTGTTCTTGGACAACCCAGAGGAAGGCGTCATCATCCTCTGTAAAGGACCGTTCAGGGAACATCGATCTTCGCGGCGGCGAATGAGGACGCGGCTGAGATCAGGCCTCACTCCCCGATCTGACCGTCGGCGAGCTCGGCGACGATATCGAGGTGACCCAGGTGGCGGGCGTACTCCTGGATGAGATGGAGCAGGATCCGCTCGAGGCTCGGGATGTCGGCGCCAATCCATCCGGGTCCTGATCGGCCGATCTGTGCCAGGTCGTTGGTCTGGATGACCACGCGACTTCGCGCCGCTTGGGCGTGCGACGCGGCCACCAGGTCGTCAAGGGTTTCTTCATCGGAGACGTACCAGCGGCCGTCGCGATCGTCGCCCCACGGATCACCGACATCGCGGCCCTCGAAGCGCCATTCGAGCCAACGCAGCTCGTCATAGGTCAGATGCTTGAGTAACTCGACCGGCGTCCAGCCCGACGGAAGCCGACTTCGCCGCAGCTCTCCGTCGGGCAACGCCTCAATCTTGGCTATAAGGCGACAGCGGAAGTATTCGAGGTATCCGGCGAGCACGTCCGCCCGTGACTCCATGGGAATGCTCGGTTCGGGAAACGGCGGCTCGCTCACAGCAGTCAGCATGCTCGATGGCAAAGCGCCCGACGTACCGTGTCGGGGGCGATACAGGTGAAGGCGCGATCAACAATCCGAGTGTCCCGAAACATGCGAGACCCCACCCCAACACGTCAATCCCCTACCGCCGGATGCGTTATCGGCCCGACGCCAACCCGGCCATCAGAGCCCTGAAGGCCAGGGTCCAGCGGCGATCCCGTGAAGCCTGCGATGTCCCCAGCCAGCCGGCGCTCTCCTGAGCCGACAGGCCCTGGGCCGCGGCCAAGAGGACGTGCGCGATGTCGCGGGGATCACCCTCGATCAGCCCGGCTTCGACGCATCGGCGGATCTTGTCGATGAGGAATTTCCGCGTCGACGCCCCGGCCTTGAGCTCGTCGGGACCGGGTCCGAAGTCGGCGAAGGCCCGCCCGAACATCAGGTCGCTCAGGACCCGGTTCTCGCGCACGAAGCGCCGGAAGGCGGCCACCGTCTGCTCCAGATCCCGGTAGGGGTCTGGCTCTGGGGCCAGCTGGTCGAGCTGGCTCCGCAACTGTCGGAATCCCTCGAAGAAGATTTCGCGGACCAGGCCCGCCTTGTCCCCGAACAGTTCGTACACCGCCGGCGTGGACGTGCCCGCCTCCTGGGCCACCCTCCGGGTGGTAAAGCCCTCTATCCCGTCAGAGGCCAAGGTGGCCATGGCCACGCGCAGGACTTCGTCACGAAGAGCGGGTGTCCGCTGTTTGGACCTGGGCACGGGCCCAAACCGTACCCCTCGCGTCGAGGCCGCTGTGACATTCGACATAGTTCCGTGACATCGTTTCGTGACATTGTTACGATACCTTGCGGCAACTTAGCGAGGAGGGCAGATGCGCCAACTGGTCTATGAGGGACCGGGCCGGGTCGGGTGGGAGGACGCGCCCGACCCCGAGCTCACCGGGTCGGACGGGGCCATCGTCAGACCGCTGGCCGTGGCCCGCTGCGACCTCGACGCCCCGATGATCGAAGCGGGCATCTTCCCAGGCCCGTTCGCAGTCGGGCACGAAGCGGTAGCCGAGGTGGTCGAAGTGGGTTCGGAGGTGACCGCGGTAAAGGTCGGCCAGCGGGTGGCGGTGCCGTTCCAGCCCTCGTGCGGGGCCTGCCGGGACTGTCTCGGTACCCGTTTCGCGGCGTGCGAGCGGCACCGGGCCTCCGCGGGCGGGGCGTTCGGTTTCGGGCCGGCCGGCGGATCCAACGGAGGCGCGGTGGCCGAGCTTCTCGCCGTGCCGGCCGCCGACCACCTCCTGTTGCCCGTACCGGGGTCCCTGCCCAACGAGGTGCTCTGCACGCTCCCCGACAACGTCGTCGACGGGTATCGGACCGTCGCATCCCACCTGCGGGAACAGCCCGGAGCCGAGGTGCTCGTCGTGGGCGGGTTGGCTCAGTCGATCGGCCTTTACGCCGTCGCCTGGGCCGTCGCCCTCGGATCCGAACGGGTCCGGTACATCGACACCGACGCGGACCGTGGCGCGGCGGCGGCCGGCCTCGGCGCGGAGGTGACCATTCACGAAGGCCCGTGGCCGCGCCGCTTCGAGCGCTCCCCCATCACGGTGGAAAACACCGGTAGTGCCGAGGGGCTGGCCTGCACTCTGCGCTCGACCGCCCGTTACGGGAACTGCACCTGCGTGGCCATCCACTTCACCCCGACCACCGAGGTGCCCCTGCTCGAGATGTACACGAATGGGATCACCCTGCACGCGTCGCGGGCCGACTCCCGACGATTGCTGCCGGAGGTAATCCAGCTGGTGGCAGATGGCCGCATGGACCCGGCCCGTGTCCCTACCCGGGTGGTCGACTGGGGCGATGCGGACCGGGCCTGGCTCGAGCCGGCCACCAAGCTGGTGGTGGCCCGATGACCACGCCCAGGACCACCTACTCGGCCGGGGAGTCGGTCGCCTCGGTGACGATGGACGACGGCAAGGTCAATGTCATGTCACTGGCCATGCAGGCCGAGATCCACCAGGCCCTCGACCGGGCCCAGTCCGATGGTCTGGTGGTGTTCCTCACCGGGCGACCTGGGGTCTTCTCGGCCGGGTTCGACCTCGCCACCATCCGGGGCGGAGGTCCGCAGGCGACCGACATGGTCCACGGCGGTTTCGAGCTGGCCGAGCGGATCCTGGCCTTCCCGAGGCCGGTGGTGATGGCGTGCACCGGGCATGCCATCGCCATGGGACTGTTCCTCCTTCTCTCGGGGGACTACCGCGTCGGGGTCGACGGCCCTTACCGGTTGACTGCGAACGAGGTGGCCATAGGCCTGACCATGCCCCGGGCCGCGGTGGAGATTCTCCGTCAGCGGCTCACTCCGGCCGCGTTCAACCGGGCCGTCACCGTCGCCGCACCCTTCTCTCCCGCAGGCGCCGTCGAAGCCGGGATATTCGACGAGCTGGCGGGCCCCACCGAACTCGGTGAACGGGCCGCGGCTGTAGCCGAATCGTGCGCCAACCTCGACCGACGAGCCCACGCGGCATCGAAACTGCGGGCCCGTCGACCGACCCTAGAAGCGTTGAGGGCCGCCATCGAGGCCGACCTGGCCGCGGTCCAGGCGACCGACGGCTCGACCTGACGGCCGAGGCCGCCGACCCGGGATTCGACCCGCTTGACGGATCCGTCGCGGGAAGGAGACCTCTGGCTGACCCGGCTTTCGGTCACCCGCTACAACAGGTCCTGGGAGGTCCAGCACACCTTGTATGACCTTGGTCCATTTAGGTTGACGCTAAACAGCGCGCCCCAGATGCCCCGCTTGTCGTCGGCGGGACAGAACTTCGAGGTCGTTTCACCGTCCTGCTTGTACTCCGCGTTGAGCACCGGCTTGCCTGCCGCGAGGTAGGCATCCCAGTCGCCTCCCTTACCGGCGCAGGGATCGTCGTAGTAGTTGCACTCCTCGGTGAGCACACCGTCGAACAAGGGCTCGTCCGCCTTCTCATTGGCCGGATCGTTCTTTTGAAGCACCGCCAGCCCATCAGCGTGTACCTCGTAGGCGATCCAGCGCTCGAAGCCGGCCGAATCGGCCTGGGTCAGCCCCCAACCTCCTCCCTTAGCCCCGGTGGCGCTCTTGTTGGTGTAGCCGTCGAGATCGTCAGGCTCGACGGCATCCTGACCCTCGAGGCTGCACCAGTTGAAGCGCTGGTTGAGGGCGGCGGCAATGTTCACCGCCGCACCGGTGAGCGTCGAGGAGTCGCCGGCCACATAGTTCTCGAAACCGGCGATGTTCAACCACCACTCGTTCGAGTAGCCCTGCATCTGGTAGCTCTTCGCGGCATTCCCGTAGTCGGCGGCAGCAAAGTCTGAGTCGTCAGGGAAGCCGGTCTGGTAGGCGCCCGCCTCTACGTAGCACACGCTATAGTGGCCAGCCGAATGGATCGCCTGAACGACCGGCGATGCCCCAGTCGGGACTCCAAGCGTGCTACCAGAGGACGTGTTCGAATCGTAAAAAAGGTCGGTGTCCCAAATGTTCGCGCTCCCCGGCGCGGGGTAGGCCGCGCTGGTAGCCGGCAGTCCTGACAGTCCGGCGCGGGGCGGGTCGATTTCCCAGTACCACGAATCCGCCGTAGCCGGCAGAGTCTCATAGTGCGCGCCGCCCGACGCCGACTCGGAGATCGGCGCCTTCGCAACAGCTGGGCCAGCCGTCACAAAGGCGAGCGGCACGGCGAACGCGACACTCGCAACGATGCGAGTCATCGGTCTCATCGACACGACCGAAAGTCAAGCAGGCCCGTCCTGTTGCCTCAAGAATCCGACCGCAGCATTTGGTCACAAGGATCACCGACGCAGACCGTCGGTTCCCGAGCGGAGCGATCCGAATGCCTAGTGGGCCGGCATAGGCGGGGGAGCCTCGCCTCGTTCGCTGGAACCGGCTCGGAGACGGTCACCTTCGGCTCGGCGCCTCTTTCCGTAGGAGACGTTCCACATGATCACCAATCCGAATACGGCATACGGAAGCAGCTGGGTGATGGCCTTGGCCGTGGAAATGCTCATGGACTCCACGATGAGCGCCTTGACCGAGGCTTCGATGATGAAGACGACGCCCCACACCACCGTGATCACCCGGAACACGTGACGGAAGCCTTCATAGCGCCACATATCGGCGAACTCCCGGCCCCTCTTCGTGTCCGGCCCCATGAACGTGAGGGCGAAGCGGAACATCATCGGCTTGGCCGTCGCCAAGGATGCGAGGCACACGACGCCGAACACCGCGGTCGGCACGATCCCCTCCAGCAGCACCAGCTTGGCGCTGTGGCTGACCAAGCCGACCGTGGTACCGACCGCTATGCCGATCAGGACGACCAGACCGACGAAGTCGACCTTGCGGTGCAGGATGAGCCCGCCGATAACCCGGACGGCGGGAAGGACCCCGCTTAAGACCAGCGCGCTCACGTTGGAGAGCCCGGCGCCCTTGAGCCCGTAGTAAGCGACGAGGGGCCCGACGATGTCGAACACCAACGTTGGCAGGAGCGACCGCACCCTCAGCTGTCGGTCGTCGCCGGATGCTGGCGTGGGTTCCGCTTCCGCCGGACCAGTCGCGCTCATAGGCTCGTTGCGCAGACTACTGACCGGCACCCGGCCGACCACCAACGACGATCATCCGTCGCTACGTCGTGCCGACCGAGTCACCTGTATCGTCGCCTCTCGGCGCCGGGTTCCAGATCGAAGCGACTTCGGCTTCGAAGATCGACATCTCAGGCGGTCTGACGGCCAGGGCCGTTGCCTCCCGTACGAACTCCCCCGACGCCGGTAGGCGGAAGTGGGCTTCAAGCGCCCCGGCATCTTCCCACCGCTCGATGAACACCACCCGGAGCTCGTTCTCGACGTCACGGTGAATGCTGTGCAACAGGCATCCCGGCTCCTGGCGGGAACGTTGGACGTGCGCCAGGCCCAGCTGCAGGATGCGATCGATCGTGTCCGGTCGGGCTTCGACGCTGCCGGTAACGATCAACATGGCACGAGGGTACCGAAAGGCGCGATCCTCAATTGTCTGCTCGTGACCGGGCGGCTGGCCGCTGAATCGAGGCTCAGCCGGCGCGCCGGGTCTGGAACGTGCGGCGGTACGATTGCGGGCTGGTGTGCACGGTCCGGTGAAAGTGTTTCCGGAGGTTGGCCGCGGTGGAGAACCCACTGTGTTCTGCAACCGAATCTATCGATAGGTCGGTGGTCTCGAGCAGCCGTTGGGCCAGGCGTACGCGTTGACGCAGCAGCCACTGATACGGGGTGGTCCCGGTTGCCGCTTGGAATCGTCGAGCGAAGCTGCGCGGGCTCATGGCGGCGCGTGCTGCGAGATCTTCGATAGTGATGGGCTGGTCGAGGTTCTCGTCCATCCAGGTAACGGTGTCGGCGAACAGGTTCGAGTCGTCGAGCGCGGGCAGCGGGGACGTGATGTATTGGGCTTGTCCACCGTCGCGCTGCGGGGGCACGACGAGCTGACGGGCCAACTGGGTGGCGATCTCGCTGCCATGGTCGCGGCGGACCAGATGCAAGCAGAGATCCATGCTGGCGGCGCTGCCCGCGGAGGTCAGGATGTCGCCCTCGTCGACGAAGAGCACACCAGGTTCGACGGTCACGTCCGGATAATTAGCGGCCAGCTGACGGCACTCCGTCCAGTGGGTAGTGGCTCGCCGACCGTCGAGAAGGCCAGCCCGGGCCAGGACGAACGCGCCGGTGCAAAGCGAGACGATCCGGGCTCCGCGCCCGTGGGCGCGCCGCAACAGCGCAGACATCTCCGGCGGAGTTTGATCGACATTCATCGTCGGCAGCACGATCACCGTGTCCGCCGAGGCGATCTTGTCGGGGCCGTGCTCGGCGATTATCTGGAATCCCCCTTCTACCGCTAGCGGGCCCGGGGAGAGCGCGCACACGAACAGGCGATACCAGGGGGCGTCGAACATGTCTTCCCACTCGGCCCCGAACACATCGCAGGCCACACCCAGTTCGAACGGCGTGATCCCGTCGTGGACGACCACCGCAACCACATGCCGGCGACGCCTCCTGTGGGGCCTGGCAGGTGCGTTGCCGGCCCCGTGTTGGGGCGACGCCAGATTGGCGGGCGACCCGCCATTGGCAGGATAGTCGCGTAATACGTCATTCATGCCACTTACCCTAATCGGGTTCTTGGCTCAAAGTTGCAGCATGAACAAAGAACCGACAACCCAAACCAATAACCCCGCCGACCGCAGGTGGGACCGGACGCTCGCCCGTCTGCGCGCCACTTCCCTCGACCGCCAGCTGGCGTCGGGGACGCCGCCGGGATGGAACCGGCCTTTGGCGGCCCGAGCCCGCTACATCACCGGGACCGAACGCGGCCAGACCCTCGTTACGGACTGGAAGCACCTCCTGGACGCGTGCACGCAGCCAAGAGCGGCCCGCACCTTACGCACCCCTTTGTGTCGAGACCGGATCCTGGCCGCCGAAGCCGACATACACGACATGCTCGCCGCTATATCCGAGGCCCGACTGGAATCAGCAGCCGGTGTAGCCATGGCCTCACTGTTGCTTCGCGACGGAACGGGTCCCCTGTACAACCGTCACTGCCCGACCGACCTCACCGCCGCCATCCGGAATGCGACGACACACATCCGAAACCGGACGCCGGCACACCTGGCCACGACCTGAGAACTTGTCCGTTGCCATCACGTCCATGACCCGGGTCCTGGACGTGATCAGCGCGGCGTCAGCCGGAGAACCCGCCCGCCTGCGGCCCACGCCAAGTGAAGATCGGGACGACTCGGGACGCCCGCCTTATCAAGGCCGATCTGGTTGAACTTGGCGAAGTTGTGGTTGTCGCTCGCCATGACGGCGTATTGCTCTACGACGCCATCCTCGTCGACGAGGACCTCAACGTCCGCGGGGCGACGCTTGCCCCTCAACCGAATGTCCACCGGCTCGCCGGTGCGCAGGTTGCGCCCCCACGCGAACGACGTACCTACCAGCAGAGTCCCGTCCTGGCGGGTGTAAGCGACCGGGACGGCGTAGTGCCGGCCCGACTTGCGACCGACGACGTACACGGTAATCAGGCGGTTGCCCACGACCCGGCACAACAACGGCGTCCGCAGCAGCCCCCGGACGATCCGGTTCACCAGACCCTGCAAAGCCAAGGTCTGCGCCCTGGCCCCCGACGTCGGTGGCCCGTCTGGCGATGGATTGGAAGGCTCGGAACTCACCGGATGCATGCTACGCCCTCACCCAGGCCGCGCCACCTGACGCCCCGCCCTGCCCCCGCCTTCAGCGATGAATGCGTCGTGTCGATGAGAACATGGTGGCGAAGGCTCAACCGCGACCGCCCAGGCACCGCCCGTTGTCTAGCCACCATGGGCGTCTCGTTTTCCTCGTTGGTGCCCTCGTCGTCGCGTCGATTGGGGTGTTCGGACTGCAGGGGTCCAGGGCGTCTGGGGGTCCTGGCTCTTGCTCGACCAACGCCACGTGCACTCGCGTTCTCTTCATAGTAGACAGCCTCACCTACGTCAACGATCTGCCTGTGACGTTCGCCGAGCTGGCCTGGGCCGGAGGACACCGCGTCTACACCCGAGCACTGGCATCCAGCGGCGAGACGCTCGCCGGACATGTGGCGGATCCGTCGACGGCGCCCACGATCATGTCGGAACATTGGAACGCGGTCGTCCTCCAAGACCAGAGCGAGAACCCCGCCCTTGCCTACTATCTCCGGAGCGAGACGACCCGGCGGCCACTCAGCTGGTTGCCACGATTCGCAAGGACGGTGCCGAGCCGCTTCTATTCGTCACCTGGGCGCACCAGGCGGGATGGCCACAGGCCGACCTTCCCGACTACGCGACGATGCAGGCCGCGATCGACCAGGGCTATCTCGGTCTGGCGGGCAACCTTGGCGTTCCCATCGCGCCCGTTGGCGAGACGTGGCAGACGGTGGTCTCCAGTCAGACGAACGCCGACCTCTGGCAGAGTGATGGCGTTCACCCGACCCTGGCCGGCACGTACCTCGCCGCCTGTGTCTTCTACGCCACCATCTTTCACCAGAGCCCGGTGGGCCTCTCATATCGCGACAACTTGTCGCACTCCGAGGCAACAGGTCTGCAACAGGCAGCCGCGTCAACCGTCCTCAGCGACCCCGCCACCCGGGGCTTGTCCTGACCACGTAGCGCATGGTTGCTCTGGTGTCGGGCGCGCCGAACCTAGGCGTAAATGTTGGGAGGCGAACCGGGACCGCCAGCTCTGCGACCGGTGGCCACGAGGATCCACTCCATGGCTGCGTCCGTCGGGGCGGGTGCTTCGCCGTGCCAGCCCTGCCGGCCCAGAACGAAGTTGACGTGGGATACCGCGCCGTTTAGTCCCGGGTCGGTCTGGCACGGGCGGACGAGAGCGGCCCGGATGTCGTCGGCATGCACGAAGGCGTCGAACCACAGGGCTTCGACCCCGTCCCCGAGGGTGCCGTCGAAACCGCCGGGCGCCGGGCCCTGCCAGGCGGTGTCGTCGAATACGGCGAGCAGTCCGACCGCGGCTTTGCGGACCTCGGCACATTCGTCCGCCACCTCGATCGCGCTGCGACCCCGGCGCTCGGCTACCTCCCGAGCGGTTACCTCGGGGCTTCCGAGACCGTCGAAACGTCCGGCAACCACGTCGGCCATGCTGCCGACGGTATGGGCCGCTACATCGGCGACGGTCCAGCCGTCGCATCGGCTCGGGGTCGACCATTCGGCTGGGGTGAGGCTTCGCAACAGGGTCTCGAAGTCCTCGAGCTGGTCAAGGAGCCCGTCCGACACGACATCTCTTGGCAGCGCCACAATCCCTCCCTGGTTGACCGTCGCAACTAACATGCAGCCTGCCCGCATTTATCTCACACGGAGGCCCGACGGTCAAGGAGACAGAGGTCACAGCGCGCCGCACCCAGGCCCAGCGTCGGGCCGCCACCCGACAGGCCCTGATCGATTCGGGCCGGGCCCTGTTCGCCGAGCGCGGCTTCGCCGGAGTTGGGCGGGAGGAGATCGTCGCTCGCGCCGGGGTCACCCGAGGCGCGATGTACCACTACTTCCCGTCGAAGGAAGACCTGTTCCGGGCGGTCTACGAACAAGTCGAACAGGGCCTGCTCCAAGCCGTAGCCGAAGCGGCATCGGCCGACACCGACCCCGTCAACCAACTGCGGCTCGGGACAGAAGCGTTCCTGCGCGCCGCGGCCACCGGCGAAATTAGGCGCATATCGCTGATCGACGCGCCCGCTGTGCTCTCCACCGAGACCCGGCGCCAGCTCAACGAGGACTACGGGCTCGGGCTCGTCCGCGAAGCCCTGACAGGCGTGCACGCCGCTGGCCGCCTCAGGGTGGGACCGCCCGCCATCCTGGCCCCGCTCCTGCTCGCGGCCATGCACGAAGCAGCCACCCAGATCGCCGAGGGCGCTCCCGCGGCTGAGGTCATCACCACGGTCAACGACCTGATCAGCCACATCACCGCGCCGCCCTGACCCCGCCGCCCCTGCCACCCCGGCCGCGCCGGACGCGCCGGCCGCGCCCGGGTGGAGACGTCCACCCCGAATCCACCCAAGGACCCACCTGGGAGTGGACGACATCGAGGCCGCGAAAGCTGACAATCGATCCATGAACCTCACCGACTACGTCCTCGACATCTCGCTGATCTCCCTGGTACTGCTCCAGATCCGGGGCCGGCGCCTGACCCGACGCAACCTGATCCTGCCGGTGGCCATCTCCGGCTGGGCCGCCGCCAACTACCTGCACGGCATCCCCACCGCCGGCAACGACCTGGTCCTGGTCGGACTGGCCGCCGGCCTCGGCATCACCTTGGGCGCCCTGTGCGGACTCTTCACCCGGGTGAGCACCGATCCCGACGGACATCCGGTGGCCAAGGCCGGTGCCATAGCCGCCATCCTGTGGGTGGCCGGGGTCGGCACCCGTTTCGCCTTCCAGCTCTACGCCTCCCATGGCGGCGGCGCATCCGTGGGCCGCTTCTCCGCCGCCCACTCCATCACGTCGGGCGAGGCCTGGGTCGCCGCTCTTATCCTGATGGCCGTGGGCGAGGCGCTAACCAGGACAGCCGTGGTCGCCTACCGCGGTTACCAGCTCGCCCCGTCGCACTTCATCGGCCGACCGAACATGATGGCCGCCGGTGATCGCGCTTACTGATCCCGCCGGGAACAGGCCGCCGCTCGCGGCGGTAATCAACCTGGCTTCCCTCTCCCTGCTCGTATGGGGTGTCACCACCGAGGCCCACCTGGGCTTCGGTGGTCGGCATTTGGTGGCCCTGGTCGCTCTCGTCCTCGCCACCTCGGCGTGGGTCGGATGGTTGCTGGCCCGCCAGTACTGCTGGCCCGGTTACGCAGCGGCCTCGTTGTTGGTGACGGGCGTGGCCGGCGGGGTGCTGACGCCGTTCGCCTCGCTGGGTCTGGTCTTCGCCGGCGTGGCGGCGCTCGGTGCGACCATCGCGTGGGACTTCGACAAGGCGGTGTGGATCGTGCTGTGCGGCCCGGCTGCCATGGCGATCGCCCTCCCGGCAGCCGGGCACAGCCTGGCCCCCTTGGGCGCCGGGGCGGCGGCGGTGGTGGCGGGCGCGGCCATGGGCATCAGCCGGCGCCAGGCCATGCAGGAAACGGCCCGGGCGGCCGAGATCCGGGTGAGCGAGGCCAGGGCGGACGCCGAGCAGGCCCGGGCCGAATTGCTGGCCGGGCGCAACCACCTGGCCCGGGAACTGCACGACATCCTGGCCCACACCCTGTCTGCTTCATCCCTGCAGTTGGAAGCCCTAGACGCCGTCGTCAGCGCCGGTGAGGTCAGCCCCGAAGTCCGCGAGCAGCTCGACGTGGTCAAGCGGCTGGTGCGAAGCGGGCTGGACGAGGCCAAAGGAGCGGTCCGGGCTCTGCGGGAGGACCTTCCTCCCCTCGTGGAGCTGCTGGCCCAGCTGGCCGATGACCGCGGCGCCGCCTTGACCGTGACCGGGACTCCCCGCCGGCTGGGACCGGAGGTTTCGCTGGCCCTGTACCGGGTGGCCCAGGAGGCCCTCACCAACGTGGTCAAGCACGCCGCGGGCGCCACCGCCGACATGGGCCTGGCCTTCGACGACGGCCAGGTGTCGCTCTCGGTCACCAACGACGTCCCCCCCACCAACGGGTCTCCTCTTTCCACATCGGGGGGCGGCTACGGAATCCAGGGGATAAAAGAACGGGTCCTCTTGCTGGGCGGCCAAGTCGAGACCGGTCCCACCGGTGACGGCTGGAAGGTGCTCGTGGAGGTACCGGCTTGAGGATCGTCATCGCCGACGACCAGCGGGTGGTCCGCGAAGGTCTGGCCACCATCGTCGGCACCCTCGCCGACGTCGAAGTGGTGGGCCTGGCCGCCAACGGGCAAGAGGCGGTGACCCTCACGGCCGAGCACGCACCGGACGTGGTCTTGATGGACCTGCGCATGCCGGTGATGGACGGGGCCGAAGCCACCGCCGCCATCCGGTCCCGACACCCGGCCACCCAGGTGGTGGTCCTCACCACTTACGCCGACGACGAGTCCATCCTGTCCGCCCTGTCGGCCGGCGCGGCCGGGTACCTGACCAAGGACGCCACCCGCGACGACATCCGCCGTTCACTCGAAGCGGCCGCGGCGGGACAGGCCGTGCTCGACCCGGCCGTCCAAGCCGCCCTCGTCCGCGCCGCCCAGGTAGGAGCGCGTTCGCAGGCCGGGCCGCCACCGGCGAAGGACCTGCCGGACGGCCTGACCGAGCGGGAGGCCGAAGTGCTGGCCCTGATCGCTCAGGGCCGGTCCAACGGCGAGATCGCCGCCGACCTGTACGTCGCCGAAACCACGGTGAAGACCCACGTCAATCGCATCTTCGCCAAAACCGGCAGCCGCGACCGGACCCAGGCCGCCGCCTACGCCCACCGCCACGGGATGGCCTGATGGTAGGAATGAAAACGGCATGAGTGAAGTCGCCAACAAGGCCCGCAGACGCGACCACGCCAGACCGTCTCCACTGAGAACCGTCACGATCCTTCTGGGCGCGGTGGCCGTACTGGCCGCCGGCTGCGGTGGAGGCTCCAGCCACACCGCCTCGACGACCACGCCCTCGACGTCCACCACCTCCGACAGCACCGCCGCCACGGGCGACGGACCGGTCGTGCGGCCGCTCGACGTCACCGGCGCGCCGACCGAGATCGCCGATACCGCGGCGGGACGGGTCGGCTACCGGACGGTCGGCGCCGGCAGCCCACTCCTGCTCGTCATGGGGCTGAGCGGGTCCATGGACGATTGGGCGCCCGCCTTCGTCGCCACCCTGGCCGCCGACCACAAAGTCGTGATGATGGACAACGCCGGAGTCGGCGACACCGCTCCTCTGGCCTCCCCTCTCAGCATCACCGAAATGGCGAACCAGACCAGCGCCTTGATATCGACCCTCCGACTGGGCTCCGTCGCCGTGCTCGGCTGGTCCATGGGCGGCATGATCGCCCAGGCCCTGGCGGTGCTCCATCCGGCCCAAGTGTCGAAGCTGGTGCTGGCCGCCACCCAGCCCGGGACCGGGCATGTGGTGCCGATTCCGCCGGCGGCGGCCGCGGCCGTGCTCAGCGCGAATCCGACCGAAGTCCTGTCCGTGCTGTTCCCGCCCAGCGCCAGCGCGGCGGAGGCGAACTACGTGGCCGGCATCATCAGCTATCCGAGCTTTTATCAAGCGTCGGCGGCCACCGTCGGTTCGCAAGCTCTGGCCATCGCGAACTGGCTGGAGGGCAAGGATCCGACGGGACTGCAGTTCGGACGGGTCCGGATCCCCACCCTGGTGGCCGACGGCACGTTGGATCAGCTGGATCCCAGCGCCAACGACCGGACGCTCGCCGCGATCGTGCCGGGCGCGAGCCTGCTCCTTTTCCCCGGCGCCGGCCACGCCTTCTTGTTCCAGGACTCGGCGAGCTTCCTTCCCGACGTGGAGCAGTTCCTGCGCTGAACCCGAGCCCAGCGAGGCCCCGAGGTCGATAACCGGACCTGACTAGCCTGGCGACGTGTCTGGGCTCGATCCAACGGCCGCCGGCTACGACCCCGAGGCCGTCCGTTCCAAGTACATCGCGGAGCGCGACAAGCGACTGGTCCCCGGACGCGCCGACATCCGCGACCTGCGAACCGACGAGCACTTCGCCCGCTACCGTGACGACCCGTTCACGCCCGTCATCGAGCGCCACCCGGTAGCCGACGAGGTCGACGTCGTGATCGTGGGAGGGGGGATCGCCGGCATCCTCGCCGGCGCCCACCTGCGCAAAGCGGGTATCGAGCGGATCCGCATCGTCGACCAGGCGGGTGGCATCGGGGGCACCTGGTATTGGAATCGCTACCCGGGCGTGATGTGTGACATCGAGTCGTACAGCTATCTGCCGATGCTCGAAGAGCTCGACTACGTCCCCACCCGGCGCTACGCGTTCGGCGAGGAGATCCGATGCCACCTCGAGGCCATCGCCGAACGGTTCGACCTCGTAGCCGATGCCCTGTTTCACACTGGGGTTACCCGGGCCGACTGGCACGAGGAAACGGCCCGGTGGCAGATCAGCACCGACCGCGGCGACCAGGTCAGCTGCCGGTGGTACGTGCTGGCCGTGGGTATCCTCAACCTTCTCAAGCTGCCCGCCATCGCGGGCATGGAGGACTTCGCCGGGCGTTCGTTCCACACGGCGCGGTGGGACTACGGCTACACCGGCGGCGGGCCGGACGAGCCGCTCACGTCCCTGGCGGACAAGATCGTCGCCCTGGTCGGAACCGGGGCGAGCGGCATCCAATGCGTGCCGCCGCTGGCCGAGTCGGCCAAGCACCTCTACGTGTTCCAGCGCACCCCTTCGGCCATCGGCGAGCGGGGCAACCGGCCGACCGATCCCGACTTCGCCGACGGGCTCGAGCCCGGCTGGCAGCGCGACCGAATGGACAACCTCCAGTCGATCATCCTGGGCCGTCCTGTCGAGGTCGACCAGGTGGACGACGGGTGGACGCACCACTGGGCCGCCGTCCACAACCCCCCACGCCATAAAGGCATGACGACGGCCGAGTACGTGCGCGGCGCCGAGGCGCTCGACTACTCGGTCATGGAAGTCCACCGGGGCCGGGTGGCGGAGCTGGTGGCCGACCCGGCGACGGCCGAGATCCTCAAGCCTTACTACCGGTACCTCTGCAAGCGGCCGTGCTTCCACGACGAGTACCTGCCTGCGTTCAACAACCCCAAGGTCACGTTGATCGACTGCCCGGCCGGCATCGAGCGGATCACCCCTCGTGGCCCGGTCGTCAACGGGCAGCAGTACGAGGTCGACTGCATCATCTACGGCACGGGCTTCGAGGCCGAGCTCACCCCGCTTTACCGTCGCGCCGGCCACGACATCGTCGGACGCGGCGGCGTCACCCTGGCCGACAAGTGGGCCGGCGGCAGCGCCAGCCTGTTCGGGATGATGAGCCGCGGCTTCCCGAACCTGTTCGTCATGCCGGCTCCCGGACAGCAGGCGGTGGTGACCGTCAACTACACGCAGCTGGCCGTCCTCGGAGCCGAGTTCGTCGGTGGCGCCGTCGGCCTTCTGGAGAAGGAGGGCGTCGACGTGTTCGACGTGAGCGCCGAAGCCGAGGAGGCGTGGACGCAGAAAATCGTCGACTCTTTCATCGACGGCAGCGCCGTCATGTCCGCCTGCACGCCGTCTCGCATCAACAACGAGGGCCACCCCGAAGCGATGAACCCCCGCAACGGTAACTACGGCCGCGGCATGGGCGACTGGTTCGCCTACCGCGACCTGCTGGAGCACTGGCTCGAGGCCGGCGACTTCGAAGGCCTCGAGATCGAGGAGCGGTCGACGGCGTCGTGAGCACTCGTCAACAGGTCGCCGTCGTGACCGGCGGCGGGGGCGGGATCGGAGCAGCCATCGCCGAGGAGCTCGGGCGAGGCGGGTGGTTCGTCGTCACCGTCGACCCTCTCGTGACCGTCGACGGCGCCGAGCAACTCCCGGACGCGGAGGAGACCACCGCCGGACGCATCGTGGCCGCGGGTGGCTCCGCCCAGGCCTCGCCGGTGTCGGTCACCGACGGAGAGGCGGTCGGCGGCCTGTTCCGGGAGATCGTCGAGGAGCGCGGCGGACTCGACGCCGTAATCAACGTCGCCGGCATCACCCGGCCGACCCACTTCGCCAAGGGCACCGAGGAGGACTGGCTGGCGGTGCTCGCTGTCCATCTAGAGGGATACCTCAACGTGCTCGGCGCCGCCCTGCCGATCATGGCCGCCGCCGGGCACGGCCGCATCCTCGGCGTCACCTCCGGTTCGGGGTGGCGGGCTGCCGATGCTGGCGCCTACAGCTGCGCCAAGCGGGCCGTGGCCGCCCTGACCTGGCAACTGGGCCGGCAGGCGCCGGCGGGCGTGACCATCAACGCCATGTCGCCCATCGCGGCCACGCGGATGGTCGCCGCCGCCCTCGAGCGCGCTCGTCAGGCGGGTCTGTCGGGTGGCGGCGGAATCTCGTTCACTTCGATGCCCGACCCCGAGGACCTCGGGCCGCTCGGGGCCTACCTCGTCAGCGACCGATTCGCGTGGTGCACCGGCCGGGTCATCTTCGCCGGCGGCTCGGAGACGGCCGTGGTCGACGAGCCCCGCCTCCTCGAGGTGGTGCGCACCGACGAGGTGGTCTCCCTCCCCCGGGTTCTCGAAGCCGTCATCCCCGGAGTGTTCGCCACGGCCGAGACCTACCAAGCGAGCCAAGGCGGCAGCAATCCCCGGTTCGGGCCGATCTTCGCCGAATCCGCTCCCGACGACCTCACATCGGCGCACGTGCGATCTTGTGCTCTAGTCACCGACCGCCCAGGATTGGCCGCGTCACTCGAGGCCGCCCTCCGCACGCGGTCCATCGCCTCCCACCGCGTCGAGGTCGCTCACGGGTTCGGCGACGCCGCCAACGCGTTGAGCTCCGTCGTCTCAGCCGCGGGCCCGATAGACGCCATCGTCGTGGCGCTCGCCGGTGGCCGCCCGACGACCATTGGGACAAACGGTTGGGAGCGGGTGCTCGCCGAGCANNATCGCCGAACACATCCACACCGACGCCGCCTGGGTCAGAGTGGCCGCCGACCACGCGGCCAGCGGCGGGCGCCCAATCCAGCTGGTTACCCTGACCGACGCCACCACCACTGAAGGTCGCAGTCGAGCCCAGGCCGCCGCTCAGCTGGCGCGCGTTGCCGTCGGCTCCACCAAAGGGCGCGTCACCGCTTTCGCGGTGAGCATCGAGGTCTCAGAGGAGGCGGCGGGCCAACCGGTCGGTGAGCTCGTCGCCCACCTGCTCTCCCACACCGAAGCGACGGCTCTCGCCGGCGCCGAGCTGGTGGCGGG